>CAMHKU010000072.1 GCA_946185805.1 uncultured Prevotellaceae bacterium | reverse complement strand
CGTCACCTCCCGAATCGTACAACGCTCCAATAATATGCATGATAGCAAAGGAAATGTGATTGCTGCAGATAGATGGAAACCAGAAATTAAAGCTCCCATTTTGCCTCCACTTGCTATAACGAGTGACTGTTTAGAAGCTACAGAAAATACTGCTACGGTATCATGTTCGTATGAAAATGTTCCAGATAATGGTGTTTGTGGCGTGGAATACACATGGAGTGGCGGTTCTTTAAGAAAAAATATAGGTAAAGCTGATGGTACCCAATCAATAACTCTTAGTGGGCTAATTCCTGGTAATACTTATACTTATTGTGCATATATAGAGGCCAATGGCCAAACCTATTATGGTGAGGATAAAACATTCACAACAGAAGCTGTTATCCCAGACATTGCAGGTGAATGGTACTGCACGGAATACAATGAAGACGGTTCACAAAAAGATAAGCCATATAAAATAACTCTTTTCGAAGACCATACCGCTAAGAGCGAACGTTGGGGATATAATGATTCTGGCAAATGGAGTATAGAAAAAGGACAGGTAAGTATCAGATTCGAATGGAACAATCCCTATCGTTACGCATACCATTGGCATATATATGGCGGTACTGTCAATGACCTCTTTTCCCCCTCTCGCATTGAAGGCACAAAGACTGAAGCTACTCAGGTGGCAGACCCTGAGTATCACTTTATAATGACTCGGTAGGGAATCAGACGGTTCTCATGATTATTCGTGAAAGCATGGCCAAAGTAAGGAATTGGGAGATCATGGGGACAGGTTTTTGAAATGAATTCGTTGAATTCACGGCGCACCCGGATTTTTCCGTGACAGGCTTCTAAGCCCCGCATGACAGCATAAAGAGAGGATAGATTTGTATGTCTGCCCTAAATGATGTATCTTTGTGGCATATTATTCAAAGAAGGATGCACTGGAATCAGTAGTCTCATGCCAGGGAATTATTTTTCCCCAAAAAAATGATGGTACTTACCTACACTACCTACACTAAACGTTTCACAGGCCTGACACTCAGCTCGTTACGCAAAAACAAGCATACACTAAGTCTACACTAAGCCTACACTATGTAGAAAATAGTTGCACTTTCACATGCCGGATGGCCGGTGTTTGCTCACATTCGAAGCGCCCTGTTTTCGTTACAAAGCCTTTGTAACGGCGTTACAAGGCCTTTGTAACGGAAAAACGGTGCCCGTTTCGGGTAAAAAGCGGTAGTGTAGGCTTAGTGTAGGCTTAGTGTATGCAAGAAATTTGTAATCTCACTGATTATTAACCGGTTACAGCGTTAGTGTAGGCAGTGTAGGTTTTCATGCGATTTTTTTTGATGAAATCCGGGTGCGCCGGAATTTGTCTATCTTTGCGGGAGATACCTTTAGAAAACAAGTAGTAACAACCTAACATGGAAGAAGGAGGGTTTTTATCTGTTTTCCTGGTTTTTATCTGTTTTCAAAAAAAATTAATTTTTGAATAATTCGTGTGTAATTCGTGGCAATTCGTGTTTGAATATAATTATTATGAATAATGTAGGCTAACATAGAATCTTGTATAACCACTATTTTCTGATAATCATTACTTATTTCCCGAAAAATTTTGCCATTTCATGGGAAATGCGTATATTTGCAACTTGAATCACAAAACATCTTATCATGTCAATACGTCAAGTATTATTATCATTGGCCTTATCACTGTTGCTGCCCTTGGTGGCAGAGGCAGCCATTCCCGACATCAAGTTCCGGCGGCTGGACACCCGCGACGGTCTGTCGAACTCGCAGGTCATGTGCGTGCTGCGTGACTCAAAGGGCACAGTGTGGATAGGCACACCCTACGGACTGAACCGCTACGACGGCTACCGCGTTAAAACCTACTACATGGAGATGCGCGACACCACCACGCTCAAGGCCAACTATGTGGACGGCATCTTTGAGGCCGCCGACGGGCGTCTGTGGCTGAAGCAGAGCATGAGCTACGCTATATTCGACCCCGTGACGGAGCGCTGCGACCGCCACCCGGAGCGCTACTTAGAGGAGCTGGGCATTACCGGCGGACTGGAGTATGTGTTTATAGACAGCAAGCACGACCTGTGGGTGAAGAGCTATGGCGACGGATTCTTCCACTACTCTGCGGCCACGAAGAAGCTCAAGCAGTGGAAGTTTGGCTATGGCGCCCAGGACTTTGACGCCGACTTCGGCGTTTCCGGCGCCACCGACCATGGCGACAGCGTCATCGTGGTGTCGAACAAGGGCGAGGTCATCGTCTTCAGCCGCTCCAAGGACGTGATACTGGAGAAAGAGCCCTACCTGCACAAGAACCACCTGACCAAGGACCAGAACGTGAAGCCCTGCATCGACCCCTACGGCAACCTGTGGATGGTAGCCTACGAGGGCACCTACGTCAGGGAGCGGCACTCAAAGCGATGGTTCCTCACGCTCAACGAGTTTTTCGCGGCACAGGGTGCCCCCACCCTGCCTGAGGGCGTCGTCGTATGGGATATGTACAGCGACGACCAAGGGCGCATCTGGATAGCCACCGACCACGACGGACTTTTCATCTACGACACGGTGGAGAAGGACATGCGACAGTTCCTGCCCGACAAGCGCGACGAGACCACCCTGAGCGACAACACCCTGAGATACCTCTATCAGGACCAGATGGGACGCATCTGGATAGGCACCTACATGAACGGTGTCAACCTGTTTGCCGCCAACACCACGAGCTTCCGCAACATGGAGCTCGGCGTGGTGAACACCGTGTGCTACGACAAGCAGGGCTACACCTGGCTGGGCATGAACGACGAGGGCATCATGCGCCTCGACGACCGCACGGGCGAGAAGATAATATATAATAAGGAGAACAGCGGCATCGGCAGCAACACCATGGTGGGCTCGCTGGCCGCCAGCGACGGCTCAGTGTGGTTTGGCACCTACGGCGGCGGACTGATACACATCAAGGACGGCCAGATAACCAACTACCGCGCCACGGGCGACTCCACGGGCCTGGCCAACAACAACGTGTGGACGGTGTGCGAAGACCAGTGGGGCAACATCTGGGTGGGCACTCTGGGCAGCGGCGTGCAGCGCATAGACCGCCGAACGGGCAAGTTCACCACCATCAACATGAGCAACTCCATCATTACCAGCGACTATATCTCGACCATTACGCGCACTAAGAAGGGATGGCTCATGGTGGCCCATTCGCAGTATTACTCGCTGATCAACCCCAAGACGCTCAGAGTGGTGAACCGCGTGCTCACCGACAAGCATAAGGAGCAGGGCTCTATCGACATGTCGATCTGCGGCATGGAAGACAGTCGCGGGCTCTCCTGGCAGGGCTCCACATCGGGCGCCACCGTCTGGAACCCGAAGACCGGCGACGTCTACCTGCTCGATATGAAGGCGGGCCTCTACGGCTCTACCGTCAACGGTATCGCGGAGGACGAGCGCCACACGATGTGGCTAGTGACCGACCACGGCGTGTCAAACGTCATCGTGCAACAGGACGACAATGGCAAATACTCGTTCATCGTGCGCAGCTATAACGACCGCGACGGCCTGCAGATAGGCCCCTATAACCAGCGCTCTATCTGCGCCACGCCGAAGGGCCTGCTGCTCATCGGTGGCCGCGGCGGACTCGACATTCTAAACCCCAACGCCCTGAGCGAGGGCCGGGTGAAGGAACGGCCCGTATTCGCCGGACTGGAGGTGAACGACCGTCTGGTGAACGTCGGCGACGAGATTAACGGCCGTGTAGTGCTGGAGCAGACGCTCGACGTGTGCCGCGAAATCTCGCTCTCCTATCGCGACCAGTTTACCATTCAGCTGGGCAGCACCAGCGGCGAGATACACAACCGCTCGCGCTTCGTCTACAAACTCGACGGCGTGAACCAGGAGTGGGTGAAGACCACCGAGCAGAACCCCAACATCAACTTCATGTCGCTGCGCTACGGCGACTACACGCTGCGCGTGCGCATGCTCAACGACGACGGCACCATTGGCGACGACGAGGCCACCCTGGAAATCCACATCGCCACGCCCCTGTGGCGCGCCCGCTGGGCCATGCTGCTCTATGTGCTGCTGGTGCTCGCGGCCGTCTGGCTGTGGAGAAAATGGTTCCTCAAACGGCAGAAGGAGCGCGCCGATGCAGAAACGCTCTGCCGCGAGCTGGAAAAGCAGCAGTGGATGAGCGAGATGCGCCTGCAGATGGAGAAAGACGGACTGCTGATAAAGACCAAGCATCCAGAGCGCGAGAAACTCACCTTCAAGCCTACGCTCAACGAACTTATAGGATTTGTGAAAAACGTCACGGAAAGTTTCCGCCCTGCAACAGAAAACCGGCAGCTGAAGCTCTCGTTCATATCGTCGCTCAACAGGCTTACCATGTCGTTCGACGCGGCGCTGATAGCCCGCGCACTCGACATATTGTTTACCAACTCCACAAAATTTGCACCTTCCGGCAGCCGCGTGAAGGTGAGCATCAACAACGAGAACGGACAGGCCGTCATCCGTGTGGCTGACCGCGGAGTGGGCATACCAGAGGCCGTCAGGCCGCATATCTTTGACGACGACATCGAGTCGGGCGTGAACTTCAGCACCATCAAGCGCATTGCCGAGCTGCACGGCGGCTCGGTGGCCATCGAAGACAACCCCGGCGGCGGCACAATCTTTATCATACGCCTGCCCATCGACGCGCCCGAAGAAACACCCATTGAGGAGGCGGTAATCATTGAAGATTGAAGATTGAAAATTGAACATTGAAAATTGAACATTGAACATTGAAGATTGAAGATTGAAGATTGGAGAGATGACTGCTTTGCCTGGCAACCGACTCCCTTCCTGGGAGGAGGGGAGTCGGTTATCAGGCAAGCTCCCCTACAGAAGAGGAAGGAGAGTTGACTGATAATCAGAAACTTAAACAAATAACCTAAAAACAAAAACTATAATGAAAACACCACAACTACTGACAGCCTTGCTGCTCATGGGCGGAGTGCTGACAGCCACGGCCGACGACGTGGAGCAGGTAGGCAACAAAGTGTACATCGAGCCCGACGGCGGCGCCGCCAAAGCTATGTGTCTGGAAGTGATTAACGACAACATCATCCGCGTCAGGGCAACCAGCGCCGACGAGCTGCCCACGAAGCAGAAGAGCCTGATGATTGTGCCGCAGAAAGCCCCCGTCAAGGGGTCGTTCAGCGTCAACGACGACTACGACCGCGTGGAGGTGAAGGCCAAGAACGTGAAGGCTGTCGTCGACATGAAGACGGGCCGCGTGACGTTCTACGACCGTGACGGACGCCAGCTGCTCCGCGAGGCCGACGGCGGCAAGGAATTCAAGGACTTCACCGTGCCCGAGCGCGAATACGGCATGAAGGGCGGCAAGCCTCTCACAGAGGCCATGAAGCACGGCCTGCAGTGGCGCATGAGATTCGACTCGCCCGACGACGAGGCCTTCTACGGACTGGGACAGCACCAGTCGGAGGAGCTCAACATGAAGGGCAAGAACGAGGACCTCTTTCAGTATAACACCAAGGTGAGCATTCCGTTCGTGCTGTCGAACAAGCACTACGGCCTGCTGTGGGACTCCTACAGCTACTGCCGTTTCGGACAGGCTGAGGACTACCTGCAGCTGAACCGCGCCTTCAAGCTCTACGACCGCCAGGGCCGCGAAGGGCACCTCACCGGCATCTACACCGACCGCAACGGCAAGCAGCTGGTGCGCCAGGAGGACTCCATCTATTATGAATACGGATTTCCCAAGACGTCGGAGATAGCCGTGAAGACCGACAACGGCGGCATCAAGAACCTGCCTCAGGGCTTCAACCTGCAGGGCGCCAACGTGGTGTATGAGGGATTTATAGAGATAACCAACCCCTCCCAAAGGGAGGGGAGTTTAGATACATTTACTCAAGAAAAATTGCAGGAGGATAAACAATCCCCCTCCCTTGTGGAGGGGTTGGGGGTGGGTTTCATCCTCTACTACTCCGGCTACGTCAAGGTGTATATCGACGGCCGCGAGGTGGTGGCCGAGCGATGGCGCACAGCCTGGAACCCCAACGCCTATAAGTTTACCGCACAACTGCCCGTGGGCCGCAAGGTGCAGCTGCGCATAGAGTGGCAGCCCGACGGCGGCGAGGCCTACTGCGGACTGCGCGTGGCCAGGCCCCGCAGCGAGAAGGAGCGCGGAGAGCTCTCCGTCTGGAGCGAGATGGCCCGCGACATGGACTACTACTTCATTGCCGGCGACAATATGGACCAGGTCATCTCCGGCTACCGCACGCTCACGGGCAAGGCCAGCCTATATCCGAAATGGGCACTGGGCTTCTGGCAGAGCCGCGAGCGCTACAAGACCAGCGCTGAGATTGAAGAGACGCTCGCCGAGTTCCGCCGCCGCCAGATTCCCATCGACAACATCGTGCAGGACTGGAACTACTGGCCCGAGGACCAGTGGGGCAGCCACCAGTTTGAGGCCTCACGCTACCCCAACCCCCAGGCTATGCTCGACAGCGTGCACCAGATGCACGGCAGGTTTATGATCTCGGTGTGGCCGAAGTTCTATAAGAACACCGACAACTACAAAGCCCTCGACGCGAAGGGCTGGATGTACACACAGGCCGTCAACGACGACATCCACGACTGGGTAGGTCCCGGCTACGTGGGAGGATTCTACGACGCCTACGACGCCGGTGCCCGCAAGATGTTCTGGCAACAGATGGACGACAACCTCTATACCGGGCTCGCCAAGAAATCCGGCGGCAGCAAATTGTCCAATAGTAAATTGTCCAATAGTAAATACATCGATGCCTGGTGGATGGACGCCTCTGAGCCCAACGTGCGCGACTGCACGCCGATGTGGTATCGCAAGGCCCTCTGCGGCCCCACGGCCTTAGGCACGTCTACGGAATACTTCAATGCCTACAGCACCGTCAACGCCGACGCCATCTACAACGGCCAGCGCTCGGTGTGGAAGGGCAAAAAGGACGAGCCCCGCGTGTTCCTGCTCACCCGCAGCGGCTTTGCCGGCGAGCAGCGCTACAGCACCGCCACCTGGAGCGGCGACATTGGCACCCGCTGGGAGGACATGCGCGCACAGATGACCGCCGGAATGAACTACTCGATGTCGGGCATTCCCTTCTGGGGCATGGACCAGGGCGGCTTCTGCGTGGAGAACCGCTACGTGCAGGCACAGCAAATCTACGACCGCACGAAGCAGGAGACCGAGGACCTGAAGGAGTGGCGCGAGCTGCAGACCCGTTGGAACCAGTTTGGCGCCTTCATTCCGCTCTTCCGCAGCCATGGCCAGTGGCCGCTGCGCGAAATCTGGAACATTGCCCCCGACAATCATCCCGCCTATAAGTCGTTTGTCTACTACGACAAGCTGCGCTACCAGCTGATGCCTTACCTCTACAGTCTCGCCGGATGGGCACACTTTAAGGATTACACCTTGATGCGCGCCCTCGTGATGGACTTTGGTGGCGACCGCCAGGTGGAGGACATCAAGGACCAGTGGATGTTCGGCCCCGCCCTGATGGCCTGCCCCGTGGGCTACTACAAAGCCCGCAACCGCAGCGTCTACTTCCCCGGCGCCTGCGGATGGTACGACCTGTACAGCGGCGAGCAGGTCATCGGCAGCAGCCAAATCGAAAACAGTAAATCAGTCAACCGTAAATTGATTGTCGATGCGCCCTACGAGCGTATCCCCGTCTTCGTGCGCCAGGGTGCCATCATCCCCTTCGGCCCCCAGATGCAGTGGAGCGACGAGAAGGCCGCCGAGCTGATCAATCTCTACGTCTATGCCGGACAGGACGGCACGTTCCAGCTCTACGAGGACGAGGGCACCAACTACAACTACGAGCGCGGCCAGTATGCCACCATCGACATCAGCTACGACGACGCGTCGCGCACCCTCACCATCGGCCAGCGTCAGGGCAAGTTCCCCGGCATGCTGCAGCAGCGCCGCTTCAACGTGGTGCTCGTAAGCCCCAATGCGCCCAAGGCGCTGAACCTCGACAATCCCGAGGGCAAATTAGTAGAATACAAAGGCAAGGAAGTAAAAGTACAGCTATGAAGAACTACACGGCATTAGCACTCCTATTGCTCTGCAGTGTGACCTTACAGGCACGTCAGCGTCAGTGTTTTGACGCTGACTGGCTTTTTATGCTGGCAGACTCTGCCGGCATGCAGAGCCCCGACTATCATGACAGCCACTGGCGCCGGCTCTCGCTGCCTCACGACTGGGCTATTGAGGGCGACTTCCATGTAGGCAACCCCAGCGGAGCCAGCGGCGGTGCACTGCCCGGCGGAACAGGATGGTACAGAAAGCATTTCCAGGTTGCCAACCTCTCGCCTCTCGTCTCTCGCCACTATATTGAGTTCGACGGCGTCTATATGAACGCTACCGTCTATGTCAACGGCCAGGCACTAGGCACCCGGCCATACGGATACAGTTCGTTTGAATATGATATTACCAACTGCCTGCGCGAGGGCGACAATGTGGTGGCTGTGCGCGTAGACAACAGCGACCAGCCCAACTCGCGCTGGTATTCGGGCTGCGGCATCTACCGCCACGTGTGGCTCACCAAGACCCATCCCGTGCATGTCAAGCACTGGGGCGTCTACGTGCAGACCGACGCCAAGACCGGCCGCGTAAAGGTGGATGTAGAGCTGGAAGGCAAGGGCAAGGTGCGCAACACCATGTTCGACGCCCAGGGCAAGGAAGTGGGACTGCGCGTGCGCAACCCCCGCCTATGGTCGGTTGACGACCCTTATGTCTACCGTGTACGCACTCAAGTGATGGCCGGCGGCAAGGTGGTCGACGAGGTGTGGACGACAACAGCCTTCCGCAACTTCCGCTTCGACGCGCAGACGGGCTTCTGGCTCAACGGTAAGAATATGAAGCTTAACGGCGTCTGCGAGCACCACGACTTAGGATGCCTCGGTGCCGCTCTCCACGAGGACGCCCTGCACCGCAAGCTGTTGAAACTGAAGGCGATGGGTGTCAACGCCATCCGCACGAGCCACAACCCGCCGGCACCGGAGCTACTCAACATGTGCGACACGATGGGGCTGATAGTCATGGACGAGTCATTTGACATGTGGCGACGCAGAAAGACGCAGAATGACTACGCCCGCTTCTTTGACCAATGGCATGAGCGCGACCTCACCGACCTAGTGCTGCGCGACCGCAACCACCCTTGCATTCTCATGTGGTCGATTGGCAACGAGGTGCTGGAGCAGTGGTCGAGTGCCGAGGCCGACACGCTGACGCTGGAGCAGGCCAACCTCATACTCAATGCCGGCCACGACGCCGCGACACTGGCCAAGGACGGCGAGACGAGTGTGCAGAGCCTGCTGACGCAGCATCTGGCCGACATCGTGCGCCGCTATGACACCACGCGCCCCATCACGGCGGGATGTAACGAACCCTCACCTAACAACCACCTGTTTAAGAGCGGCGCGCTGGACATCATTGGCTTCAACTACCACCATGAGTGGGTGAAGGATGTGCCCAAGAACTTTCCCGGACAGCCGTTTATCTTTACCGAGAGCGTCAGCGCCCTGCAGACGCGCGGCAACTACATGATGCCCAGCGACAGCATCTTTAAGGCTCCCAAGGAGTGGTGGCTGCCATATACCGACCCCACGTACATGTGCTCGGCCTACGACAACATGCACGCCTCATGGTCGTCAACGCATGAGCAGACGTGGGACGTGGTGAAGCACAATAATTTCGTTGGCGGACAGTTTATATGGACGGGCTTCGACTACATCGGCGAGCCTACGCCCTACGGATTCCCCGCCCGTAGCAGCTACTTCGGGCTTATCGACCTGGCGGGATTTCCCAAGGACACCTATTATATGTATCAGAGCGAGTGGACGGAGAAGCCCGTGCTGCACCTCTTCCCCCACTGGAACTGGATTGCCGGCGACGAGGTGGACCTGTGGTGCTACTACAGCCAGGCCGACGAGGTGGAGCTCTTCGTCAACGGCAAGAGCCAGGGCATAAGGCGAAAGAAGGCGGGGAGCGATGATGCTCTCTCTACTGAATACCATGTAGGATGGCGCGTGGTGTTCGACCCCGGCGAGGCCAAGGTGGTAGCCCGTAAGAACGGGAAGGTAGTAAGAGAACAGGTCATCCGCACCGCCGGTGCTCCTGACCACATACGGCTGTCGATGGATTACAAAGGCAAGAACCTGGCCTTCATCGTGGCCGAAGTCGTAGACAAAGACGGCAACCTCTGTCCGTGGGCCGACGACGAAATAGTATTCATTGGCGAGGGCGAAGGCCGCATTATAGGCACCGATAACGGCTGCCAGACGTCGATGGAGCGCCTCGGAGTGGTCACTACCGAGGGCATGGCAGGCACCGCTCCCCGCCGCAAGGCGTTCATGGGCCGCTGCATTGCCGTAGTGCGCTCAACGGCCGGCGAATGGAGCAACGGCAGCGCTAATGGCTCTATCACCGCTAAATCATACAACCTGAAGCCTGACGTCATAAACTTCTGACACCAGTGAGGGTGTGACAAATACGCTCCGCGTCGTTCACAAAAAACAAAATAAAAACCCGATAAAACAAAATAAAACAACTGCTCTACTTATTTTTATCTGTTTTATCGGGTTTTAATTTGTGCTGTTTAGCACGCTTTAGCGTAATATTTCATTTTGACACACTCTCTCATCTTTTACCTCACTACTGATAGTCGCGAATAAGCACCTTGATGCCAGTGCCGGCGAGCTTCAGACGAACCTGACTGATAGGCGTCTCAGAGTAGTGGTAAGGGAACAGCACCTTGGGGCGAATCGTTTTGGCTGCCCTCACCAGTTGGTCAATGGTCATCGTGTAAGGCTGGTTGCAAGGCAGGAAAGCAATGTCTATATCCTTGATATTGGCCATCTCGGGAATATCCTCGGTATCGCCGGCAATATAGATGCGTAGTCCGTCAAGCGTCAGTATATAGCCGTTGTCGCGACCTTGCGGATGGAATTTCTCGCGTCCCTCTGTGGTGTTGTATGCCGGCACGGCCTCAATCTTGATGTCGCTACGATATTGGATGCTGTCGCCGTTTTTCAGCGGCATGCCGTTTTTATACATGGTGTAGACGGCGGGATTAGTATAGACGGTGGTGGCGTTCATGCGCAACAGGGCAATGGCCTCACGGTCGAAGTGGTCGTGGTGCTCGTGGGTAACGAGTATGATGTTAGCCTTAGGAAACAGTGAGTAGTCGGTAAGGGGCTTCGCACCATCCGACACAGGATCAACATGGATTTCCAGCCCGTCATATTGTATGCGTATGCTGGCGTGCTTGATATTAGTGATTTTCACTTCCTTACCGCTCTTCGTGGTAAAGGTATCCGTCTTCTGGGCTGCCATGCACCCCACGGTGACGATCAAACCTAAGGCAATGCTCATCAATGTCTTTTTCATATCTATCATAAATTATCTTCTCAACTCAATGACAAATCTTGCACCCTTCTGATAGCTGGTATCCAGGCGGATGGTGCCGCCGAGGCGTGTCACCAGACTACGACAGAGAGTGAGCCCCAGGCCTATGCCCTCCTTGAAGTTGTCCAGCTTGACAAAACGCTCAAATATACGCTCAGCCTCGGCGGCCGGAATACCGCTGCCTGTGTCGGTAACGGAAAGTATCAGATGCCCACTGTCAGTGGTAGCGGCCTCCAAGGTGATGCTGCCCCGCTGAGTGTATTTAATGGCGTTGTCGACGAGTGTCACCAGCGCCCGCCGTAACATGTCGCGGTTGGTAACAACGGTAAAGTCTGGGGGCAAGAGGCTCTTCACCACCATACTCACGTCGTCAGTAATAAACTGGCGTTTCTCCTGGACCATCTTTTCAAGGAGGTTGTTAACGACAACGGTGTCCTCCTGTGCCACTACGCCTGTCGACTCGTTGAAAGCCAGCTCCAGCATCTCGTCTATAAGGCTCGTAATCAGGTAGTTGTTCTTCTGTATCAGATGAGCCATCTCCTTGCGCTTCTCTGCATCGGGGCTCAAATCTGGATTAGCCAGCACCTGTGCAAAGCCCGCAATAATATTCAGCGGCGTACGCACTTCGTGGCTCATATTCTGCAGGAAGGCCGCCTTCATCTTGTCGGCCTCTAATGCCCGTTCATAGGCCGTTTTCAGTTCTTTAAGGTGGCGCCGGCGGCTCCATGTAATGTAAGCCATGGCCATCATGAGCAGCAACAGCAGCACAATGATAACCCCCATGGTGATGGTAAGCACCTTGGCAGTGTTACGTTCGGCTTCGTATTCAGTCAGCGCATCGCGATAGCCCTGCAAGGTGTTGCTCAGAATGACGTTATTTGTGGAGTCACGGGCCTGGGTCTCGTTTTTCAACGCCTCAAAAGCCTCCTGCCACCGTTGGGCGCGCTCGTAAATCATGACGAGCGTCTCATGGCCGTCTTCACCCAACTCCTGACGTGCCATCTCTACGGCCTTGTCGGTATTTCCCTGATAGGCTTCGTAATAGATTTCCATCGAGCGCCCGTGTACGCTGCTCTTGCCCTGAGCCACGCCCTCGCGGTATTTCTTGTAGCCCTCAACGAAGTGCTCCATGTCGCCGGCGTTGAAGTAGCTCAGCCATTTGCGCGTCTCAATGTCGAACACTCGGTCGGGGGCATATTTCTCAGCTATAGTCAGGGCTTTGTCCAGCATCTGGCGCGCCTCCTCGGGGTCGTCGTCTATTGACACGTTGACAATGTTCATATAGATGGGGGGCATGCTCTCATAGTACCCCGCCTCTTCCATCATCCTGATAACCTGACGAAATATATCCTTGGCCGTCTCCTTATTGCCACAGTAGCGGTTCAGATGGCCCAGCATGTTGTAGGCCATATACATTTCCTTGTCGAGTTTCTTTTCGCGCAACTCTTGAGCCAAAGTGTGAGCCAGTTTGTAAGCCTCAAAAATGCGCTGACGATTCATTAGGAAGATAATCTCGTTACACCGCTGCGTGTAATAGGCATGCAGGTCGCCCTGTCGGAGCAGGTAGTTTTGCAGGTTAGTCAGTGCAGGGAAGAATCGGGCGCTGTCGCCGTCGTTGAAGGCGCGCGTCATAGAGTCGCGCAAAGCCTTATACTCAAGGCTTTGCTTATAATTGGCGCCCCATGCTGGCGCCAGGCCCAACAGCATTAGTATTGCAACTATTATATATTGTTTCATAGAATTGCTCATCAAAGGTTAAGAAGTCAGCCATTTTTGTTGTGACTGCAAAAATACAAAGAAAATTTGTTTCCTCCAAATATTTTTCGTAATTTCGCGCCCATGACAGCAGAACCCATAGCAATTATACCACCATGACAATAGAACCTATAGCATTTTTCCATTCTCCGCTGACGTCGAAGTTCGGCATCCCCCGGCAGAGCGGCCTCGCTGCCACACTCCCCGGCCACATAGTCCTCGCCCCACCCTACCGCCATGAGGAAGCCCTCCGCGGCCTCGACGGCTTCGACTACCTGTGGCTCATCTGGGAGTTCTCGGCCAACACCCCCTCCACCCGTCACCCGTCACCACTCACCACTCACCTCTCACCTCTCATCTCTCATCTCACCGTCCGTCCGCCACGTCTCGGCGGCAACGAGCGCGTAGGCGTGTTTGCCTCGCGCTCACCTTTCCGCCCCAACAGTCTCGGGCTGTCGTGCGTCCGTTTCGACCGGATTGAAATGTCACCGCATGAGGGACCCGTCATCCATGTCCTCGGCGCCGACCTGATGGACGGTACACCTATTTTCGACATCAAGCCTTACGTGGCCTATGCTGATGCCCATGCCGACGCTCGCAGCGGATTCGTCGACACCCGCCAGT
The DNA here is from genome assembly GCA_946185805.1 of uncultured Prevotellaceae bacterium. Classification (GTDB taxonomy): domain Bacteria; phylum Bacteroidota; class Bacteroidia; order Bacteroidales; family Bacteroidaceae; genus Prevotella. The sequence continues at coordinate 227 of CAMHKU010000072.1, read as the reverse complement.
GGCAGCCCCTCCAGGTGGTCATTGATGCTGCCGTAGAGGCAAGCTTCACCCCCGCAGAGTCAGAGGCGCTGCGAGCCGTGCTTGCTCAGGACCCGCGCCCCCGCTATCATGACGACCCAGAACGAGTCTACGGTATGCCCTTTGCTGGCCACGACGTCAAATTCCGCGTTGCCGACGGCATTGTCACGGTCCTTGATGCCTGACCCTCTACTATTATCAATTTCTTT
>CAMHKU010000071.1 GCA_946185805.1 uncultured Prevotellaceae bacterium | reverse complement strand
CCTTCTAACTCCCTACAACTCCTTCTAACTCCTTCAACTTGAGAAAGTTGAATTAGATTTATATTCTTACTGAGTTGGAATAAATACCAAGGAAGATGTCGCGCAGGACGTCAGGCTCGGTAATGTCAAACTCGTCGAGTTTCCTCACACGGCGTAGGAAGGCGTCGCGCTCGGCGTCAGTATAGTGGTGGCGGAAGCGCTGCTGGCCGTAGCGCAGGTCATGGGCCACGTAATTGTTGGGCCACAGGTGATAACCTCTATTGATACGCCGGTCAATAAGCTGTGCCACCTCGCGGTGATACTCGTTGCTGGTATAGCTGTCATACTGCCGCAGGTCATCCTCCTTCAGCGGACGCCCGATAGTGAAATGCACACGCCCTTTGCGCTGGCTTATGCCGGTGAGGATGCTGTTAAGGTCTTCGCCGGGTTTCTTGACGTAAGGCTGCGAGCGCGACTGGTAGAGTTCCAAAGCTTTAAGGATGTCGCAGGGCTCCCACTCATAGCTCACCGTCACGGGCACGATATGCAGGTCGGCGAGTGCACGGATCTTATCGTCGGCCATGCTCATACAGAACATCTTGATAAGCCCTTGGTCCGTCTGGTCGTAGCCGTCTTTGGTGCGGCCGTTGCGCTGAGCTATCCACAGGCTCTGATGCTTCTCGGTGAGCACGTAGCGGATATAGTCGCTGAGGTGGCGCGAGGAGAGGTAAAAGTCTCTGAGATTGCCGCCGCGCTCTACGCGGAACATCTTGTTGCACTTGCCGATATCGACGACCAGCGGCGACGACATCAAGTTGGCGCCGAAAGTGATTTCCGTCGTCTCGTGGCCGTGCTTATAGAGGAGATACTGTAGCAGACAGGCGTCGAGCATAATGTCGCGATGGTTGCTCACGAAGAGGTATTGCCGCCCGGGGGCGAGCTGCTCCATGCCGCTATAGGTAAAGGCGGCGATGCTACGGCTGATGACCTGCTCGTTGGCACAGCGCATCACTTCCAGCTGGAAGTCACGGATGGTACGGAATGAGAGCATCATCTGCCTAATGTCTTCAGGATTACGCCCCGGATAGACGTAGGTGCAGAGCAGCCCGAAGAAATTGCTCTCCACAATCCGCTGCATAGCGGCGGGAATCTCCGCGTCGGTATAGGGACGTATGTCGTCAAAGTTGCTGTTCATATAGCTCTTGGTTACGGTAGTAGTTGGCCAGCCTGCGGTAGGGAGCCCAGTAGTCGTCGGTCTCTATCCTGCTACACATCTGCTGGTAATATTCTTGATAGTGGTGGCGCGTCTGCTTGGCGCGCTCCAGGAGTGTGGCGGATGCGTTCTGGTTCTGCTTACTTGTTATTCTTTCGCCTATCTCTACGTCGATGCGCCCTTTGCGAAGCATGAAGTCGCGTTTAGGCAGCACGTGACCGGGACCGTGCAGATAGACAGGCACGATATCGGCCTGCAGTTGCTCGGCCAAATAGAAAGCTCCTTTGTGGAATCGCAATATACGGCAGTCGTCAGAGCGTGTGCCCTCGGGAAACACGCAGATGCAGTAGCCGCGGCGGTAGATGTCGCGTAGCTGGTCTAAATGGTTCTCTATGCCGTCGCTAACAGGTACAAACTCCGCCCGATGGACGACCATGCCATAGAAGGGGTTGCGCCACACCCAGTCGTTGGTGAGAAACACCAACTTCGGCGTCAGCATCATCAGACACATCAGGTCGAGGTGCGACTGGTGGTTGCTGATAATCACGGCGGGGCGCTCAAAGGTCTCGCCGGCGGTGTTGTCGAGATGAAACGTCACCCCCGGCACGCGGTGGATGACAAAGTCGGCCAGCCACTGTAGCAGGCGGTGATACTTCACCCGCCGCTCTTCGGTCATCGTGCCCAGATGGAAGTAGAGCCACGTGAAGGGCAACAGCAACAGATACATCACGCCGAGGAAGAAACCCATGGCGAAGAGTGAGCGGCCGAGGCGGCCCACCGTGACAGGTAATCCACCCTCATTTACCAGCCAGCGGAACACCAGCGGCGGCAGGTAGTTAGCCATGAGCACCACCACCCCCATGCCGATGATGCTTACCTCGCCCAATGAATGAAGGGCGGGATGGCGGGCCACAATAAGCGTGCCCATGCCTATGAACATCAGCGCTGCAGAGAGCATAATGCTGCGCCAGTAGCTTTGTAGGCGACGGCGACCAGTGGTGTGCTCATATATCAGGCCCTCGGTGATGAAGATGGTGTAGTCGTCGCCCTGTCCGAAGATGAAAGTGGCCAGGATAATGTTGACGATGTTGAACTGTATGCCCAAGAGCTCCATCAGTCCTAATATCCACACCCACCCCACGGTCAGAGGCAGAAACGCCATCAACGCCAGCTCTATGCGGCGGAATGAGAGCCATAGAAAAGCAAACACCACAATCCCGCAGACGAAGCTGACATAGTTGAAATTATCCTGCAATATCTCTACTAACTGTGCTCCCACGTTAGGGGCGTTAATCAGATGCTGCCCGCCAATGAACTGCGCCACGGGGGCAAAGAATTCAGCATTCTGTGGCACCGGCATCGAGGCCATCAGGTCATAGAAAGGTGTAAAAGCGTCGGCAGCAAACCCCTGGCGGGCTGCTTCCGTCTGCAGTGTCGTCGCAAGGTCTGTATGACGCCGCAGGAAATCATCCCACAGCCGCAAACGCTCCTGCTGCTCGGCAGCGGATGGTATCAGGGTCAACGCATCGGCGGGCATATCTTCCGACAGCTGCGCCAACAGCGCCATATCCTCGCGCTGCCCTTCGGTCATATAATTGATATGTCGCAGGTCGGCGTCAAACGATGTCTGCAGGCTGAAGTAGGCAAGAAAAAGAGTGAAGAGAAAGAGACCCAGTCCCTTCAGACCCAGGCCCTCCCCCGGTCCCTCTCTGTGAGGGAGGAGAGAGATTACTCCTTCCGCTGTATTGCCGCCATCAGTGTAATTACTCCCCTCCCTCACAGGGAGAGGCCGGGGGTGGGTCTGCTGTGGCATCACCACCAGTACAAAGAGTATCGTGCCTACGAGCATGAGGGCGCCGAAGAGTCCGAGGTCGCGCATGGCGGCGGCATCAACCCATAGCAGGCAAAGGAAGGCGCTGACGGTGGTAATGTTGCCCACGAGCAGGGGGTGTACCATATCGCTGAGCGCCTGACGGCTGTCGCCCATCTCGCGCAGATGATCGAGGAAGTGGAGAGGATAGTTCACGGCTATGCCGATAATGACGGAGCCAATGCCGAGTACGATAACCGACATGCTGCCGCGCAGCAAGGCCATACCCGCCACGGCCGTGAGCCATCCAAAGCCTAAGGCGGCGACAATCCACAACAGATCGCTCAGACGGCGGTAATGCCAGAGCAGCAACGCCAGGATGAGCGTCACGCTGATGCCCACGGCCAACATGCTGTCACGCTTAATCTGCGTGGCATTGCTGACAGCTATCAGCGGCCCACCGACGGCCGACACCCTGACGCTGGGCACCTCGGCCGCCGTGCGGGCAATGACGGTGTCAATCATCGCGGCCAGCTCTGCATTACGCGCCGACTCACTCATACCGTAGGGTGAAGAAAGGAAAGCGAGGGCACAAGACCCACCCCCTACCCCTCCCAAAGGGAGGGGAGATTGATTACTCTGCTGCGGGTTTTCCGCAGTAAAGATGTAGCCGTCGTCGATGGTGAAGCGGCTGTTGGCTGCTGTCTGCTGCAAGCGACTGAGCACTGGCGAAAAGAGGTGTAGGGGGTCGCTGGTAATGGTCTGCGTGGCTACACCGCCAGTGGGCAGCATCAGCAGCTGCTTATCAGCGTTCAACTGCCGGGCTATGAAGTTGGGCTGCGCCAGTAGCGAGTCGATACGGGCGTAGTCGGCGGCACACAGGTAATAAGGCGCGTTCTGGCTGACGAACGACAGCACATCGAACAGGCGCGTCTCGTCTACCGTCACCTGCAGGTCAGTGACCACCTGCGCCGTGTCCAACCCGGCGAAGTGCGCCTCGAAGGCATCCATCGCCGTTTTCGCAGAGTCTCTCTCGCCCCTGAAGACGATGGCTATGCGCTGCTGATTGCTCAGCGCCTCGACGGCCGCCTGATAAGCCTGCCGCTCGCGGTCAGCGGGCAAGAAGCGGGAAATGTCCTCTTCATAATCGAGGCGCAAGGCCAGCGCCGCCATCCCCGCCACCAGCACCAGCAATGCCGCCAGCGCCCACCGCCGGTGATCTTTCAACGCGTCGTATATGGCAAGAAATAACATCTTCTTTTTGTGAGATTTAAGATTTATGATTACTTCTATCTCTTCTATTGCTTCTACAGTTTCTATAGCCTCTATAGTTTCTATAGTTTCTATCGCCCTCCCCTCAACCTTCTTATCAGAGCCTTCGGCCAGCCATAGAAGACAGCTACCAGACAAAACACCGTGTTGAGCAGCGAGATACGCCCGAAATCGGCCAGCGGCCGAAAATGGCTCACACGCTCACTCTGCGGCGGGTAATACACACGCACCGGCACTGGCCGCAGCTCCTTGCCCGCCCAGGCGGCAAACACCAGCAGTTCGAGCTCGGCCTCATAGCGCGCGGTAATCAGATGTACACCCGACAGATGGCGCAACGGATAGAGTCGGAATCCCGTCTGCGTGTCGGGCAGCCGGATACCCGTCTGCACAGCAAACCAAAAGTTTGAGAAACGGTTGGCAAAGGTATTACCACCGGGCATACCCTCCTGCTGCAGGTTACGGCTGCCGACTATCAGCGCTTCGGGGTGAGCCATGCTCTCGGCCAGCAGCAGGGGAATATCCTCTGGATAATGCTGACCGTCGGCGTCAAGTGTGATGACATACTCAAAGCCCTTGCTGATAGCATACTTAAAACCCGTAAGCAGGGCCTGTCCCTTGCCACGGTTTTCCTTGTGCTCAACAACAGCCAGCGCATGGTGGCTCTCCTGCCAACGTCGCAGCTGTTCAAGGGTATCGTCGGTAGAGCCATCCACCACAACGACTATAATCGGCACCACGGCCGACGTACGCTCTACCACGTCGACAATGGTGCCGCCATTGTTATATGTAGGTATCACCACGCACACTTTACCGCTCGTCAGCGCCTTATCGCCACATCCGTTCATCTATTTTCACGTTGGTTTTCACGTCTTTCAGGGTGATCACTGTCGTGTCGCCACGCGGCTCAGCCATCTCGGCCTTAGTCACCATCCCTCGAGCGCTGTTGAAGTGCAAGCGAACACCTTTCATCAGTTTCTTCAGCTCACGACGCTTGGGCGTCAGCACTGCCTGCCACTCGTCGCCGGCAATATAAAGCGCGCAATCAAAGTCTGTAGCGTTGCCGAGGACCGTACCCGAAACGCTGCTCAACATCAACTGTGAAATGAGCTTAAACAGTCTACTGCGACCAATATCGATGGTCTGTTGTACCTTCTCCGACCGTATATAGACTTTGTCGTTGTTGATAATAAACGTATGCGGATAGGGCTGAATGTACTCCCAGCGAAACCTTGCCGAACCGTCGAAGAGCATACGGCCCGCCGATGTCTGAGGTTCTGTCAGCGCAGCAAGCCTTTTCACCTGCGTAAATCGGCAGTCGATGCTCTTCACGCCGGCCGTCGCTTGGTTGATGCGCTCCACCATCTGTTTCTGCTCCGCATCCGAAGCCTTTCGCAACGACTGACCACGTGATACCTGCGTCAGCAAACTGCACAATAAAATCAATATGATATGCTTCACGATGCAAAATTAAGAAAAAACCACCACCTAGCCAAATGTTTTTGTTTTTTTATTTGTTGTCAACACACAAAATAATTCTAAAAACAAACAAATTTGTTTTGCTCTTCTCCCTACTTTTCGTAACTTTGCAGCCATGAAGCTGAAGTTCTTACGCCATCCGTTCCGGATGTTCCGCATTTTGCGGTTCATATGGAAGGCGCGTCGTCCGAGCACCGTCCACGACATGCCGGCGGTAGTAGATGCCTTCTGGCTCAAGAGAGGCTATGAGGCGCTCACCTTCTTCGGCACTATACTGACCCACTCGCAGCAGGATGCCGACCGCATGAACAGCCGCCTCGACGAGCTGAAGAACCACGAGATGATTCACCTCAAGCAGGCACAGGCCACCGGCGACTCCTGGTGGCGTTTCTACTGGCTTTACCTGAAGTTCTGGCTGCAGGGATGGCGCGCCCGCAAGCGCTACAAGAACGCGGGCTACAGGCTCAACCCCTTCGAGATGGAGGCTTACGAGCACATGCACGACCTGAGCTATGTAGAGCAGTGCAAGGACGGCGCCTGGGAGTGGCAGCGCTTCGCGCGCATGACCATCGACGAGCGCATCAAATACAAGCAAAACAGGCTGAGATAGAGGAACGCTTGCACACGTCTTTTCAGAACAACGAATTGAACGAATTAAAACGAAATTGAAGAATTGAACGAATGACCGGGAAAAGAGGATTGGTACTCGAGGGCGGCGCCATGCGCGGACTGTTCACCGCCGGCATCACCGACGTGATGATGGAGCACGGCGTAGAGCCCGACGGCCTCATAGGCGTCTCCGCCGGCGCGGCCTTCGGTTGCAACTACAAGTCGCGGCAGGCGGGGCGCGCCATCCGTTATAACAAGCGGTTTGCCCGCGACCGCCGCTTCAGCGGCCTGTGGTCGCTGCTGACCACGGGCGACTACTTCAACGCCGAGTTTGGCTACCACGTGGTGCCCCGGCAGATAGACGTGTTCGATGACAACGCCTTCGAGCGCAACCCCATGGCGTTCGTCGCCGTATGCACCGACGTGGAGACGGGCGAGCCCGTCTATCAGCAGCTGGACCACTGCAACTACGACACCTACGAATGGATACGCGCCTCGGCGTCGATGCCGCTGGTATCGAGGGTGGTGAGCGTCGGCGGCCGCAAGCTGCTCGACGGCGGCGTCAGCGACAGCATACCATTGCAGTGGGCCGAGCAGAACGGCTACACGCGCAACGTCGTCATCCTGACACAACCCTTAGGCTACCGCAAACAACACTCGCGGCTGATGCCGCTAATGCGCCTCGGGCTGAGGAAGTACCCCGCGATGGTGGCCGCCATGGACCGCCGCTACGTGATGTACAACCGCGAGCTCGACTTTGTGGCCGAGGCCGAGCGCCAAGGGCGCTGCCTCGTCATCAGGCCACTGGAGAAGCTACCTATAGGCCACATCTGCCACGACCCCGACCAGATGGAGCGCGTCTACCAGATAGGCCGCCAAGCCGGGCTGCAATACATCGACCGCATCAAGGCCTTCTACAACCTACTAGGTAATGACTCCTAACTCCCTTTAACTCCTCCTAACTCCTCCTAACTCCTCCTAACTCCTCCTAATTTCTCCTAACTCCTTCAAACTCCTTCAAACTCCTTCAAAAAAGAAAATGCGAATAGACATCATCACCGTACTGCCCGAAATGCTTGAGGGCTTCGTCCACGAGAGCATCCTGGCCCGCGCCGAGAAGAAAGGTCTGGCCGAGATACACCTGCACAACCTGCGCGACTACACTCTCGACAAGTGGCGCCGCGTAGACGACTACCCCTACGGCGGCAGCGCCGGCATGGTGATGCAGTGTGAACCCATCGACCGCTGCATCACAGCCCTGAAGGCGGAGCGCACGTATGACGAGGTGATCTTCACCTCGCCCGACGGCGAGCGCTTCGACCAGCATATTGCCAACGAGCTCTCGCTCATGGGCAACCTTATTATATTAGCTGGCCATTACAAGGGCATCGACCAGCGCATACGCGACCACCTCATCACCCGCGAGATCAGCATCGGCGACTTCGTGCTCACCGGCGGCGAGCTGGTGGCGGCCATGATTGCCGACGCCGTGGTGCGCGTCGTGCCCGGCGTTATCGGCGACGAGCAGTCGGCACTCTCCGACTGTTTCCAGGACGACCTTCTGGCAGCGCCCATCTATACCCGGCCCGCCGACTACAAGGGATGGAAGGTACCCGAGGTGCTGCTCTCTGGCCACGAAGCCAAAATCCGCGACTGGGAGCTGGAGCAGGCCATGGAGCGCACGCGCCGCCTGCGCCCCGACCTGCTACGCCGACAGAACGACAAATAAGTCTACCATTTGATATTAGAAGGAGTTAAAGGGAGTTAGAAGACATTACCTTTTCTCTGGCATGTAAAGGATATAATGAGGTAGAGCTATTGACTTATAACTCTCTCACTAATGACCTCTAACTCCTTCTAACTCCTTTTAACTCCTAAAAAAACTCCCATAAAAAAGCAACCATGAAAAAAGAATTATTAGCAATGATGCTCATGGCCACGGCGACAGCGGCAGTGGCCGAGCAAGTGGTAGTAGAGACACCGGGTATGACCATGGTGCTCAACGTAGAGAACGGGCGACAGCCTTACTACGAATACTTCGGACCGCGACTCACGACCCGCGACCTGCAGACGCTGCCCGGCCGCAGAGCCTTCGGGCGTACCGACGCCTATCCCGCCTACGGCATGAACGCCACCGCCGAGGCAGCTCTGGCACTGCGCCATGCCGACGGCAACCTCTCTACAGAACTGGTGGCCACGGGCGTGGAGCGGCTGAAGAACGACGGCAACCAGGTGACCGTCATCCACCTCAAGGACAAGGTCTATCCGCTCACCGTCGACCTGAAGTTTCAGCAGTATAAGGATGTAGACATGATTGAGACGTGGGCCGAGATCAGCAGCCAGGAGAAGCCCACGGTCACGCTCACGCAGTTTGCCTCCGTCTGCCTGCCCATCCGCCGCGGCGACGTGTGGGTGAGCCATCTCTACGGCTCCTGGGGCAACGAGGGACAGCTGGTGTGCGAGCCGCTGACCGCCGGACAGAAGATTGTGAAGAACAAGGACGGCGTGCGCAACTCGCATACCGACCACGCCGAGATGATGTTCTCGCTCGACGGACGCGCACAGGAGCTTACCGGCGACGTCATCGGCGCAGCACTCTGCTACAGCGGCAACTTCCAGCTGAAGGTAGAGACCGACGACACCGACTACCACTACTTCTTCGCAGGCATCAACCCCGACAACTCGGAATATCACCTGAAGAAGGGCGAGACCTTCACCACGCCGCGCGTGGCGCTGACCTACTCGCAGCAGGGACTCAGCGGCGCCTCGCGCAACTTCCACCGCTGGGGGCGCAAATACCAGCTGGCTCACGGCAACCGCGAGCGCAAGATTCTGTTGAACTCGTGGGAGGGTGTCTACTTCGACATCAACCAGCAGGGCATGGACCAGATGATGAAGGACATTGCCGACATGGGCGGCGAGCTCTTCGTCATGGACGACGGATGGTTTGGCGAGAAATATCCGCGCAAGACCGACAACTGCGCCCTGGGCGACTGGGTGGTAGACCGCGAGAAGCTGCCAGAGGGTATCGAGGGTCTGCTGCGCGACGCCAGGAAGCGGGGCGTGAAGTTTGGCATCTGGATAGAGCCCGAGATGACCAACAGCGTGAGCGAGCTCTACGAGAAGCACCCCGACTGGATAGTGAAGGCGCCGAAGCGCGACGCCGTCCGTGGGCGCGGCGGCACGCAGTTGGTGTTAGACCTGAGCAACCCCAAGGTGCAGGACTTCGTGTTCGGCGTGGTTGACAACCTGATGACGAAATACCCGGAGATAGACTATATCAAGTGGGACGCCAACATGCCCATCATCAACCACGGCTCGCAATATCTCGACATGCAAAACCAAAGCCATCTCTACATAGAGTATCACCGCGGCCTGCAGAAGGTGTGTGAGCGCGTCAGGCAGAAGTACCCCGACCTGACCATCCAGGCCTGCGCCAGCGGCGGCGGACGCGCCAACTGGGGCGTGCTGCCGTGGTTCGACGAGTTCTGGGTGTCTGACAATACCGACGCCCTGCAGCGTATCTACATGCAGTGGGGCACGAGCTACTTCTTCCCCGCCATCGCCATGGCCAGCCACATTTCGGCAGCGCCTAACCACACGGTGTATCGCACCACGTCGCTCAAGATGCGCATCGACGTGGCCATGAGCGGACGCTTAGGCATGGAGATACAGCCCAAGAACATGACCGACGAGGAGAAGGCGCTCTGCCGCCAGGCTATCAAGGAGTATAAGGAGATTCGCCCCGTGGTGCAGTTTGGCGACATCTATCGCCTGGTCTCGCCCTTCGACAAGCGGGGCCTGGCATCGCTGATGTATGTCAGCGAGCAACGCGACCGCGCCGTGTTCTACTGGTGGAAGACGGAGCAGTGGCAGAACGAGCACCTGCCGCGGGTGAAGATGGCGGGCCTCGACCCTACGCGTATGTATAAAGTACACGAGCTCGACCGCATAGACCGCCAGCCGCTCTACTGCGAGGGCAAGGCCTACAGCGGCGCCTTCCTGATGAACCACGGCCTGGACATGCCGCTCACCCACGACCTGGACTGGGGCAAGAAAACCAACTGGTCGAGCCGTGTGCTACAGCTCACGGCGGAGTAACTTTTATTATTAAGGAGTTAAAAGGAGTTAGAGGGAGTTAGAAGGAGTTAGAAAACATTACCTTTTCCCCTGGCATGTAAAGGTTATAATGAGGTAGAGTATTGTCTTCTCACTCCTTCTAACTCCCTCTAACTTCTTCTAACTCCCTCTAACTCCTTCTAACTCCCTCTAACTCCTTCTAACTCCTCCTAACTCCCTCTAGAAAATATGACTGCCGCTCTGGCAGAACTGTTCACCCAACTGGAAGCCTTCCTCATAGAGGGCTTCCAGTTTTTTGGTGTCGCGGCAGATACGGTCAACCTCCATCGGCCGCTCCGGGCGTATGCACACCACCTCGCCCCAGTCCTCCATGCGCTCAATGAGTGCCAGCTGATTGTTGTACGCCTCCACATGGTGGCTCAGCGCCACCCTCAGGCGCGGATAGTCGCTGTAGAACAGTCGCGGTACCTTGATGTCGGGTTCCGAGGAGCGGAAACCACGGTTGCGCGTCATAATCACCACGTTGGGCGAGTAGCCCATGTCAACGGCGCGCACCACGGGGATGCTGTCGACGATGCCGCCGTCGAGCATCGGCACGCCGTCGACCTCGGTAATCTGCGCCACGTATGGCAGCGACGAGCTGGCCTTGACAATAGCCGTCAGGCGGCGGGCGTCGGACTTCTCGGTCAGGTATTCGGCGCGGCCCGTCAGGCAGTTGGTCGTCACCACCTCAAACGTGGCGGGGTTGGCGCGGTAGGCGTCGTAGTCGAAAGGCACAATCTCGTTGGGAAACCGCTCGTAAAGGATGTTGGGGTCGAAGATGGAACCCTGGGTGATGAGGCTCTTCAGCGAGATATAGCCATACTTCTGTAGCATGTCGATATTTGAGTAGCGGGCGCGGCGCGGCTGGCGGCTCATATAGCTCAAGCCGTTGCAGGCACCGGCAGACACCGCCACCACGTAGGGGAAATACAATTCATACTTCATAAAGGCATCAAGCACACCCGAGGTGAACACCCCGCGCATGCCGCCACCCTCAAGGACTAATCCCGTTTTTCGGCCTATTTTTACCATCTTTGCATTTTTTATGGTGCAAAGATACGCCTTTTTCATAAAATATGTATAACTTTGCGGTCAAAACAACTATAAATAGCGAAAAATGTTTAATAAAGAGACTTACGTTCGGCGTCGCACCGAACTCAAACGGCTTGTCGGCAAGGGAATCATCCTGCTGCCCGGCAACAATGAATCGCCCTGCAACTATCCGGCCAACAGCTACGCGCCCTTCCGCCAGGACTCCACCTTCTTATACTATTTCGGCCAGCAACGCGACGGCCTCATAGGCGTCATCGACGTTGACAACGACGAGGAGTGGCTCCTCGGCGACGACATCGACGTGGAGGACATCGTATGGATGGGCTTCACGCCCTCCGTCAGCGACCTCGCCGCCGAGGTGGGCGTCACCAAGACCGCCCCGCTGTCGGAGTTGGCAAAAATAGTAAATAGTAAATCGTCAAAAAGTAAATACGTCCACTTTCTGCCGCCCTATCGCCACGACACGCAAATCCTGCTCCACGACCTGCTCGGCATCCACCCCTCCAAGCAGAAGGCGGCCGCCTCGCTGCCGCTCATCCAGGCCGTGGTGAAGCAGCGCGCCACGAAGAGCCGCGAGGAGATAGCCTGCATCGACGCCGCCTGCGACGTGGGCTACGTCATGCACACCACGGCGCAGATGCTCATTAAGCCCGGCGTCACCGAACGCTTCGTGGCCGGACAGGTGGACGGCATCGCTCGCTCACTGTCTCAGGGCAACAGCTTTGCCACCATCTTCTCGCAGCACGGCGAGATTATGCACGGCTCGCCGTCGGACGCTCTTCTCGAGGACGGCCGTCTGGTAATCTGCGACGCCGGTTGCGAACTCAACGACTACTGCTCTGACCATACGCGCACCATGCCCGTCAACGGACGCTTCACCCAGCGCCAACAGGAGATTTACAGCATCGTGGAGGAATGTCACGACTACGTGCTCCAGGTGGCCAAGCCGGGCGTGAAGTATATGGATGTGCACTTCGCCGTCTGCCGCCGCATGGTGGAGCGTCTGAAGGAATTAGGACTGATGAAGGGCGACACCGACGAGGCCGTCAGCCAGGGCGCCCACGCCATGTTCCTGCCCCACGGACTGGGACACATGATGGGCATGGACGTGCACGACATGGAGGGGCTGGGACAAATCTACGTAGGCTTCGACGACGAGACACGCCCCAACCTCGAGCAGTTTGGCACCAACTGCCTACGCATGGGGCGCCGCCTGCAGCCGGGGTTCGTCGTCACCGACGAGCCGGGCATCTACTTCATACCCCACCTCATTGACCTCTGGCGCCAAGAGGGCCACTGCCGGGAGTTCCTCAACTTCGACCTGCTGGAGCAGTACAAGGACTTCGGCGGCATTCGCATCGAGGACGACCTGCTCATCACCGACGACGGATGCCGATTCCTCGGCACAAAGCGCATACCCTACCACCCCGACGAGCTGGAGGCCTTCATGGCCACAGGCAAATAATACAACAAAACAGACATGATAAAGAAAAGACAACACTGACAACTAAGGACAACAACGGACAACGCCAGGCTGTTGTCTATAGTTGTCAATAGCGGCCTATCAAGAAAAGTTGTCTATAGTTGTCAATAGTTGTCATTGTTGTCGTTCTTCCCCAAAATCATGACCACAGGCAAATAATACAACAAGACAGACACGATAAAGAAAAGACAACACTGACAACTAAGGACAACAACGGACAACGCCAGGCTGTTGTCTATAGTTGTCAATAGCGGCCTATCAAGAAAAGTCGTCTATAGTTGCCAATAGTTGTCATTGTTGTCGTTCTATAAAATAAACAGTAAATTATCCATATTATACACAAAAGTATTATGAAGAAGATTTTAACTTTAGTGCTGGTGGCACTCGTTACCGTCAGTACCGGCGTCGCCAAGAAGAAGGCACCCGCCAAAGACAAGAACAAACCCGTGTTTACCACCATCAAGGAGAACCCCATCACCTCCATCAAAGACCAGAACCGCAGCGGCACCTGCTGGGACTACTCTACGCTCTCGTTCTTCGAGGCCGAGATCCTAAAGGCTACCGGCAAGACCTACGACCTATGCGAGTCGTTCGTGGCCAACAAGACGTATATGGAGCGTGCCATCCAGGTGGTGCGCTATCATGGCGACTGCCAGTTCTCGCAGGGCGGCTCGGCCGAGGACGTGCTACAGACGATGAAGACCTACGGCATCTGTCCTGAAGAGGCCATGCCCTTCCCCGGCTCGCTCTACGGCGACTCGCTGAACAACTTCAACGAGTTTTTCTCGCTGACGGAGCCTTACGTGGCCGCCGTGGCCAAGAGCGACGCCAAGAAAATTTCGCCGCAGTGGAAGGTGGGCTTCCAGGGTATCCTCGACGCCTACCTGGGCAAGTGCCCCGAGAAGTTTACCTACGAGGGTAAGGAGTACACGCCGAAGTCGTTTGTCAAGTCGTTAGGCATCAACCTCGACGACTATGTCAACATTACCAGCTACACCCATCACCCCTTCTACACCACCTTCGCCGTGGAGGTGCAGGACAACTGGCGCTTCCCCATGTCGTATAACCTGCCCATGGACGAGATGATGCAGGTCATCGACAACGCCGTCAACGAGGGCTACACCATTGCCTGGGGCGGCGACGTGTCGGAGCCGGGATTCACCCGTCAGGGCCTGGCCTACGCCGTTGACACCAAGAAGACCGAGAGCCTCGCAGGCAGCGACATGGCACGCTGGCTGAAGCTCACCGCCGAGAAGAAGCGCAATATCATCGACTCGCTGGGATGCACCGTGCCCGAGGTGGTGGCTACTCAGGAGATGCGCCAGGAGCGCTTCGACAACTGGGAACTCACCGACGACCACGGCATGCTCATCTACGGCATCGCCAAGGACCAGAACGGCAAGGAATACTACATGGTGAAGAAC
>CAMHKU010000070.1 GCA_946185805.1 uncultured Prevotellaceae bacterium | reverse complement strand
GCTCATCATCGACGACTTCGGCATGGTCAGGCTCGAAGGGCAGATACAGCACGACATCGAGCAGATCATCGACGACAGGTACAACCGCAGGGCACTCATCCTGGCAAGCCAGTTGCCAGTCGCCGACTGGTACAATGTGTTCCAAAGTGAGTTGATAGCCGAGGCATGCCTTGACAGACTGGTGCATAAATCAAAAAGATTCTTGCTTTCTGGCGAAAGTTTGAGAAAAAAGTATTAACTTTGCCGCCGATAGAGTAAATCACCAACCGAGTGAACGGATATCATCGGAATTGGTGAACGGCTATCGCCGGAATACGCATGTACCTTTGTAGCCGCAAATGAGGTCGATAGAGAGCTATCAGAGTCCTAAGCAAATCGTGGAGAATTTCGGACTTCTGTATGTAATTAATTCGTAACCTCTTTTCTATACTAGCTTGAGAATTGGTTGATAATCAGTGAGTTATAAAAAGCTTAGAGATTTTCCGTGCAAAGGTACGAAAAATTTTCCAAGCAGCCAACGTTTGAAGGGCTAAAAGCGTTATTCCGGCATAAATTTCTTCAGGTCGCGGCCTACCATGGCCGTGACGCAGGAGTCTGACCACACGTTGACGGCCGTCTCTACCATGTCGATGACGGTGTAGATGGGCAGGATGAGACCCAGTACGGCGACCGGCGCACCGATGCCCGACATGAGCGAGAGCGTGAGGAAATAGCAGCCCATGGGTACGCCGGCATTGCCCACAGCCGACACCACGCTGATCATCAGCCACGACAGCATGACGGGCCACGTGAGCGTCATGCCTCCCTGCTGCATGACGAAGAGCGAGGTGATGAGGATGAAGGCCGCACAGCCGTTCATGTTGATAGTGGTGCAGATGGGCAGCACGAAGCGCGAAATCTGGGGCTCTACCCGCAGCCGCTGTTCGGCACACTGCATGGTGAGGGGCAGCGTGGCGGCACTGCTCTTTGAGAACAAGGCCATCAGTGCGGCGGGATACATCGAACTGAACACGCGCAGGGGGTTCAGTCCGCGCAAAAGCAGGAAGAGAGGCAACACGACGAAGAACTGCAGCAGATTGCCCCCCAGCACGACGGCTACATATTTGCCCAGTGAGTCGGCTACGACACCTGCCGACACCTGTGCCGACAGCTGAGCGGCAAAGGCTACGATACCCACGGGCAGTGTCCATATCAGCCCGCGGATGAGCGTGAAAAGCAGGTCCTGCAGACCAGACAGCAACTTTACGACTGCGGCCTTGCCGTCTGTATCCTTCATCTTAGCCAGTGCAATGCCGATGGCGGCAGCCAATAGCAGCAGCGACAGCACATTGCCTTCGAGGAAAGGCTTGACAATGTTGTCGGGGACGACGGAGAGCAGGTGGTCGGCATAGGAGAGTTCTTGCTTTGCAAGTGTCCCTTGCCCGAGCGGAGAGTGGAGGGAGGAAGGTGCAGAGTTGCTTTCGCCACTCTGCGCTATCATGTCAGCAGGCAAGTTGCCAGGAGATATCACCACATAGAGCACCAGGCCAACGGCAGCCGCGGCAAAGGTGGTTAGCAAGGTGTAGGTGATGGCATGTCGGAAGATGCGCCCCGTGTCCTTGCCGGCGCCCAGGGTGGCCAGCGTGGTAGTGACGGCCAGCACGATGGTGGGCACGGCCAGCAGCTGGAACAGGCGGGTGTAGACTGTCGCCACAAAGTTGGCCGTAGCATCGACGGCCTCTACTTGCAATAAACCAAGGATGGCGCCCGTGATGAGGGCACCAATCCAAATCAGCGTTTGTTTCATTCTGTTTATCTAACGGAAAAAAGC
The DNA here is from genome assembly GCA_946185805.1 of uncultured Prevotellaceae bacterium. GTDB lineage: Bacteria > Bacteroidota > Bacteroidia > Bacteroidales > Bacteroidaceae > Prevotella. Next base: position 13,416 of record CAMHKU010000070.1, on the reverse strand, counting down.
ATCATTTATTTTTCAGTTCGTCAATTCTTTATTCAACTTTCTCAAGTTGAAGGAGTTAGAAGGAGTTGTAGGGAGTTAGAAGGAGTTAGAAGTCAAATGACTATCAACGACAATAACCTCTGAAGCTTGTAGAGAGCAGACTAATGACTTCTGACTACATAAGGCCAAAGGCCGATAACTCCTTCTAACTTCTTCTAACTCCAAAAGTTGAGCGAATGCGAAACTTGAATTCTTTATTTTTCAATTCTTCAATTCTTTATTGTGTGTCACCCGCCAAGTGTGAATATAGTCTACGGCGCGGCGCACCTTCTCCTGGTCAATGTCGTTGGGCAGCGAGTCGTCGGCACCGAAGATGAAGTTCTGAGGCGCGTTTTCCAGAATCTGGTCAATCTCGGCCTTCAGCTCCTCCCACGTGCCGTCCTTGATGGCACCGCGGTTGTTTAGTCCACCTAATACAGGGCGGCGGAACAGGCTGCTTATCTCCTTCAGTGTCAAGCTCTTGCCCTGCCAGTTGTGCAGCGGCGGGTTGATGACCGAGCCGGGGTAGTCCAGATAGTCGTTGAAGGTCTCCGCCGTGAAGTGACCGCCACTCTCGCAGATGTGCAGGATGTTGAAGGGGGCCACCTCGGCGGCAACGTCAGACAGCTGGCGGTCGTAGGGTTTCAGGATGTCTTGAAACACCTTGCCGCCAAACTCCTCCAGGTCGTCGCCCTGGCTGCTGATGTAGAAGCCGTCAGCACCGGCCAGCCTTGCGGCACGGATGTAGTAGACCAACTGGCGGGTGACCTTCTCCAGGGCGGGTACGATGGCCTTCGGATCCTGCTTGATAATCTTGATGATGCGCTGCCTCCCTTCACGGTCGGACGAGAACGACGAGCCCGCCGTCTGGATAAGCACGCGCAACGGCGAGAACACCGTGGGGATAATGAGGAAGTCGTCGCCCAGCTCGCGTTTCAGCTCGCGCACCACGAGCAGTTGCTCATCCCACTCCGACGTGTCCCATTCGCGGATGTTCTTCCAGTCGGCTGGACTCTCCACACGCTGAATCTTAGGGAAGTATTCATACTTCACGTTGACAATGTCCACATGGGTGGTGCGCAGCCAGTCAATGTGCGACTGCACGGCCTTCCACCCCTGCTTGGCATCGAAGTGGATGTTGAAGAACACCGGCACATAGTCGTTGGCACGGCTCTGGTCGAGCACCTGCCACAGCCGCTCGCGGTGGTTTTTCACCTGGAGCACCTGCTCCTGTGCGGCGTTGTCACTTGCTACTGTCTGGGCAGCAGCATTGTTACTGTTTAACGTGAGGGCAACTGCTCCCAGCAGTGCCACGAGGAAATTACGATTCTCTCTCTTCATAACACAATTTAATATTCAATGTTTAATGTTTAATAGGTTATACAATATTTTATGTGGGGCGAATCTTCGTTCTTGGAAAACAGGAAAAAACAAGGAAAACAGAAAAAAACAATGTAAACCGACAGTATAAGGTTTTTTATCTGTTTTTCTGGTTTTTATCTGTTTTTTAAAAACGAATGCCCATCCACACTAAATCGCGTAAAACCGTTTAATATTTAACCTCTCAACCTCTCAACTTCTCAACTTCTCTCATTTCCACCCCTTGGCAGCATACGGGTCTCCCTCGGTCTCACCCTGGTAGCCCCAGTTCTGTTTCAGTTGCGGGTTGAGCACCAGCTGGCTGTTGGGCAGGGGCAGGAAATAGTTGCGTGTGCTGATGTTCTTGTACTTCAGGTCGTCGGCAGGCACCCGCTCCTTGATGGTCTTCACCAGAATGTGCCAGCGTTTCAGGTCAAACCAGCGGTTGCCCTCGAGGATAAATTCCTTGTAGCGCTCCGCCTGCAGCGCCTCACGAAACTGCTCCTTGGTAAGACCGGCAAGGTCGATAGTCGTACCGTCGGCGGGCTGGTTGTTATCTCCCGTAGTGATATTGCGATAGGCGCGTCGGCGGACGGCGTTCAGAGCCTCGTATGCCTCAGCCGATGGGGTGTTCCCGGCCTCGTTGAGGGCCTCGGCCTTCACCAGCAGCACATCGGCATAGCGCAGCACGCTGCTGCTGGTGTTCTGCCCCGACTCGTATGGGTTGGCGAAGTTGGCCATGTAGAGGGTGTCGATATACTTGCGGAAGCGCAGGCGGGTAAACTCGAAGTATTCGCCCTTGGCGGGGTTCCACAGCCGCTTGGCGACCGAGGCGTCGCGGCGCTGGTCAGCGGGGTCAAACTCGTCGTACAGCTTGTTGCTCAGGGCAGCGATGACTGGCAGACGGTCATTGGTGAAACCGGTAGAGAACACGCAGTGGCCGGTGACGTTGCGGTTGACCCCAAACTTATGCTCTACGGTGAATATCAGTTCGGCGTTGTCTTTCTTGTCCAGTGCCCAGTTGTCGCAGAACTTGTCGTTCAGGCGGTAACGGCCAGAAGCGATGACCCTGTCGGCAGCCTCTGCAGCCTTGTGGTAGAGCTGCGACTGGTTGGCCAGCGAATACTCTGTATCGGCCTGTGCCCAGGTGAGGTACACCTTTGCCAGCAGTGCCGAGGCAGCCCCCGACGAGGCATCGCTGGTGAGCGGAGCAAAGTCGGCAGTAATCTTCTCGCCCTCCTCCAGGTCGCTCACTATTTGGCGGTAGATGTCGTCCTGAGGCGTGCGTGGCTGCCCTTCGCCCTCGCCGTCGTGCAGTGCCAGAGGCACGTCGCCAAAGAGCCGGACAAGGTCGAAATAGTAGACCGCCCTGAGGAACTTCGCAGCGCGTACATAGTTGTTGCGGGCCTGCTCGGCAATGTTCTGGTTATTCTCAGTCTTGTCTATAAGAATGTTAGCACGGTTGATAGCCGTGTAGCGATAGAGCCAGGCGGTGCGCACAAAGTTGTTGGTAGGCGAGATGGCAAAGTCGCCAATCTCGGTGATGTCGGCACTGTTGGCCGTGCCACGGCGGGCGTATTCGCTCTGCAGGTCGTTGAAGAAGATCAGCTCGTCGTTCCATGGACCGTTCATGCTGCTGGCACCGTCGCCCAGCACCTGATAGACGCCGTTGAGGGCCACCCGCACGTCGGCTTCATTCTTATAGAAGTCGTCTTTATCTACTGAGCTGATGGAGGTTTGCTCCAGGTCGGCGCAGGAGGTGAGCGCTACGCTAAATGATAAATGACAAATGATAAATGATAAACCTATCGGTAGTCTTCTGTATTTAGTAATCATAATCTTCAATCTTTAATGTTCAATGCTTAATGTTCAATCTTCAATGTTCAATCTTCAATGTTCAATCCATCAAAGCGTGATGTTCAGTCCGAAGAGAACGGTCTTGGCCGTCGGGTAGGTAGCCATGTCAACACCTTGGTAAAGGGCACTGTGCTCATCCATTCCGTTGCGCGATGCCTCCGGGTCGTAGCCCGAGTAGGAGGTGACGGTGAAGAAGTTCTGTAGTGACAGGTAGAGGCGCACACGGGCGTCCCTGGTAATCTGCGGCACGGGCAGCGTGTAGCCCAGCTGGATGTTCTTGACCCTCAGATAGCTTGCATTCTCCACGTAGCGGTCGTCAGAGACGATGGTGAGGTTGTCGTTAGCCTTCTGAACGGTGTTCGATGGGTTGGTGGGCGTCCAGCGGTCGGCCACCACTGCCAGCGCGTTATAGTAGGTAGAACCCTTGGTGAGGCGAGTGGCCAAGCCGTTGTAGAGCTTGTTGCCATAGGAGCCTGCCAGACTGACCAGCAGGTCCCAGCGCTTGTAGTTGAGGCTGGTGTTGAAGCCGTAGGTGAAGTCGGGCTGCGAGTTGCCCAGCACCGTCTGGTCTTCGGTGTTCACCACGCCGTCGTCATTGACGTCCTCGAAATAGGGATTACCCGGCTCCAGGGTGTTGAGCGTCTGAGGTGTGAGCGTGGCCGCCTGCTCTTCACTTTGCACGATGCCTTTGAAACGATAGCCGTAGAAGGTGCCCAGCGGTTGACCCTCGGTGATGATCAGCGGCGAGATATATCCCAGCGTGGCACCGCTGAAGTCGGGAATAATCTGACGGGCGGCGCCCAGGTCTGTTACCTCGTTCTTGTTGTGGGCGATATTGCCGCTGGCCGTCCAGCGCAGGTGCTTGGTGTCGATGATACTGCCCGACACCTCGAGCTCCACGCCCTTGTTGCTCACCGACCCTACGTTGCGCAGCGAGGTCTCATAGCCGGTGACGCTCTCCACCGGCACCTGGAGCAGCAGGTCGCTGGTGTTTTTGTAATAGACGTCGAGGGTGACGTTCAGACGGTTGCCAAAGAAACCACCGCTCACACCTATGTTGTAGGATGCCGTACGCTCCCAGCGGAGGTCTGGGTTGGCCAGGTTTGTCACGTAGTAGGCTACTGTCTCCTGACCGTTATAGTAGTGGTTGATGGCTGAGGGTGCCACGTTGGCACCGGCCTGATAGTCGCCTATCTCCTGATTGCCCACCGTGCCGGCAGAGGCTCTCAGCTGAAGGAAGTCAATGCTTTTGCCAAGACGGACCCATTTCTCGCGGTCGATGTTCCACGACAGGCCCACGGAGGGGAACCAGCCCCAGCGGTGATCTTTGGCAAAACGGCTGCTGCCGTCGGCACGCAGCGTCAGCGAGACGTTGTAGCGCGAGTCGAACGAATAGTTGGCACGTGCCAGCCACGACTGCAGGGTGGAGACGGTGGCGCTGCTCGTCGACTGGTAGAGGTCGCCGCCGGCCGAGAGGTTGTCGTAGCCCGAGGCATCGTTGGCAAACTGGCGGACGGTAGTAGCAAAGGCGCTGCGGTCGGTGCGCTGCGCGGTGTAGCCTGCCAGCAGATTGACGTGGTGCAGGAGCTTGAAGGTGTGGTCGTAGTTGGCGGTGAACTCCGTCTGCCACACGTTGGTACGCGTGCTGCCCACAGAGGCAACGCCGTTGAACTGCAAGCCCATGGTGGTGTAAGAGGGTGAGTAATTGTTCTGGCTTGTGTTCGACAGGTCGGCACCCACGCTGGCCTTCAGTTTCAGATGCTTGACGACTTCCCACTGTGCAAAGGCCGTGGCAATGACACGCGTGTTGGTGGTCGAGGTCTTGGTGTTGTTCAGGTCGGAGATGGGGTTTCCGACGACACGCTCGCCATCACGCAGGAAGATGTCCTGACTCGTGGGTGTCGGCGCGTAGTTGTAGCTGCCGTCGGCCAGATAGATGGGCTGTGTGGTGGGGGTGGTGATGACCGACATCCATGTGTTGGCAGCCCACTTGGCCGTCTGTCCCGAGTTGCCGTGGTCTACGTTGCGCAGCCCTTGCAGCGAGTTGTAGGCGCCGCTGGCGTTGAGGCCTACCAGCAGGTTCTTGAACACGTTCCGCTCGTAGTTGATGCGTCCGGAGAAGCGCTCCAGGCCGGTACCCAGGATGATGCCTTCCTGCTTCTTGTAGCCACCGCTGATACTGTAGCGCGACACGTCGTTGCCGCCGAAGGCTGACAGCTGGTGCTCATGGCTGATGGCGGTACGCAGGGCCTCATCCTGCCAGTCGTAGGAGGCCGTGGGGGAGGTCAGCGGCGAGTTGGGGTTCAGCTCGTTGTAGAGGTTGGTAAACTGCTCTGCATTCAGGAAGTCGAGCGTCTTGCCGGCTGTGCTCCACGACACGTTGCCGCTGTAAGAGATGTTGTTGCGGCCGTGAGAACCTTTCTTGGTGGTGATGATGATGACGCCGTTGGCGCCGCGTGTGCCATAGATGGCGGTGGCCGACACGTCTTTCAGCACCTCTATCGACTCAATGTCCGCCGGATTCAGAAAAGCCAGCGGGTCGAGAGCGGCGTCGGCACCGGCGGCGCCGGTCTTCGTGGAGGCAGGGTCATTGTAGACGATGAAACCATCGATGACATAGAGCGGCTCATTGCCGCCAGTGATGCTGTTGCCGCCACGTATACGGATGTTGCTGGCGGCACCGGGCTGGCCGCTGGTGGTCGTCACGTTGACGCCGGCTACAGCGCCCTGCAACAAGCCTTCTACTGTGTTGTTAGGCTGAGCCAACAGCTTGTCGTCGATGCTGGCGATGCTGCTGGTCAGTTCCAAGCGTTTCTGCTCACCATAGCCTACTACCACCACTTCGTTCAGGCGGTTACCGTTGTCGCTGAGCTGAATCTCCAGCGGCTCGGCCGTGTCGTAGACATCCACTTCCTGCGAACGGTAGCCAATGAACTGTACGCTCAGCGTCAGGGGCAGCGCTACCTTTGTCACCAAGGTGAAGTTGCCGTTAATATCGGTCACTGCTCCTAACTCGCTGCTCGACTTAGGCACGAGCGAGGCGCCAATGAGTGGCTCACCGGTACGGGCGTCAACGATGCGCCCCGTTATCGTGGTCTGTGCAAAGGCTGAAAGAACTGATGCCAGCACGACCAAACATGTAAACAATCTTTTTTTCATGAATACAGTCTCCCTTAAAGGAGCGGGCCGAGTTCGGCCCGCACCTTCATCTAAAAAAACAATCTTAATGGCTAAAGCTGATTTATTCTATTTCTGCGCCAGGTCTTTCTGTGCGATGCGCTGTTGCTGGGCTGCCAGCTGTTTCGGCGACAGCGAGAGCAGACCGTATTGGTGGACATACTCTACGCCTTTTGCCAGCACCCACCTGACAAAGTCATTGAGCACGGGGGTGGCATGATTGTAAGCAAGGCCTACGTTGCCAACGGGAATCTCAGCGTATGCTTCATCCTCCAGCAGCTGTATAATGTCGTCCAGCCGCCCCTCGCTGAGCACGTGGCGCCCCTGCTTGTCAATGTCCAGAGGCAAAAGAGCCAACGACGGGCGGAGCTGCCGGCTCTCCAGGTCGAAGATGTTGGAGAGCGAATTCAGCGTCACGCCCAGCGGGTCGCGGCTGATGGCTGTGTTGAGGAATGAATCGTCACCCTGAATCTTTTTGCCTTTATAATCGGCCAGCTCTTGGTGAAAGTGGGCGGCATACAGGCGCGAGGCCGACTGCTGGCTGTTGCCGGTGAAGATGTGCAACTGTTTCTCGGCCTTTGTCTCTTTCCGCTCTTCGTCAAAGTCGTCCTTGACGAAAAACAGGTTCTTCAGCTTCTTGGCGTTCAGAGCGTGCGAGCCGAGTAACTGTTCAGCCTGCGAACCCTTTGTGGTGACAGGCAGAACGGCATAGCGTGCCACCTGTATGGCATCGCCGTCGGTGGTCAGTGAAATACTGTTTTCCGGGGTTTGCGATTTCCCTGAAACAAACTGGAAATCTACGCTGGGCTTGGCTTTACGATATTCGCTTACCCACTTCTCCACCAGCCCACGGGCGAAGTTGGGTACGCGCAGGGTTATCTTTTCTCTTTGAGCCTGTGGCGACGTGCTCTCAGATTGTTGGGCACTGGCCGTCAGACTAAGCTGCAGCCCTAAAATCAATGCTATCAGGAATACTTGCTTGTTCATGTTTCTTTCGTTCCTTACATATATTAATAATGTGTTGGTTACCTCCCTTTTGTGCATAGCGCATCATAAGCATGTTGCTGCAACAGCAGCACATTCGCATCGACATTCGTTTCGTCATCTTTGTTTTCATAATTCCCTGTTTCTTTAAATTGTCTGTAATCTTTTCTTATTGTCTTTTCGACAGTGCAAAGGTACGGCGAAATCCTGACTCACGCAATACCCTTTTAGGACTATTTCGCATACCATAAGTATGGTATTAAGTGCTCAAATATAGAATTCCGATGAGTTTACCAAGCCAGCGCGCAGGGCGTATTTGATGACTTCGTGGGCGGTGTTGACGCCTAACTTCCGGAAAATGTTCTTGCGGTGGGTGGTAATCGTGTGAACGCTGGAGAATCGCTCGGCAGCAATTTCCTTCGTCGACTTGCCTATGGCAATGGCAATCACGATTTCGCGTTCCGTTGCGGTTAGCGGACTCGGTTGCTCTTCCTCCTGCCGGTGGCCGATGATTTCTTCCAGCGCCCGCTGGCAGATGTGGCGCTGACGGTGTACTGCCGCCTGCAGCGCCTCACGGATTTCTGCTATCGGGCTGTCCTTATAGACGATACTGAACAGCTGTGACGTGTAGATGACTTTCTGTAGGAAAGCGGGTGAAAGCTCATTGCTGACAAGCACCCAGCGCGTCAGTTCGTAACGCTCGCTGATGATGAGCAACTGCTCCACGTCGGCAAAGTCGAACAGCGTGTAGTCGAGAATGACCACAGCACTTTCATGTGCCTTGAGCAAGTGTATAAGTCCGGCCCTGTCTGTCGCTTTATAGACAGCGTTTTGCTCATCCCTCCGTACTAAGGACTCCAGCCCTTGATGGGTCAATTCCTGATTGTCTGCTATGATAAAGTCTCTCATCTCAGTATTTTTATTCATAATATGCAGCTGCAAAGGTACGACTTTTTAGAGAAATATACCTATTTATACGCAGAAATTAGAAAAGATTACTAAATTGATAATAATTATCCACTGTCTGTTCTGTTTTGCCTCTAATCGACACGCTGTTTTAGAATAATAATCTATGGTCTTGTGAATCCACCTGCACCTTCCCCAATTCCCTTGCATGGGAATTGACATATGTCATGTTTGCGCGCACAAAGACGATAAAACTATTGACTTTGTCCTACAGGTTAAAAGAAATGCGTATCTTTGCGCCGTCAAAAAATCTCAAGTGATAAACAAATATAAAGTTTTCGGATACTTAACCATTAAAAAGACAAGAAAAATGAAAAAGATTTTGATGACAATGGCTGCCGCTCTGATGGCAGTGACGATGAACGCTCAGGTGTATGTTGGCGGTAGCTTGGCCTTTGAGGCTTGGAGTAGCCAGAAGAATGCTGGTGACAAGAGCGAAACAGTGTTTAAGATTATGCCTGAGATTGGTTACAACCTCAATGAAGAGTGGGCTATCGGTACCGTTATTGGTTACCAGAACGACAAGTTCAAGGGCATCAACGGCGTCAGCGAGAGCGCTTTTTCTATTGCTCCCTATGCTCGTTACACCTATGCTAAGCCTGGCAAGGTAAGCCTGTTCGTTGATGGTGGGCTTTCCTTTACTTCGGCTACGAAGGCCGACTGGACTGAGATTGCCATTGGTTTCATGCCTGGTATTGCTGTAAGCCTGACTGATAATCTGAGCTTTGTGTCTCATCTTGGTTTTATTGGCTGGGATCAGCTAAACCCTGATGGCGACGACAACAATACGAGCAAGTTTGGCTTGAACCTTGATGCCACTAACATCACTTTCGGTCTGTACTATAACTTCTAATAGAAAAGTAAAGTAAGAAAAAAGTCATGCCACGCCCCACTCCCGGGGCGTGGCTTTTTTGTATAATCTTCACCTCGGCAAAGAACATACTTTTCTGTAACCAATGTGTAAAAGCTAAGTTTTCCCTTGGAAGTTTGCAGGAAAAGTAGTATCTTTGCAACCAAATCGCAACAAAGAACAATTAACATGACACAGAAGATTATCATTTTGGACTTCGGTTCGCAGACCACGCAGCTGATTGGCCGCCGCGTCAGAGAGCTTGACACCTTCTGCGAGATTATGCCCTACAACAAGTTTCCCACGGTGAAGGCGGATTTGCAATCCGGCTCCATCATTGGCGTCATCCTCTCGGGTTCGCCCTATTCGGTGCACGACCCTGAGGCCTTCAAGGTCGACTTGTCGCAGTTCATGGGCCGTGTGCCCGTGCTGGGAATCTGCTACGGGGCGCAGTTTATCAGCTACAGCCTCGGTGGTAAGGTGGAGAAGGCCGATTCGCGCGAGTATGGCCGTGCCCACTTAGACACTATTGACCTGGAAAACCCGCTCTTCAAGGGCTTCGAGAAGGGCTCGCAGGTGTGGATGAGCCATGGCGACACCATCACCGCCATTCCCGACGGATTCGAGTGCATAGCATCCACCAAGGACGTGAAGTATGCCGCCTACAGCCTCACCCCCAACCCCTCTCGCGGGGGAGAGGGGAGTGATTACTCTGCTGCAGATGGTGCCGCCAATCATATTACTCCCCTCTCCTCAGCGAGAGGGGTTGGGGGTGAGGCTCCCGTGTTTGCCGTACAGTTCCACCCCGAGGTGTTTCACACCCTGCAGGGCATGCAGCTGCTGAAGAACTTCGTCGTCGACATCTGCGGCTCGCGTCAGGAGTGGAGCGCCGCCTCGTTCGTCGACAGCACCGTGGCAGAGCTGAAGGAGCAGATAGGCGACGACCGCGTTATCCTCGGACTCTCCGGCGGCGTGGACTCCTCAGTGGCCGCTGTGCTGCTGAACCGCGCCATCGGCGACCAGCTGACCTGCATCTTCGTTGACCACGGCATGCTGCGCAAGAACGAGTTCCAGCAGGTGATGGACGACTACCGCGGGTTGGGGCTCAACGTCATCGGCGTCGATGCCAGCGAAAAATTCTTCAGCGACCTCGCCGGCGTCACCGACCCTGAGCAGAAGCGTAAGATCATTGGCCGCGACTTCGTAGAGGTGTTCAACGAAGAGGCCAAGAAAATAGTAAATAGTAAATCCATAAATAATAAATGTCGTTGGCTGGCCCAGGGCACCATCTATCCCGACCGAATCGAGTCGCTCAACATCACGGGCAAGGTCATCAAGAGCCACCACAACGTTGGCGGACTGCCCAAGGAGATGAACCTGCAGCTCTGTGAGCCGCTGAAATGGCTTTTCAAGGACGAGGTGCGCCGCGTGGGCAGACAGCTGCAGATGCCTGAGCACCTCATCACCCGCCATCCCTTCCCCGGGCCTGGCCTCGCCGTGCGCATACTCGGTGACATCACCCGCGAGAAGGTGCGCATACTGCAGGAGGCCGACGATATCTATATCCGCGGACTGCGCGACTACAAAGTCAAGCTCAGCGGCGAGGAAGCCCGTCGTGTGCTGGCAGCCGGCGTGCCGGCACAGATGGAGGACGGCGAGATAGAGGTGTCGCTCTACGACCAGATCTGGCAGGCCGGCGCCATCCTCCTGAGCACCGTCCGCAGCGTGGGCGTCATGGGCGACGAGCGCACCTACGAGAATCCCGTAGCCCTGCGTGCTGTCACCTCGAGCGATGCCATGACCGCCGACTGGGCCCATCTGCCCTACGACTTCATGGCCAAGGTATCGAACGAGATTATCAACAAGGTGCGCGGCGTCAACCGCGTCTGCTACGACATCTCGTCCAAACCACCCGCAACCATCGAGTGGGAGTAAGCGCTTCGCTAGTGAATAGTGAATAGTGAAAAGTGAAAAGTGAATAATTTGCTTCCGCACTGACAAGTGAAACTTCCATTCCATATAGTAGAATTACTCAAGCGCAAGTCCGGCAGTGACTTGCGCTTGCCGTCTCAGTGTGAGCTGCTAAGCCTCGATATTGAGAGCCGCACGGGCGTGCGCATCGGCGCCACCACACTGAAAAGACTGTTGGGATTGACCGCCGACGAGCGCACGCCGCATACGTCTACGCTCGATGCCATTGCACGCTATCTGGGATATAAGCATTGGGACGAACTGTCTCAGGTAGAGGCTGTGGGAAACTCTGATTTCGAGGCGCCGGATGGCGAGCTTCGCTCTGCCGACCTCAGGGAAGGCTGTATGGTAGAAATCGGCTGGCTCCCAGACCGCAGACTGGTACTCAGATATTTGGGTGATTGCCACTATCACATTGTGGAGAGCGAGAACAGCAAGTTGCAGGCAGGCGATGAGGTGGAATTGCAGAGTTTTGTGCTTCATCATCCGTTGCTGGTTCTCCAGGTGTGGCGAAATGGACAATCGCTTGGTCAGTTCACGGCAGGACGTATATCGGGCTTGTCTTCCGTAAGGGTTATTTGATTCTCAATTCTTCACTCTTCACTTAACTATGGAGTCGTCGCAGTTTTCTGATAGTCGGTCGCCTTTCGAGAGCATTGAACAGATAGATGCGCATGGAGGCACCTGCGACACCTTTTGGGTCAAACTCTATGGCAAGCTGCACTTCCTGAAACGCCTGAAACCAGCCTTTGCAGGCGACATCCGCTATCAGGAAGCTCTTCGTAAGGAGTTTGAGACGGGCTATCGGCTGGAGCACCCCAACCTCGTGCGCTATATCTCGCTGACAGATGACAGCATATTGATGGAGTATGTCGACGGCGAGACACTTAGCCAGCGGATAGCCGCACATCCGGAATATTTCACCAAGCAGAACACCGATAAGTTCTTGCACCAGCTGTTGGATGCCGTGGCCTGTCTGCACAGCCATCAGGTGCTCCACCTCGACCTGAAACCAGATAATGTCCTGTTGACCCGTATCAACAGCGATGTCAAGCTGATAGACCTTGGCTGTTGTTATACAGACACGTTTGCCGACACACAAGGCCGTACGAATGCCTATGCTGCCCCAGAGCAGTTTTCGGGCGGCAGTGTTGATGAGCGTACGGACATCTATGCCATCGGAAAGATACTCGAAAGGCTGCCTCACCATGATATATATAATAAGGTGATAGGAAAATGTACGGCTCAGCTTCTTGAAAATCGCTATCAGAACATTGCCGATTTGCAGGAGGCTCTCTTTCCTAAGCGTAAGTCTTGGCAATGGGCATTGTTGCCCCTTTTCCTTGTCATGTCCTTCTTGGGCTATCTGCTGTTTGCCAACCATGAAAGTCCTTCTTCAGAACCAATGGGATCTCCAGTGGTGAACAAGTCCGTTCAAGAGCAGACCCAGCCGCCAACGCAAAGCGTGCCCTCTGCGACGGCAAAGAAGAGTAAGTCCACAAAAGAGCAGCAAACAGCTCCGTCGGCACTCCCTCCAATAAAGATAGAACTGTCTGAAGAGGAACAAGCGTTTCTGGATCAGCCCCATCTGAGAGTCGTTGGAACAGATGAGTTCTCGCGCTATAAACAGCAATTGACCGAATACTATCGTGAGGCAAATGCCTTTCTCAACGACTCGGCGAACTATCGGAAATATCCTTCCCACCAGGCCTATTTGAGGCGCTATCAAGATATTGTGTATGAGATCCTGCAGCGAATCAAGGCTGATGATTGGTTTTATCCGCTATACAACAGCCCCATGAATCCTATCAGTTCCTACACACGGGAATACAAAGCCGATCTGGAGCATCGCTCCTTTGTCAACAGTAATCAACTGCCATAACATTTGATTCATGTGAATAAAAGCAATAGGTGACACCTCTTACACCTGGCACTTAACTCACTGAAAATCAGTATCCATTTCCTTCGGATTAGTCGCACCTGAGGTCGCACCTGTGGTGACACCTGGCAGCCTTCGGCCTAGTGGAAAGTGAAAAGTTATAAGTGATAAGTGATTAGTAAAGGATGCACCCATGGTAGGGGCAGATAGAAATGTATAAATATGCAGGTACTGTTGTATATTTATATATAAAGCCCGGAATTTGTCAAAGAATCGGAGGTTTTGGCCACAAAAAAGGCGATTTCGGCAAAACGGCGCGCGTTTTCAAAAAAACGACGGCCGTTTTTTCAAAAAC
>CAMHKU010000069.1 GCA_946185805.1 uncultured Prevotellaceae bacterium | reverse complement strand
GGCAGCAGCTTCGTATGGGTGAAGGATGCCGGCGTGCTGTCCGCAGGCAAGTGCTGGATTGAGCTCATTCCGACATCGGCCGCCCATGCCCGTGCACTGAGAATCGTCTCTGAGGGCGAGACCACCGGGATAAGTGAAGAGTTAAGAGTGAAGAGTGAAAAATTTGCTACCGCACCTGTCTACGACCTGCAGGGTCGCCGCGTGATGCAGCCCACGAAGGGTCTGTTCATCGTTGGTGGCAAGAAGGTCGTGATTAAGTGAGCGAAGACTTGAGCTTGCTCGGGGGCTTCCGAACGTGCGCTCGGCCGAAGGACGCTTGCAAAGCAAGAACGAGCTCGAGCGTAGCTCAAGGTCGTGATTAAGTAAGACCGACACTTGAGGAGCCACGGAGAGCCGGAACAGAAATGTTTCCGCACTCCGTGGCTTTTTTATACGGGGAAAAGGTTTCAACCGCAGGTCGAAATTTTTCCATTCTCCACGCTTCACTTTCCACTTTTATTTGTACCTTTGCGGCCGCTATGAGAATACGACACATCATTGCAGGAGCGCTGCTCCTGATATCCGCGCCCTTAAGAGCACAGAGTCTGCCTACCGACGGGCCGCTGACCATACGCCCTCTGTTGCAGCAGCTCGGCGAGCGCCTGCTCCGGGGCAAGACGGGCGCTATTGTTGCCATCAATCCTGAGAACGGCGAGATTATCTGCCTGGCCACGAATACGCCGCAGGGCAGCGACGTGCGCCAGGCCATCGGGCGCCCTCAGGCCCCCGGTTCAACGTTTAAGACGGCGCAGGCGCTGACGCTGCTCTCTGAAGGCATCATCGACGAACAGACGGCCGTGGAGTGTAACGGGGGCATTACCGACGGCAACATCCGCGTGGGCTGCCATAAGCACCGCTCGCCGCTGCGGCTGGTCGACGCTCTGGCGCAGTCGTGTAACACGTGGTTTCTGATGACCTTTGCCTCGATGATCAACGACGACTTTATGTATGAGAGCCGTGCCGAGGCCATCACTACCTGGCGCGCCTACATGCAGTCGATGGGTCTGGGCGGTCCCATGCACATTGACATCGACGGCGAGCAGGGCGGACTGCTGGCCGGTGCCGACTACCTGAACCGCCGCTATCCCGAGGGATGGGACGGACGCACCATCTGGTGGGCGGGCATGGGCCAGGGCGACGTCACCTGCACGCCGCTGCAGCTGTGTAACCTGGCTGTGACGATTGCCAACCGCGGCTGGTACTACATACCCCATATACATAAGGATACGCGCAAGGAGCGCTACCTCAAGCCCCGGCATACCAAGGTGAAGAGCGCGGCCTACGGGCCGGTGATCGAGGGCATGCGCAAGGCCGTGGAGCACGGCACGGCCTACGCCATCAGGGCGTCATACCCCATCTGCGGCAAGACGGGCACCATCGAGAACCCCGGCCGCGACCACTCGGCATTCATCGGCTTCGCACCGGTGGCGGAGCCTAAGATTGCCGTCAGCGTCTACGTGGAGCACGGCGGCTTCGGGGCCGATATGGCAGCGCCGATGGCTGCCCTCATCATTGAGCAATATCTGAAGGGTGCCCTGAGCAAGAAGTCGGAGGCCACGGCCCGCCGCCTCGCCGCTGTCAGGTTATAAAAATTAGAGTTTCACATTCAATAAGCGTGGTCGCTGTTAATCTCCTCTCGGGTAATCTTCTTCTTGTCGATGGCGCGCCAGCAGTAGACGATGTATGCCAGGACGAAGGGCACGAGGAAGGAGACGTAGAACATGGTGCGCAGGGTGAACTCGCTGCTTGAGCTGTTGGCGATGGTGAGCGACGACTGCAGGTTGGCTGTCGAGGGATAGTAGGCCGTCATGTTCCATCCGACTGTGAGCAGCAGTGCCAGCACGGTGAGCACCGTGCCTATGCCGGCGGGCCAGATGCCGCTGAGCGCGGGGCCGAGAGGCGCAGCGTCGGAAGTCTGCGTGTCGCGCAGTAGCTCTGTGGCGATGCCGTAGAGCACGAGGACAACACCTATTATTAATATAATGGCGACGTACCACATGTCAATCAGGTTATGCAGGTATTTGTTGGGCTCCATCAGAATATATCCTTCGGCATTGTAGGCGTAGCCGTCCTTGAGCAGCAGGTGTAGGAGATAGGCCACGAAGAGCACCACGAAGGGCACGGCGTTGACCATCAGGCTGTGGCGCCCGCGGCTGCGGATGCCGTTGTCTTCAACATTGTTGATGACGTAGAGCGTGCCCAGCAGTCGGGCCAGGAATACCACGGCAAAGCCGAATACCAGCACCCAGGGATTGAGCAGGGCGTCGAGACCGTGGGAGGCGTTGCCCCAGCGGCTAACCACGACATTTGACAATTGGCCTATTTCACTATTTGACAATTGGACGGCGGCAGCTAAATTGTCAAATTGCGAATTGGTTAAATTGTCGAATTGCACGATGAAGTTGCTGCCCTCGAAGAAGGTGGCCACGGCGCCGCCCAGCAGCAGGGGACCGACGATGCCGTTGAGCACGAGGAAGAACTGGAACAGCCGGGGGCCGAGGAAATTGCCTAACTTATTCTGAAACTCATAGCTCACAGCCTGTAATACGAAGGTGAAGAGGATAATCATCCACAGCCAGTAGGCACCGCCGAAGCTGGTGGAATAGAACAGGGGGAAGGAGGCGAAGAATGCTCCGCCGAAGGTGACCAGTGTGGTGAAGGTGAACTCCCACTTGCGGCCGGTAGAGTTGACCACTAAGCGCCGCCCCTCGTCGGTAGCGCCTAAAGAGTAAACCTGGGAGTTGGCTCCCTGCACGAAAAGCAGGAACACGAGCAGTGCGCCTAAGAGCGACACGATGAACCACCAGTAATGCTGTAAGAACGTGTATGTCATGACGATTTACAATTTGACGATTAGACTGTTTTCTTAATTCTTCAATTCTTCAATTTTTCAAGCTCCTTCAGGCCCTTTGGCTATCTGCTTCAGGAGGATGCTGATTTCCACGGCGAGCATCGCAGTGAAGAGGAACAGGAAGATGAAGAACGTGACGATGACGCTCGAAGAGTGGAGGTCGCTGACGGCCACCCATGTGGGCAGCATGTCCTGGATGGTCCACGGCTGGCGTCCGAACTCCGCCACGAGCCATCCGCTCTCAGAGGCCACGTATGCCAAGGGAATGAGTGCTATGGCGAGCCAGTAGTGCCACTTGGGCAGCCGGGTCATGTCGTAGCCGTCGGCCTCAGTCTCGGGCAGCAGTCCCAGCGTTGCTAGCAGTCGGCGGGTGATGATGGTGAGGTAGGGTATGTTGTAAGCCATGAGTATGATGACGACAAAGAAGAGTATGAACACCACGCCCATGCCCACCATGATGCGGAAGGCCCAGAAGTTGACGGGCACATAGGGCACCACCTGCGCCTTGTCTTTGATATAGCCGTAGCCGAAGTAGGGCATGTTGGCCTTGAGCGTCGTCAGTTGGGCGTTGAGCTGCGCCTCCATGTCGGCCTTCTGCGCTGCGGTAGCCGGCTTTTTGCTGTCAGCTCTTGTCTCGGCCTTCAGTTTGCGGTAGGCGGCGAGGGCGGCAATGGCCTGCTTGCCACGCTCAATCTTCTCGTCAATAGAGGGCTCACGGGTGCCGTCGGGGCGCGTGTAGCCGTTGAGCAGGTCGTTGATGCCGGGCACGTAGCCGTGAGGGTCGTCGGTGGCCATGATGCTCAGGGCGTAGGGCATGTCAATCTTCAGCGGTGCCGACTCCTCGTTCTCGAAGTCGGGCTGGCGGAAGGGGTTTACCCACGCCACGGCCGTCAGTCCTACCTCGGTGCCGCCGTTATACAGTGCCTCCATGGCGGCGAGCTTCATAGGCTGCGACTTAGCCACCTGCTGACCGCTGATATGTCCGGTGAAGGCTGCCAGCAGCGAGGCTGTGAGGCCCACGCAGGCTCCAATCTTGAGGCTCTCTACGGCCAGGCGCGTGTGGCGGCGCTTCATGAGATACCAGCTGCTGACGCCCACGCAGAAGACAGCGCCGATGATCCAGGCCGAGGTGACGGTGTGGCAGAACTTGCCCACGGCAAAGGGCGAGAAGGCCACGGCCAGGAAGTCGACCATCTCGTGGCGCATGGTGTCGGGATTGAACTCACAGCCCACGGGGCACTGCATCCAGGCGTTGGCCACCAATATCCACCAGGCCGAGATAGTGGCGCCTAAGCCCGTGAGCCAGGTGGAGGCCAGGTGGAAGCCGCGGCTCACCTTGTTCCAGCCGAAATACATCACGGCTACAAACGTCGACTCCATGAAGAAGGCCAGGATGCCCTCGATGGCCAACGGGGCGCCGAAGATGTCGCCCACGAACCATGAGTAGTTGCTCCAGTTGGTGCCGAACTCAAACTCGAGGATGATGCCCGTGGCCACACCCATGGCGAAGTTGATGCCGAAGAGCTTCTGCCAGAACTGTGCCGCATGTTTCCAGAACAGTGCTGTGGCAGTGTCGCCATCGCTGCCCTCGTCAAGGCGCTTGCGGGCAAGGTAGTACTTGGTTTCGATAATGCCCATAATGATAGCCAGGCCCAGTGTCAGCGGCACGAAAAGCCAGTGGTAGATGGCTGTCAGGGCGAATTGTGCGCGTGACCAGTCGATGGCGCCTTGGTCGATGGATAACAGAATGTTTTGCATAGTTGTTTTGGGAGTTAATGGGAGTTAGAGGGAGTTAATGGGAGTTAGAGGGAGTTAATGGGAGTTAGAGGGAGTTAACGGACAAATGTTTGGAGGGTAGAGGGTGGGGGAAGGAGGTTACGGTGCCCTCTCCACGAACTCGGTGGCCACGTAGGCAGGCTCGTCGCCCTGAGCATGCTCCTTGAGGAAGTTGGGAAAGAAGAATACTTTGAGGATGGCAAACATGATGAAGAGCTTGATGAGGATAACGGCCCACAAAGTGCGCCCTAAGGTCATATTGCGGAAACCCTGGTAATAAAGGTCGAAGGCTCGGTAGAGGAATCCTTGTTTGTTCATAGGCGTTGTAGTAATAATGGGGCAAATATAAGCCTTTTCCGCCAAACTTCCAAGCAAAAAGCGAGAAAAAACTAATAAATTGTGAAAAAATTTTGCAGTTACGGCGAAATAGCTTAATTTTGCAGCATGGTAGAACAAGAAATGGAGCGCGAAATGGGGAAATGGCTTATGGACGTAGCAAAATATATGTTCACAGCTATGCTTATTTCCACAATCTTTGCGGATATGGAAGACCCCATTATTATCTACTGTGCTGTATTTTCAGCCTTTATTTTGCTCTTTTGGGGGTGGAATATGTTTGGAAGTAGTTTTAAGACAACAAATAATGAATACAATAATCATTTCAGGCTCTTTGGTCTTGTTTGCAACGATAGTTGGTTTGTATTATATGTATCAAGATAAAAGGCAAGAGCAGACACGTTAACTATGAACAAGAAAATACTGATACCGCTGGTGGCGGTGATTATTGCCCTGCTGGGCGGAATGGCCTATTTGTTGATGAATCTTCAGCAGCAGCGTCAGGCCAATGAAGACATGCAGGAGCTGGCGCGACTGGACAAGCAGGAGATGGAAAACGAGTATGAGCGTCTGACCTTGCAGTATAGCGAGATGAAGACGAAGATTAACAACGACTCCATTATAGCCCAGCTGACCGAAGAGCAGATGAAGTCGCAGAAACTCCTGGAAGAGCTGAAGCAGACCAAGGCCAACGACGCCCGCGAGATTACCCGCCTGAAGAAGGAACTGGCCACGGTGCGCGCCGTGCTGCGCGACTATGTGATGCAGATAGACTCGCTGAACCGCCAGAACGAGCAGCTGCGCGCCGAGAACACGCAGGTGAGGCAGGAGCTGGCCCAGAGTCAGAATCAGGCTGCCGCCCTGAGCACGGAGAAGGCTTCGCTGAGCGAGAAAGTGGCCATTGCCGCCCAGCTCGACGCTACGAACATCCAGCTGCTGGCGCTGAAAAAGAACAATAAGCCGGTGAAGAAAATCAAGGACTGCAAGACGATGCAGGCCAGTTTCACCATCAGCCGCAACGTGACCGCTGCCAACGGCACGCGCACCGTCTACGTTCGCATACAGAACCCCGGTGGCAATACACTCAGCGGCGGTGGCACGTTCAGCTATGAGAACCGCAACCTGGAGTACACGATGAAGAAGAACATAGAGTACACCGGCGAGGAGATGAGCCTGACGCTCTATTGGACGGTGTCGCAGATGCTTGAAGCCGGTGACTACCGCGTGAGCATCTTCGTCGACGGCAACATGATTGGCAGCAGAACCTTTTCCTATAATTAATAATTAAGGTGAAACTGCAAAAGGTGAAGACACATCAACCGAAGAATAACATAAATACTACCTATGATGCATGGTGAACAAATAAGGAAGGCCACGGGAGGGACGGAATGGGTCCTTCCCTTATGCTTTTTTACACTTTTACCTTTGCCGGCAGGAGCACAACGGCTGCTGACGCTTGACAGTTGTCGGGCCATGGCCCTGCGCAACAACAAGCAGCTGAGTATCTCGAAGGTGAAGCAGGAGGTGGCCGCTAACCTCAGACGGTCAGCGCGCACGAAGTATTTGCCGCATATCAGCGCTATCGGTACCTACCAGCATACCAGTGAGGAAATCTCTCTCCTTAACAGCGACCAGAAGTATGCCTTGGGCAATATGGGCACCAATATGTTACAGGGCGAGCTGGGGCAGACGCTGGTGGGAGGCGTCGGCGAGGCTTTGACCAATGTCGGCGGACTGCTGGCAAAGATGGGTGTGCCTCTGGAGCAGATACAAGGCATGCAGCAGCAGATGCAGCAGGCTATGGGACAAAAGGTCTCTGCTCTGGAGGGAAAGGTCAACGGTGCCGGACAGAGGGTGGTCGACGCCTTCCGTACTGACACGCGCAACATCTGGGGCGGCGCCGTGATGCTTACCCAGCCCGTGTTCATGGGCGGTAGCATCGTGGCCCTAAACCGGCTGGCCGACATCAATGAGCGCATGGCGCAGAACAGTATTGACGCTAAGGAGCAGGCTACTATCTATGCTACCGACAAGGCCTACTGGCAGGTGGTGTCGCTGCGCCATAAGCAGAAACTGGCGCAGGCCTTTCTCAACCTGGTGAAAAAGCTTGACGGCGACGTGCAGAAGATGATTGCCGAGGGTGTGGCCACCCGCAGCGATGGCTTGAGTGTGGCGGTGAAGGTGAACGAGGCCGAGATGACGCTGACCAAGGTTAACGACGGTCTGGTGCTCTCGCGCATGCTGCTCTGCCAAACCATCGGCCTGCCCGTGAACGAGCAGATTGTATTGCCCGAGGAGGAGAGCGAGACGGTGGCCGCCGTCACGCTGACGCCGGAGCTTGACGTGGCACGGGCCTTAGAGAACCGCCCCGAACTGAAACAGCTGGAGAACATGGCGGCTATGTCGCATCAGGCTACTAATATCCTCAAGGCCGGCAACCTGCCCATGGTGGCACTCACCGGCGGATACCTCATCAGCAATCCCAACGTGCTGAACGGATTCCAGAAGAATTTCCGCGGCATGTGGAACGTGGGCGTGCTGGTGCGCATACCCATCTGGAACTGGGGTGACGTGATG
Source organism: uncultured Prevotellaceae bacterium (assembly GCA_946185805.1). Classification (GTDB taxonomy): domain Bacteria; phylum Bacteroidota; class Bacteroidia; order Bacteroidales; family Bacteroidaceae; genus Prevotella. The sequence continues at coordinate 7,883 of CAMHKU010000069.1, read as the reverse complement.
TATAAGGTACGTGCATCGAAAGGTGCCACAGCCATGATCAACCTGGAGCTGGAGGAGGCCAAGGAGAAGATTGAACTGCAGGCCACGCAGACCGCCTACCAGATGGAGGAGGCCAACAAGCGACTGGCACTGGCAGAGACCAGCGTGAAGCGCGCCGACGAGAACCTGCGCACGGCCAACCTGGGATTCAGCGAGGGCGTCATTACGCCCACTACGGTGATGGAGGCACAGACGGCCTGGCTGCAGGCGAAGTCGCAGCAGATTGACGCCGAGATCGACGTCCGCTTGAGTCAGGTGAACATGAAGAAAGTCATGGGCGTTCTTAAGTGAAGAATGAAGAGTGAAGAGTGAAGAATTTCTTGCGTTCCGCTGGTAGCAAGCGTCGCAAAGCGCCGAGCGGCTACCGCCATTCCGTAGGTGGAGTAATCTGCAGAAATCGATAGAAATTGTAAATAGTAAATTGTCCAATTGTAAATAGCATTATGTCATCAGCAAAACAACAGCATAACAATATACTGCTCGCCATCCTGGGCTTTGTGGCAGTGGTGATTATCGTGGCCCTGATAGGTTTCTTCACCCTGGGTCACGACCCTGAGATTATGCAGGGACAGGTAGAGGTGTCGGAATATCGCGTGTCGAGCAAGGTGCCCGGCCGCATACTTGAGCTCCGCGTGAAGGAGGGCGACTACGTGAAGGTTGGCGACACGCTGGCCATCATCGATGCTCCCGAGGTGAGGGCCAAGATGGAGCAGGCCCGCGGCGCCGAGAGTGCCGCTTCGGCCCTGGAGCTGAAGGCGCAGAACGGTGCCCGTGAGGAGCAGATACGCGGTGCCTTCCAGGTGTTGCAGCAGGCCAAGGCCGGACTGGAGATTGCCGAGAAGTCGTATGGCCGCATACAGCGACTCTTCGACGAGGGGGTGATTTCTGCTCAGAAGCGTGACGAGGTCTACGCCCAGTATAAGGCCATGGAGGCCCAGTGCAAGGCGGCTCAGAGCCAGTATGACATGGCCGTCAACGGTGCGCGCCGTGAAGACAAGCTTGCCGCCCAGGCTCAGGTGAGCCGTGCCCGTGGTGCCGTGCAGGAGGTGAACTCCTATCTCGGCGAGACCGTGCAGACGGCACAGATGGAAGGCGAGGTGAGCGCCGTCTACCCCAAGGTGGGCGAGCTCGTGGGCACCGGCAGCCCCATTATGACCATCTCGATGATGAACGACCTCTGGGGCACGTTCAACGTGCGCGAAGACCAGCTTAACGGCATGCAGGTAGGTACGGAGTTTACGGCTTTCGTGCCGGCTTTCAACAAGGATGTGAAGATGAAGGTCTATTATATGAAGGACCAGGGCAGTTACGCCGTGTGGAAGGCTACGAAGGCCAACGGTCAGTACGACCTGAAAACCTTTGAGGTGAAGGCGCGTCCTACCGAGAAGTTCGAGGGCCTGCGCCCCGGCATGAGTCTGATAGTGAAGTGATGACTTGATGGCGTAATAACGTAATGCCGTAATAACGTCATTTAATTGAAAGAACAAAAGCGAAAGTGGAGAAACTTGAACGGATATGGACTGTCATGATGCGTGAGCTGCGGATTCTGAGAAAGAATCCCATCTACGGTTTCTGCATGGTGGTGTTTCCCATCCTGGTGATTGCGTTTTTTACCTCGATGATGGAGGCCGGTGCTCCCACGGACCTGCCCATCGGACTCGTCGATGCCGATAATACCTCAACCACCCGCGCTCTGTCGCGGCGCCTCGACGCTTTCCAGAGCACAAAGATTGTAGGCTCTTATGCCACTGCTGCCGAGGCCCGTCATGCTATCCAGCGGGGCGAGATTTACGGTTTCCTCTATTTCCCCAAAGGCACCACCGAGAAACTTATGGCTGGCCGCCAGCCCAAGGTCTCATATTACTACAGTCTGGCAGCCAAGATGCCGGGGGCGTTGACGATGAAAGACCTGAAGGTGATTTCTACCCTCGGCTCGGCAGCCGTAGGACAGGCCACGCTGCGTGCACGCGGGGCTACCGACACCCAGATACAGGCTTTCCTGCAGCCCATCACCGTAGACCTGCACATGATAGCCAACCCGTGGTCTAACTACAACGTCTATCTCTCCACGGTATTCGTGCCGGGCATTATCATGCTCTTCATCTTCCTCATCACGGCCTACAGTATCGGCACGGAACTGAAGTTCGGGCGCTCCAAGGAGTGGTTACACATGGCCGGCGACAACATGCTGGTGGCGCTGGCGGGCAAGTTCCTGCCTCAGCTACTCATTTGGCTCGCCATCTTCTTCGGATATGAGTATTATATATATGGTGTGATGGACTTCCCCCACGAGGGCGGGGCGTGGAGCATCATACGTCTCGGACTGATGGGTGTCTTCAGTTCCATGGGCTTTGGCATCTTTGCCTTCGGCTTGTTGCCGTCGCTGCGTATGTCGATGAGTGTATGCTCGCTGTGGGCGGTGCTCTCGCTGTCGATGGCGGGTTCAGCCTTCCCGGTGATGGCCATGGACGGCCCCTTGCAGTCGCTGTCGTGGCTCTTCCCCCTGCGCCATTATTTCATGATTTATCAGATTACCGTCTTCAACGGGTTCCCCGTGCTTGAAGCCTGGTTCCACTTTGCTGCTTTGGCGGCTTTCATGCTGTTGCCCTGGCTCGTTGTTGGCAAGATTAAAAATGCGATGCTGAATTATGTCTATATTCCGTAACATAGCCGAAGCCGTGAGCGATGCCGCCTACATCTGGCGGCAGGAGATGCGCCAGGTCATTCGTGACGAGGGTGTGCTCATCTTCTTTGTCATCGTACCACTGGTTTATCCGCTGCTCTATTCGTGGATATATAATAATGAGGTAGTCCACGAGGTGCCCGTGGTGGTGGTCGACGATAGTCACTCGTCGCTCTCGCGGCAGTTCACGCGCATGGTCGACGCATCGTCCGACGTCCGTGTGCTCTGTCATGCCGCCGATATGGACGAGGCCAAGTCGCTGGTGAGCCGTCAGCTGGCCAAGGGTATCTATCATATACCTGCCGAGTTCGACCGCAACATCTACAGCATGCAGCAGGCTACCATCGGCGTCTATTGCGACATGAGTCTCATGCTGACCTATCAGGCTATCTATCAGACGGCCGTGGGCGTTACTCAGACCATGGGCGCCGGTATTCAGATACAGCGTTCACGACCGGCAACGGTGCGCGAGGCACAGATCAGCGTGCGTCCGCTGGCTGTCGATGAGGTGGCGCTGTTCAATCCGTCCGGCGGTTACGGCTCGTCGATACTCTTGGGTGTGCTCATGCTCATTTTGCAGCAGACACTGGTGTTGGGTATCGGACTGTCGGCAGGTACGGCGCGCGAGACCGACCGCTACCATGAGCTTATACCCATCGACAGCCACTATCAGGGCGTTTTCCGCATCATCGGCGGCAAGTTTACGTGTTATTTCATGATTTACGCCGTCATGGGTGCCTATCTCACGCTGGTGGTGCCACGCATCTTCTCGTTTCCGCAATTAGCCCATTGGCAGGATTTGCTGCTGCTGATGCTGCCCTACGTGCTGGCCTGCATCTTCTTCGGTATGATTGTGTCGTGTATTGTGCGCTACCGCGAGAACGTGATGCTGTTGATGGTCTTCGTCTCCGTACCCCTGCTCTTCATGACGGGCATCAGCTGGCCGCAGGAGAACATTCCCACTTTCTGGCAGAGCATCTCGTGGCTCTTCCCCTCAACCTTCGGCGTGAGGGCCTACGTGCGGCTGGAGTCGATGGGTGCTACGTTGAACGACGTCAGCTACGAGTATTGTGCGCTGTGGATTCAGGCCGTGCTCTATTTCGTTATCTGTTGTCTCGTCTACCGCCATCAGATTGTCCGTTCACGTAGCCACGCCTTGGAGCGCTTGGAGCGCATAGGCCGTAAGTTGGAGGTAGTAGAGCAAATCCGACGTCGCAAGTCAGTTGCCCGCTAACCAAACAGGAGCGTGTGTCAAAAAGAAATCTTACGCTAAAGCGTGCTAAACAAAACATATAGTGAACGATGCGAAGCGTATTTTGACACACTCTTCAGCATGTAATTATGTTCTCCAGAATCTGTAAGTAATATCGTCAAAACTGCCGTCGTCGTTGCGGCGGAAGAGCCGTTGGTTGGTGGTTGGCGACTTCAGGGGGCCTAAGTGGCGTATGTAAGGCCCTACCTTGATGTAGTCAAAGTCCTGACGGTTGATGATAGCGGGCACACGGATGCGTCCCGTGTACCACGCTACCTTCAACAGCGGGTATTCTTCATGGATATATTGCGCCAGCATGTTGACGGCCTTGGGGTCGCCGTCGCCGCCCATGAGGGCTATACAGGTGATGTTGCCGCCCTCCTTGTAGACGAGGTAGTCGATGGCTCCGGTGTCTAAGGGTAGGCCGATGTCGGTCCACAGATACGGGCTGTGACAGCCGGGACAACGACAAGGACACCCGCTGATATTGATAGCGAGTGTCACTTCGTCTGGAATTTCCTGAAACACTACGTCGGTGTTAACGTATTTCAGCATTTAGGTGATGGGTGTTAGCTGTTGGCTTTGGGGGTACCAGCGTGGGCATAGAATCGGCGTGCGGCCTCTTCCTGTCGTGGCTGCGAGAAATTGCTCACGCGCTTGAGGTAGCCAATGATTCGGGTCATATAGTCAACGTTCTTAGAGTGGCAGTGGGGGCACTCCTTGAGGTAGCGCTTGTCGATGGTGCCACATTCGTTGCAGATGGTGTTGGGAATGTTAAACGTGAAGTAGTTGCAGCCCTCCTTGGCGGCCACCTTCAGCAACTGCAGGTACTGCTGCTTGGAGAGGTGCTCGTCGAGGTTCATGTGCAGGGCCGAGCCGCCAGTGAGGTGCTCGATGTAGGGGGCGCCGTGGAGCTTGAACTTGTCGATGATGCTCAGCGAGTCGTCCTCAACGACGTAGAAATAGCTGTTGTAGCAGTCGCGGGGCACGAAGTATCCGTCCTCGCGGTCCCACTTGGCATGCTTCACACCGACATTCTCAGCGGGAATCATCTCGCAGTTGAACATCACGTCCTTCGTGCGGTACTGCTTGTTGTACTTCTCAATGAGGCCCAGTATACCCTGTACGAAGTGCAGATAGTCGTCGTTGGGCGTAATCTTCAGCCCCATGAACTCAGCGGCCTCCACCAGTCCGTTGATACCTATGGTGAGGTACTGGCGGCCGATGTTGATATAGCCTGCGTCGAACAGTGGGAGCATGCCGTGGGCCTGCAGGTCCTTGAGGTTCTCGTTGTAGGCCAACTGCACCTTGTGGCACAGGTCGATGATGCCTCCCAGATACTCCAGATAGTCCTGCTGATGGTTGACGGCGTACTGTATGCAGCGGTTCAGGTTGATGGTGAGCACGCTCTTGGAGCCTGTAGAGACGCCACCGGCGCCGAGGGTGTAGCTGAATCCGTTGTCGGTAATCTCGTTGCGCAGACGGCAGCACGACGACAGCGAGTCGGCATTGTTGCTCATATAGGTGAAGAAGGAGTGCCCCTCGGCATACATCTCGGCCGTGAACTCGCCCCACTCGGGGTCCTTGCAGTTGCCCTCCTCGTCGGTGAGCAGTGCCATGGTCTCTACGGGGAAGGTGAGCATGGTCTTGGTGCGCTCTTTATTAAACCACTTCATGAAGCGTTTCTGCAGCCACGACAGGCCGTCCCAGTCGGGCTTCGAACCGTCGGGGAAGTAGAAGTCGCCGAAGATAGACTCGAAATAGTAGCGGTCGTAGTAGGCAATGTTCCAGAACACGGCTTGATAGTTGCGTGCGCCGGTGGGCTGGTTCAGGGTGTAGACTATCTGCTCAAAATAGTCGGTAATCACCTTGTCGAGCGAGCGCTTCTTCAGGCTCAGGTCGGCCTGCTGCTCGGGGTGCTTCCAGTAGTCCAGACCGTACTCCTTGCCTATGAAGTAGTTCATGTACATGAGGAACTCCGGCGTGGCACAGGCGCCTGAGAGCATGGAGCTGACCATGAACACCATGTTGACGAATCCACCGGCAAACGACTTCAGGTTGGTGGGTGCCGTGGAGTTGCCGCCGATGCTCGTGGTGCCGCCGATAAGCCAGGGGTACATCGTGATCGACGCGCAGTAGTTGGCCAGGCTCGTCTCGTCGTTCTTGTATATAAAGTGGTGGGTGAGCTTGTCAATATATTCGTCGGCCAGCTGCTTGCCGTACATCTTCTTGATGCGCTCCGTCAGCAGGCGGCGGTTCAGACGGATGAAGTTCGACTTGGGCAGCTCGCCGATGAGCGTGGCAATGTTCTTGTGCTCCACGTTGGCGTTGGCGTCGTACTTAGAGCCCGTGGCGGCATTGACGCTCTCCATGTATTCCGAGAGGAACATCATCTTCTCCAGCGTCTCGCGATCTTCGGTGTGCTGTTGGCGGTAGAGCATAAACGATTTGGCCACCTTGTAGAAACCCTCTTTCATGAGGGCCTCTTCTACCTGGTTCTGGATGTCCTCCACCTTGATGTCGTCCTTCATTTCAAGGTGGCTCAGGATTTTGGAGATGGTCGCCAGGTCTGTTGGCTGGTCTACACTCTCAAACGCCTTGACGATGGCGTTCATAATTTTGTCAAGCGAGAACAGGTCTTTCGAACCGTCGCGCTTGGTAATGGTGAAGTTTTTAATTTCCATTGTTTTTATTGTATCCTTAAATTGTTCTTTTTCTGTCTGTAGCTTACCGTTTCCGGCGTGTTCGCAGCAGTGCTTAGGCTTCTGGTTTTTAGCGGTTTTCGATGGTTGTTTCTTGGGGTGGAGTTTTCCTTTTTGGGAAACTTTTCCATTAGGGTATGGCGGAAAGTTTTCCGTTTTTTTCAACTCCGACGGCTGCAAAGATACTAACATTTTCCTTTTCGTGCAACTTTTGGACGTTATATTTTCTTCGATTTTGTCTTTTTTAAATGTTTGTGGCGGATGCGTCAACTCTCTGCTTTTGGCGCCACTGCATGTTCCCTAAAGGGAGAGATTGTCCTTCGATGGTCCTTTTATGAGCTCAAAAATATAAAAAAGGAGCCAGGATGTTTGGTTTTTCGCCAGCTATGTGGTAACTTTGCAGTAAATTTTTCAAGTAGTATGATGAAGAGAGGATTAAGACGAAAGCTACTCATGGCCTTGATGGCCGGGGTTGTGGCTGGCGTTGCCGGTTGTGCTACGCAACAGGAGCGTGCCCGGCGGCGGGCGCAATTACAGCAGGCTATAGAGCAGGCTGTAGGGCGGCGGCAGCTGCATATCGACATTACGTCGATGAACACACTGCGTTATGGCTCGCGCATCGTCACACCCGACTTTTTCGTCGAGTTGCGCGGCGATACGCTCAACAGCTACCTGCCCTACCTGGGCCAGGCTTATCAGGCTCCTTATGGCTCGCCCTCGCAGGGTCTGAACTTCAAGCAGCGCGCTGAACGTATTGTGCAGAGTGAACCGAAGCCGCATCTGACATGTTTTAATATATATGTACGCACGCGAGAAGACTACTATCATTATCGATTGGAGGTGTACTCCACGGGTAAGGCTTTCGTCCATGTGCAGTCGCAGCATCGCGACCCCGTGTCGTACGACGGCAACGTAGCAACAGAATAGTATTATCTTTGCAGCGGGAACAAAATATGACGATAATGACAGCGAACAGTTAGCGGCGACGGGAGTGTGTCCAAATGAAATTTTACGTTAAAGCGTGATAAACAAAACAAATAAAACCCCTGATAAAACAGATAAAAACAAGTAGAAGATTGTTTTATTATGTTTTATCAGGGCTTTATTTTGTTTTTGTGAACGATGCGAAGCGTATTTTGACGCACCTTCTTCTCTTGAGCCTCTTGTCGGATTCGAACCAACGACCCCGAGATTACAAATCACGTGC
>CAMHKU010000068.1 GCA_946185805.1 uncultured Prevotellaceae bacterium | reverse complement strand
ATAGAAGATTTATAAGCCACTTCGACGAATTGTTCGAATTCTTCGCTGTTATTGGCCTCCCAGTGATAATTTTTACTGTCAAATTGCCGTGATATGGAATCACGTGTGTTGAAAGTGGATTTGCAATAGTAACAGGGTATTATTTCACCATTATTCTTCTCTATCATAACTTCAGCAATGTGCAACTTCACAGATGCTTCTGTTGATATATCTATAGTCACGGCATGATCCCTAAATTCTTGCCCATTAGCTGCTTCCCAGTGAAGAAGCTTTCGGCTGGTAGGCATGGCGCTATGAAAATATTTGGCTCCTTGAGGAACCGTCTGACCACATATCCGAATGTCCGACGATGGGATAGGCTCGCTGAAATAAACTGAATACGAATCGCCTTCACTCCAGCTCATAACGGGTGACAGGAGTAAAGTCCCTTTTTCAATAAAGTCGATATCCAGTGTACCTGTTGGTTCAAAACTCCTGTTGCCTGTAATCGGCAACAGTTTTTGGGCGTTGCATATTGTCAAGCATGACAAATAGGCAAAAAACAAAGTGAAAAAGTACTTCTTCATAATTTTTTAAAAAAAGGCGTAAACCATCCGATGCTTATTCTCTATTTTAGGTTACCGCCAAGTGACCATGCTACTAAACAAGCAAGAACAGTCCACGCCCTATTGGGCGTGAACCTTCTGAACTGCTTGCTCTCAGTAGCGAATATTGGCGGTATTCAAAGTAGAGAGAGACAAGAGCAGAAAGCTCAAATCCTAAAAAAGTCAGTCGGACGGGATGTTTGTGCGCAGTCCTTATTGCTTAGTTAATAAATCGTGCGTGAAACATCTCTCCCGTCTTGGGGGCGCGGCACCTGGTGCCGCCTTTGTATTCCCCGTAAAGCTGTTGCTATGTCATAATTCTTCCATGTTTAGGTTGTTACTACTTGTTTTCTAAAGGTATCTCCCGCAAAGATAGACAAATTCCGCGTAACTCACAAGAAAAAGAAAGGGAATTTTGGCGCTTCCAAGAAAAAAAGGTATATCTGCACGGTGAAACCACATAAAAAGGAGAGCGACAGGATATGGCAAACTAATTGAAGCGACTGCCCACGGGCATACACCAGACGATGCTCTAAGTCGTCTTCTCGCTCCTGGGCCGCTACGTCGAGATGGAGGTTCGCACGGCCAAAGGCCGCATCGACATGGTGATGCAGACCTAGACCGACCTCTACGTGATGGAGTTGAAGATTGACCGCCCCTCCGCCGAGGCCCTGGCCCAAATAGACCAGAAGGGCTACCTGCTGCCCTACAGCCGCGAGGGTCTGTGCCTGCAGAAGGTGGGCATCGCGTTCAGCACTGCGGAGCGTACGCTCAGCGGGTGGGAGATTGTCAATGTGTGAGACACAAGACCGCTCCGAGCCTCCTCGCTATAGCTAAAATCAGCAGCGGTTTCTGAAAAGACGGCGCGCGTTTTTGGAGAAACGCACGCCGTCTTGAATGAATATTTATGCATTTTGGCCGTTTCCGGCTTCTTTCTTCTCGTCGTTCAGTTGGCGGGCCACTGTGCGGCTGCGGCTCCGGCTTTGAGGCCCTCCATGGCGGGTGTGCCGAATACCTTGAGGCCGCTACGGTCGATGATGGTCATGATGCCGTTGGTGCCGTTCTGGTTGGTGGCGTTGATATCCCACACCATGGGTACCATGCCGCAGTTGACGGCCTCGCGAGTGACCACCTCGTGGAAGAGCTTGATGCTGGCATCGTGCTCAGCCTGATGGGCAGAGAGCTTGCGCCAGTTGGCGCCGAACTCGCCGAGGATGACGGGGTAGCCTTTGGCGCTGAACTTCGTGCGCATCTTCTGAAACTGCGTCTTCACATAGTCTTCCTCAGCCCAGGTGGCGTTGTGGCTGTCGCCGCTGACGTGGTTGGCAGCGCCCCAGAACCATACGGGCTGGTTGTTCTCCCATACGCCTGAGAACTGCGGTGGGTTGTAGTAGTGTACCTCCACCATGAGGTAGCCGTCGCCGGCGGGGTCGCTGAGCTTCGTCACGTCGTAATACTTGTCGGTATTGTCGATGTCGGTCGTCGGCCCCTGCACCACGAGCGTGCGCTTGGCGTTGTTGCCGCCAGTGGCGCGCACGGCGTCGATAAACGCCTGCTCGTATTGAAGCAGGGCGTCGGTCTTGGCCTGGCTGTCGGCGGCGGGTTCGTTGAGGCCGCCGAAGAGCAGATGCTCGTCGTAGTCGCGGAAGGTGGTGGCAATCTGCGTCCACAGCAGGCGCAGCTTCTCGTTGTTAGCGGCGACGGTGGAGGCCGAGAGGTCGCCGAAGCTGTTCTCCAGCCAGCCGCCGTCCCAGTGGTCGTTGAGCAGCACGTAGAGGCCGTCGGCGACGCAGTAGTCAACAATCTCTTTGACGCGGGCCATCCATTCCTCGTCGATGCTCACCGTAGACTCCTCGGTGATATGTCCCATGACCCATGCCGTGGGTATACGCACCGACTTGAAGCCCTGCGACTTGACAAAGTCGATAATCTGCTGCGTGGTCTTCGTCGATTGCCACGATGTTTCGGTGGCTATGCCCACGTTTTTCCAGTTGCTGCTGTTGCTGCCGCCCTCCATGGTGTTGCCCAGGTTCCAGCCGGGGTACATCAGCTTGGCAATGTCGCGGGCATTGCCCTCAATCTCGCCCTGAGCGCTGGTGCCCGCACTCTGCTGTATGGCAACCGACTCGGTGATGGAGCCCAGAGAGAACGACACTCGGCCCTGACGGGCGGTGCCGGCATTGGGGGCGATGGTGAAGGTCTCGGTATAGTCCTGCATCGTGGCGCGGGTGGTGGTGCGCGTAATCCAGTCATTGCTCACGTTGACGGTATAGCTGCCATTGGCCTTGATGACGACGGTGAGAGAGCCGCCCTGAGCCTCGAAGGCCTCTAAGCGCGGACTGCTGATGACTAGGCCGTCGATGGCTGTCTGCGTGACGTTGATGGTCTCTTTCAGACTGCCGGCGCTGACGGTGATAGTGGCCGTACGGTCGTCGGTTTCTGTCATCTCCTTGGCCGTAGCGGTATATTTAAACACGGTAGCCGATGTGGACGTCTGCTCGCTCACCGTCAGCCACGAGGCCGACGAGGCAATGGCAGGCTTCTGGGAGGCCTGCACGACGAAGTCCCACGTGCCCCCGGAAGCAGCATAGGTATGCTGTTTCGTAGGTACAGTGAGGGTTACTGCGGGGCTGCTGCCGCCGTCGTCGTCGCCGCCACAGGCGTAGAGGGCGGCGGCGGTGAGCAGCATCACAGTGAGTGTCAGTAGTTGCTTCATTGCTTTCATATTTAGGGAGTTAAAGGGAGTTAAGAGGAGTTAGGAAGGAGTTAAGAAGGAGTTAGAAGTCATTACTACTTCATGTATATTATGATGAAGAGGACTTTTGAGGAGCAGAACTATTGACTTCTAACTCCTTCTATCTCCTTCTGACTCCTTCTAACTCCTTCCTAAAAAATTATTTCTTGCCGGGGATGATCACCTTGTTGATGGTAGCCTTCACCTTCGAGCCGTCTACGAGGTCCTTCCAGAGGCCGTAGAGCTCGATGGTCCACACCACGGGTCCCGTCAGCACATCGCCGGAGAGCGGAGCCCACACCTCGTAGGTGCCGTCACCGGTGACGGTGGTGGCAGCAGCCTCGAAGCCGCCCCAGTAGGAGATGCCCCACGTCTGGTCGGCAAACGAGAGCTCGGTCTTGTAGCTCTTCGAGGCGCCGTCAACGAGGTTGCCGTCGATGCCGCTGATGGTGAAGTTGACAATCATGTAGCCGCCAAACTTCAGGTCACTATAGTCAACGCCGGCGCTCTTGGTGTCGCCCCACTCGTTGAACAGCTCTATGCGGCCGTCGGTGCCGTTGCCGTCCTTATTGTTGAAGAATATCTTCGAGTTGTCAACATAGTACTGCATCTTGGCATCCTCCACGTCGAAGGCCAGCTGCAGGCTCTCCACCTTCAGCAGCGAGGGGTCAACGAGGTTGGCGCCCAGCTGGTCGATGTCGATGCAGAAGACCACGGCGCCGTTCCACTCTGAGGCCGTTTCCAGCCACAGTGTGTACTCACCGTCGCCGGTAATCTTTGCGTCGTACTTAGAGGCGAAGTTCGACCACAGCGACGGTCCCCAGGTGGGGTCGCTGGCCTCCCATCCGGCGTAGTACTCGGCGGGAGCGCCTTCCTTCAGGTTGCCGGTGATGCCGCTGAGCTTCACCTTGCCCACCATGTTCTTGCTAAACTTGATAAGGTTGGTGTTGATGCCCGGGTCGGCCTTCGTAGAGCCGTACTCGTTGTAGATCTCTATGCGGATGCGGCCGTTGTTCTCAAGGTCGCCGACGGCGAGCTTCGTCACGTTGACATCAATCACGGGCACGGGGTCAGCCTCGCGCACGGTGCGGATGCTAAGCCCCAGTGAGCGCTTCGACACGCCCGACTGTGCCAAGGGGTTCTGCCCCTCGGTAAAGTTCACCGTCTGAGCATAGTCGCCATTGGTAGCGCTGATGTTGCCCGTCCAGTAGTAGCCGTCGGTAGGCATCCAACCGATGATATTGGCGTCGGTGGGTGCACCGGCGATGGCGGTACCATCGCGATAGCTGGCTGCAGGCAGGAAGATGCTGTTGCCATTCTTAGCCGTGAAGCGCACGCCGTTGACGCCGCTCTCGGTGACGTAAGCCTGCGTGGTCTTCTCGATCAGCTCGGCCCACTGTGCGGCGGTAGGCAGCTGGCTCTTGTTCACGGCCTGGCCGTCGATGGCGGCAGAGAGAGCCAGGGCCAGGTCGTTGGCCGTGCCGCTGATGTCGCCAGTGGCGTAGTCGCTCAGGTAGTCGCTCGTCTGCAGACCCGTCAGGTCGCCATAGCCGTAGTAGCCGCCAGTCTGCAGCTCGCTCTCGGCGCCGAGGTTATACTTGGCCCACATCACCGACAGTCCCAGGTCTACATATTCCATGTCCTTGGTGGCGGTGGTAAACTGCTTCGTGTCGCTGTAGACGGCACCGTCGCCCATCTTGAAGTAGGCGGCATAGTAATAAGTGCGGCCGGGCAGCAGCTGGCTGATGTTGACGGTGAACGACTTGTCGGCACTGGCCGCGGTGAACTCCACGCCCGTGGCCACGTCGTCGGCCTCGGTGGCAATCTTCATGCCATACTCTATCTGCGTAGAGCCGACATTGATCTGGGCGGCGTCGGCATTGACCGTGGCGCCGATGGTAGCACCGACGGAGGTGACGTTGGTGGCGTCGAGAGCCGCGATGGTGGCGTCGGTGGTGGTAAACTGCTTCACGGTGCCGTAGTTGGTCACCTTGCCCTGCAGGGTGACGTAGGTGGCGTAGTAGTAGGTCTGGCCCTTGGTCAGTCCGGTGAGCGTGGTGGTCACGGCGCCGTCGCTAAGGGTGCCGCTCTGCTTCTTGCCGCCGGCGGTGGGGTCGGCGGCGGTGCCGTAGACAACGCCCACGTCGTAGGAACTGGAGGCGTATTTCGACAGGTCGAGCACGGTGCCCTGGGTGGTGGCCGTGGTGGCGGTGACGGCGGCGTCGCCGGTCTCTACCGTAGTGATGATATTGCCCGTGGCCACGCTGTAGTCGTCGTCGCTGCAGGCGGCGAACGACAGGAGAGCGAGGGCTGCGGCAACGCCGCAGCACAGCCGACTCTTGGTTATGTATTGCTTGATATTCTTCATAATGTTCGTTGGTGTTTTTAGTTTTTCAACTTATCACTTATCACTCTTCACTTATCACTCTTCACTTATCACTCTTCAGTGATGTATGGCGCGCCGTTGTCGAACACCACGTGGAGGGTGACCTCGATAGTCGATGTGAACGAATACTTAGGTGCGTCGCCGGCCGTTGCGCCCCAGGGGTTGAGGATATAGCGGCGGGCGGTGGTGGCAGCGTCGCCGACGCCGCGGTCGATGGCGGTGTCGTCGAAGGCGATGCTCTGGCCGTCAACCTTGATGTCCTTGATGCTCATGTCCATGTTAGGATGGTCGGCCAGGATTTTCATTACGTCGAGATAGATGCCGTAGGGCTTGTCGCTGGTGCCGCTGATGGTGAAGGTGTAGTCGCCGTCGCCGGTGATGAATACGTTTTCGCCATTGATGAACACCCAGTCGGTGTCGAAGAAGTTGATGTTGGCAGTATAGCGCGGACCTGCGTCGCCACCGGCGACATAGGGCTTGAAGTGATAGCCCATGTACTGGTAGAGGTTGCCCTGGTCGTCCTTCTGCTGTGCTCCGAGCCAGATGTTGCCCAGTGCGCCGCTGTAGTCGTCGACCTCGATGCTCATGATGCGCAGCGTGTTGTCGGCGTTGGCCTTGAACACGGCGAGGCCGTTCTGCGAGAGAGCCTCCGTGGGCAGTCCGGCACTGAAGGTGAATATACCGTCGTCGCTGAGGCTGTAGGTGCCGCTGACGGCGGTGCCCGTCGACGAGGTGCACTTGTAGCTGTTGTCGCTGCGGTTGAGCTCGAGCGTCAGGTCTTCAATGCCGCTGTTGGCGTCGAAGCCCTCGATGCCCTTGTTGGTGCCGTCGAGGTTCATCCAGTCGAAGGGCTTGTCGTCGGCGGCCAGCTTGAAGGTCACCTGCTTCTGAGTCTTTGGCTCAACATAGTCGCGCCAGTCGGCGGGCAGTGTGGGCACCACGTCGCCTTGGTCTACCACTTCGGGTGTCCAGTTGTTGAGATAGTCCTCGGAGATGAAGTTGTATGACAGCAGACAGTTGCCCTCGTTGGGGTCGTTATCGCGCAGCACAGCCAGCTGCATGTAGTCGTCGGTGAGTGCCAGGATGGTGACGTTGCCCCACTGGGTGACGATGGCGTCGCGGCCGGGGTCATGGAGCACCTGGGCGTCGGTGAGCTTCATGGTGTGGTTGTCGGTGTCCATCTGGAACTGTCCGTTCATCACACGGTTCTGGGCGTTGTCAACCACCTTGACGGTGGCGCCGCCGGCCAGTCCGAACTCCATGTAGCCGTAGTCCATGGCGCCCGTAGAGCCTAAGAGCCACGAGCTCTGGCCTGCCCAATCGGCCGCCCAGCTCCAGCTGTCGCCCTCGACGGTCTGCCCTAAGGTGACGGTGTTCCAGTTGTCGGCGGTGCCGTAGAAATAGAGCGGACCAACGAAGTGGCGGCAGATGCCACGGCTGTCGAGGTCTAAGTACCAGCGCTTGGTCTGGCCTACGCCGCCGGTGAGCTTCGTCCACAGCTCGTCGTTGACAAAGTCGGCGCAGAACTGCTTCACCTCAAACTTGGCAGAGTCGCCATAGACCACGCCACCGCGGGTCTCTACGCCCATCTGTGCCACGTAAGTGCCGGCGAAGGGAAACTTCAGCGTCACTGTGCTGCCCTTGCCGCGGCCCTGAGAGTGGTTCCACAGCACCTGGTAGTTCTTATACTTATCCTTGGCCACGAGGTTGACGATATTGGGATTGCCGGCATCGGGTACGATGTCGAAGCCTATGCCCTCGATGAGGTCGTCGCGGGTAACATCCTTGCTGCCCAGGCTATAGTCGTCGGGCGAGCAGGAGGTGAAGGCTGCGGCGGCGCCACAGCACAGCAGGCCTGCAAATAATAGGTGTTTTATGCTTTTAGTAATCATAATTTTCAATTTAATACTTTTCACTTATCACTTTTCACTAGCGAAGCGCATTACCATCCCTGGTTCTGCGTCAGCACATTGTTAGAGAGCTGAATCTGCGTGAGCGGAATCTGGCAGAAGCCGCGCTTAGAGGTAATGTTGGCAGCCTGTATGCTCACGACATCGTCGCTGCCGCCGGTGGTGACAGCCTCGCCGCTGGCGGCAATAGCCTGTGCGGCCACGTCGACACCCTGGCGCAGCAGGTCCCAATAGCGTATGCCCTCGAAGGCAAACTCCAGGCGGCGTTCCTCCAGGATGTTGGCCTTGCTCGCGGTCTTGGCCTGGTAGTAGCTGCTGAGCTGGGTGGTGCCGTCGGCGGTCTGCTCGGTGAAGGCGCGCTCGCGCACCTGGTTGAAGTAGCTCTGGGCATTGGTGCTGCCCAGCTCGGCGGCCATCAGCAGCACGTCGGCATAGCGGATAAGCACATAGTCCTGAGGCTGCGAAATCTGGAAGTCGCCGCCCATCACGTCGTTATAGTAGTGGGTGAGTGTCCACGAGCCGTCGTCGCCCTGGAACCACTTGGAGCGGGCGGTGTACTTCTTGTTGAAGTAACCGGTGTACTCGCGCTGGTCGGGCAATGCCTTCTCGTACTCCTTCATGTCGGCAATACCCTCCGACTTCAGGTCGATGATCGAGGCCTGGCGGCGCTGGTCGCCGGTGGGATAGCTGGCCACCATCTTCTTAGACACCGTGCAGCCGCCCCAGCCCTGGCCGTAGGGGGCCTTGAACGTGCCGCCGCGAACAGAGAGCATCTGGATGGTGTTGTTGCCGCCGGCGTTGCCGTTGTAGTCGCTGGTGTAGTTGAACTTCATCGACAGCACGGTCTCGCTGTTGCCGTTGCCGGCGTAGGTAGACTCCTCGGTCCAGTTGCCGTTGGCATCCTGCGTCCACGAGTCGCTGGCGGCGGGCCACAGGTTCTTGTACAGCGGCACCAGGGCATACTCCTTGCTGCTGACAATATCCTCCAGACCCTGCAGAGCCTCGGCCTGTGTCAGGCCCTCGGGGTCGCTGCCGTAGTATCCTTTATAAAAAAGGTATACGCGCGCCAACATGGCCTTGGCGGCATAGCAGGTGATGCGTCCGTCGTTGTTGGCGGCGTCGCTCTTGGGATAGGCGTCGGCGGGAATGTTAGCGGCGGCATACTTCAGGTCGCTCACAATCTGTGCGTAGATGTCGGCGGGTTCAGACTGCGGCACATTGGCCGTAGAGGGCACCGACAGCAGGGGCACACGCTCGAAGAGGCGGGCCAGGTCGAAATAGAGGATACCGCGCATGGCGCGCGCCTCGCCCATGATGCGCCCTTTAGTGGCGTCGCTGCTCCAAGTGATCTCTTCCTCATGCGACAGCAGTTCGTTGACGCGGTAGATAGCCTTATAGTAGTAGTCCCACAGCCCATTGTGGAGGTTCACCTGCGAGGGGTCCTGATTGATGTCGAAACGGTCCATCACCTGCGAGTTGCGCGCATCGTTGGCACCGGTGCCGCCGAAGCAGGCGTCGCCCATAAGCTCGGAAGCATAGTGGAACGAGAAGGTGGGGCCGCTCGACACCGTGCACTGCCAGCCGTCGTAGCAGCCTATGAGGGCGCGGGCGGCGTCGGTCTCGCTCTTGTAATAGTTGCCCGTGGTGGTCTCAGTCTTCGACGTCACGTCTAAGAAACTGTCGCCGCAGGAGGTGAGGGCTGCGGCGGCGCCGCAGAACAGCCAACCTGCTACTAATAGGTGTTTTATGTCTTTGGTAATCATAATCTTCAATTTTTCATTTTTAAATTTTTCATTTAGGCCGCAGGCCGTTAGAACTTCAGGTTGACACCTACGAGATAGGTGCGCGGACGGGGATAGTAGCCCACGTCGATGCCGCTCACCCAGCCGTCGGTACCGTAACCGATTTCCGGGTCCATGCCGTCGTACTTGGTGAAGGTGAAGGCGTTCTGCACCTGAGCATAGAGGCGGCACTGCGAGATGAACTTCACGCCGATGAGCTTGGCAAAGTCGTAGCCCAGGGTGATGTTGGAGATGCGCAGGAAGTCGCCATCCTGAACAAAGAGGTCAGAGAACTGGTAGTTGATGTTGGTGTTGGTCACACGGGGAATCTTGTTCGACGTGCCCTCGCCCGTCCAGCGGTCGAGTATGGCCTTTGTATAGTTAGCCGTGGTAGAGCCCACGTTGCGGTAAGACTGCACAATCTTGTTGCCTACCTGGCCGTTGGCGGTGATAGAGAAGTCGAGACCCTTCAAGTCGAGGCCCAGCGAGAAGCCGTAGGTAAAGTCGGGCATGCCGTTGCCGAGGTTCACCTTGTCGTTGTCGTCGATGACGCCGTCGTGGTTGATGTCGTAATACTTCACGTCGCCGGGCTGCACGTCGCTCTGCAGCACACCGTTGCCGGCGCTGATCCAATCCTTGATGTCCTGGTCGTTTTGGAACACGCCGGCGGTCTTGTAGCCCCAGAAGTAGCCGATGGGCTCGCCGTTGCTGGCGCGATAGAACTCGGTAGAGTTGTCGTAAAGCATGTTGGCCTTGCCGTGGATGACACCGTCCTCGTTGGGGATGTTGCCCACCTTATTCTTATTATAGGCGCCGTTGAGGTTGACGAAATAGTGCAGGTCGCTGCCAATCATGTCGTTCCATGCCAAGCCCAGTTCCACACCGGTGTTCACCACGTCGCCACCGTTGATGTAGGGCGCGCCGGTACCTACGGTAGAGAGCACGGGGGGCTGCACGAGCCAGTCTTTGGTAGACTTGCGATACCAGTCGAAGTTGACGTTCAGGCGCTGGTTGAGGAAGCGGGCGTCGAAACCTAAGTCTATCTGTTCAGAGGTCTCCCACGTAATCTCCTCGTTGGCCAGACGGCTGGGATAGGCACCGTAGACATCGGCGTCGCTGCCTAAGCGGTTGCCGAAGTTATAGTAGACGTTCGATGTGGTGACGGGGGCGGCATACATGTAGTTGCCGATGTTCTGGTTACCCACCTGGCCCCACGAGGCGCGCAGCTTGAAGTAGTCCATTACCTTGGTGACAGGCTCCATGAACTTCTCGTTGGTAACCACCCAGCCGGCACTCACCGAGGGGAACCAGCCGTAGCGATGACCCTTGGCAAAGCGCGAGGAACCGTCGCAGCGCAGCGTGGCCGTTGCCATGTACTTCTCCTGCCAGTTCCAGCTGACACGGCCGAAGTAAGACACCATGCGCAGCTCGTCCCAGGGCGAACCGCTGACGCTCAAGCCGTCCTCGGTCTTCTGGGCCGTGCCGTTAGAGACGTAGGCGTAGCGCCAGGTGTCGAAGCCCTCGCGCAGCGAGCCGTTGGCGGCATAGACCGACGACCCCTCAGTGCGGTAAGATTCCATACCGATGAGGGCGCTCAGCGAGTGGTCTTTCAGCTTGAAGTCATAGCTCAGGGTGTTGGTCCACGTAATCTCCGTGCCGTCGCTCTTGCTCTGCGAGGCCGAGGTGCGGGTGTCGTTGTTGCTGTAGATAGAGAAATGATACATCGGCGTGAAGCCGCGGTAGTCGTCGCTGTCATACTTCACGCCCAGGGTGGTGCGGAAGTGCAGGTTCTTGATAGGCTGCAGGTCGGCATAGACGTTGGCCGTCAGCGCGCCGTGCTGCGTCTTGTTGTTGATGGTAGTCATCATGGCGCCGTAGGGGTTGCCGTCGGCGTTATACCAGTCGCTGTCGCTGGTGTCGTTGTAGGGCGAGCCATACTTGCCGTTGTCGCTGTAGATGGGGGCGATGGGCGAGGTGCCGAAGGCCGAGCGCAGTGTGTTGTTATACTGGTCGCTGACGCTGATGCCGCGCTTCTTGTAGTAGACGAAGCTCACCTGCTCGCCAACCTTCAGGAAGTCGTCAATCAGCTGGTACTCGGAGTTTACACGGAAGTTATAGCGCTCATAGTCTGACACGGCCGAGCCGCCGACGATACCCTCCTGGGTCATGTAGCCCAGGGTAAGCGCGTAGTTGCCCTTCTGGTTGCCGCCGGTGATGCCGAGGTTGTAGCTCTGCGTCTTGGCGTTGTTCTTGAACATAGCGTCCACCCAGTCGGTGTCGTAGACGTTGCCGTTCTTGTCGTAGATTGAGGTCATGCCTTTCCAGTTGTAGGCCGCGCCGCCGCTGTTGATGTTCTGCTCGTCCATGATGGTCATGTATTCCTGAGCGTTGAGCATCTCGGCCTTGCGTGCCACGTTCTGCCAGCCCATGTAGCCGTCGAAGGAGATGACGCTGCGGCCGTCCTTGCCGCTCTTCGTCGTGACAAGCACCACACCGTTGGCCGACTGTGAACCGTAGATGGCTGCCGAGGCAGCATCCTTGAGCACGTCAATCGACTCGATGTCGGCGGGGTTCAGCGTAGAGATGTCGCCGCGCACACCGTCGATGATATACAGCGGGCCGCTGCTGCCGGTGGTGCCCAGACCGCGGATGTTGACCTTCAGGCCCTCACCGGGCTGGCCGCTCTCAGAGATAATGGTCATACCCGGCGTCTGGCCCTGCAAGGCCTGCAGCGGGTTGGTGGTGTTGAGCTTCTGCACCTCGTCGCCCTTCACCTGGAGGGTGGCGCCGGTAACGAGCTTCTTCTTCTGAACGCCGTAGCCGATGACTACCACTTCGTCCAGCGACTTCTTGTCTTCCTCCAGCTGCACGGTCATCTGGCTGGCGGCGCCAACCTTCACCTGCTTGCTGAGGAAGCCTACGTAAGACACTACGAGCGTCTGCCCCTCGTTGGCATTGATCTTGAAGTTACCTTCAAAATCGGTGACAGTGCCGGTCTGGGTGCCCTGCACCTGAACGGTGGCGCCGATAAGCTCCTCACCGTCAGTGGCCGACACCACCTTACCCGTCACTACCTTAGCACTGAGAGCAGCCCCGATGACCATTGTCTGCACCATGAGCAAAGCCATGGTGAGCACAACAAATTTTAGAGATGTTCTTCTCATAGTTACTGTTAGTTTTGGTTATAAAGTTAATAGTTAAATAAAGTCATGGTAAATTATCGCGGCAAAGATAAGAAAAATTTTTATAAAAGAAACACTTTTCGTGTTAAAAAAGCATTTTTCTTACTTCTCTGCCAGTCGTTCTGCCTCTTTGCGTGCAGTCTTGCCAGTGGCCGTCAGCGGGATGTGGGGGGCGTGGACATAGGCACGCGGCTGCCAGTACTTTGGCAGCACGCGCTGGCAGACGGCCATTGCCTCGGCAGTGTCGCCCTCGGTTAGTAGCACCACGACTTCGCCAAACTTCTCGTCGCGGCGCTTGGTAATAAGATAAGGTGAGTGCAGGTGGTCATGCAAGCACCGCTCCACCTCCTCGGCCTGTATCTTTATGCCGCCGGAACAGATGACGTTGTCCTTGCGGCCAAGGATGCGGAAGGCAATGGGTTGAGGGTTGAGAATTGAGGGTTGAGGGTTGAAGGTGACGATGTCGTTGGTCACCAAGGGTCCGTCGTGTACTGCCGGTGCATCAATCACCAGACAGCCGTCGGCGTTCTGCGACAGCGTGACGCCAGGAAAGGGGGTGTACCACTCTGATGCCTCTAGCCCATTAAGGCGCCGCAGGGCAATGTGCGACAAGGTCTCGGTCATGCCATAGGTGCTCCACACAGCGTTAGGAAATGTGCGCAGCTCTGCCGCTAACGACTCGTTGATAGCGCCGCCGCCAATAATCAGGTGCTTGACAGCCATCAGCCGCCGACGCTCGTCAGCCACCTGCAGCGTGTTCCATACCTGCATGGGTACCATGGCGGCGAGGCTGAATGAAGAATTGATATTTGAAAATGAATAATTATCATTGCCTGAGCTTACAGGGTTATCGCCGGCAGAGAAATCATAAAACTTAATTCCTAATTCTTCATTGTTAGGTTTAAACGGATGGCCGGAGGGCGGAACAGCGGTGAGGCGCAATCCGCGCACAAGGCTCCGCACCACCATCATCTTGCCCGCAATATAGTCGAGTGGCATGCACAGCAGAGCCGTGTCACCCTTGTGCAGACCGAGAAAGTCGCAGGTGATGCGTGCCGATGCCGCCATGCGCCGCTTCTCCACCCACATAGGCTTCGGCTCACCCGTGGAACCGCTGGTGTGTACCAGCAGCGTAGGGCTGTCATCGTGCCACTCGGCTAAAAATTCTTCAACGCTCATGCAGGACTTCTTCTTCTTTATCCAAGTAAAATCTCCGCTGCATTTATGTTAGAGTTTTTGGAAATTTTTGTTTCTTCTCTATCTCCGCCACATTTATGTTCAGATTTTAGTAAGATTTATGTTCCCAACCGCCATAGCTGGTCGCCGCGGATCTCCAGTGGCATGGGTATATTGTCGGTAAACAGCTGCCCTGTGCCCAGTCCCTGAGGCCAGGTGATGTGGTCGCCATAGACCGCACTGCAGAACTGGGCAATGGCATTCAGGCCGATGTTGCTCTCCAGAGCCGACGTTATCCATGAGCGGACATCGTGCTCACGGGCGGCCGCAATCCACTCGCGGCAGCCAGCCATGCCGCCGTGCAGCGACGGCTTCAGCACGATAAAGGCCGGCTTGATGACATTGAGCAGGTGTGACTTCATCTCGCGGTCGTTGACGCCTATCAGTTCCTCGTCTAAGGCAATGGGGATAGGAGAGTCGCGACAAAGCTGGGCCATATACGCCCACTGGCCGGCTTTGATGGGCTGTTCTATCGACTGCGCATATTGCGACAGCAGCTCCAGTTTATAAAGCACGTCATCCTCCTCGTAGTTGAATCCGCCGTTGGCATCGAGGCGTATCTCCACCTCGCTGCGGCTGAAGCGCTGGCGGATGCGGCGCACGAGGTCCAGCTCCTGTTCAAAGTCGATGGCGCCAATCTTCAGCTTCACGCAGCGGAAGCCCTGCTCCAGTTTCTGCTCCATGCGCACAAGCATCTCGTCGTAAGAACCCATCCATACTAAGCCGTTGATGGGTATGCCCACTTCGCCGCGGCTGAAGGCGGTGTCGAAGAGGAGGGTAGGAGAACCCACCCCCGCCTCCTCTCCTTTATGGGAGGGAATCTGTGTGGTGTAAAGCCCATCCTTATGGGGGGAAAGCTGTTTATTGTAAAGCGATATTAGCGCCGTCTCTAGACCAAAGAGCATGGAGGGAAAGTCGCGCATAGCCTCGTATGGAATCTCTCCCGTACGCTCAATATCGTCGCAGAAGTGTCGGAGCACTTCAGCATAGTGAGGACCTGCGTCGCAACTCAGGTCGGGCAGTGGGGCACATTCGCCGATGCCCTGGTGCTCGCCGTCGGTGGCTGTCAGCAGCCATATCTTTCGCTCGGTATACACGCCGCGGCTCGTACCCGCCGGCTGCTTAAAATGGAGCACGCGCTCCTCAATGTCTATCTTTATTGGCATCTTCACTCACTTATCACTTATCACTTCTCACTTATCACTTATCACTTATCACTTCTCACTTCTCACGGTATCTGCGGATATTGGTCGAAGTCGGGCTTGCGCTTCTCCAAGAACGCGCGACCGCCCTCCTGAGCCTCGTCGAGGAAGTAGTAGAGCATGGTGGCGTCGCCTGCTAGTTGCTGGATGCCCGCTTGTCCGTCGAGTTCGGCATTGAGGCCGGCCTTGATCATTCGCAGGGCGATGGGCGAGTGCTGCATCATCTGCTCGGCCCAGCTGACGCACTCGTCCTCCAGTTCCGCCAGCGGCACTACCTTGTTGACCATGCCCATCTCCAGAGCCTCGCGGGCACTGTACTGCCGGCACATAAACCATATCTCGCGCGCCTTCTTCTGGCCCACGATACGGGCCAAGTAGCTGGAGCCGAAGCCCGCGTCGAAAGAGCCCACCTTAGGCCCTGTCTGTCCGAAGATGGCGTTCTCGGAGGCTATCGTCAGGTCGCACACCAGGTGCAACACGTGTCCGCCGCCGATGGCGTAGCCGTTGACCATGGCGATGAC
>CAMHKU010000067.1 GCA_946185805.1 uncultured Prevotellaceae bacterium | reverse complement strand
TGATGGCTACACCGAAGGTATGGAACCTAAATTCTCTACACCTTGGAATTGTTTCATTCCAATCGATTGAAGGAAGAAGGTTTCATCTTTCGTATCGGTGGCGATTTTGGCGGTTATTGGGAGATTATAAACAAAGAAGAAAAATAAGATTATAGTGATATGTTATTCGGAAAAAAGATTAGAGAACTAAGATATGAGAATGGCGTACTTCAACGCCAGTTGGCTGCACTATTGGAGATAGACACTCCGATGTTCAGCAAGATTGAACGTGGCGATAGGCGTGCTAAGCGCGAACAAGTTATAAAACTTGCTGAGTACTTCCATCAGGACAAGAACGAAATGCTGACCCTCTGGCTGGCTGACAAAGTGCTTGATGCGGTGGATGGCGAGCAAGAACTCAGTTCGCAAGCCATTGAAGTTGCACAAGAACAAATCAAAAACCTGTAAAAGTATGGAGATCGATATTTTCCCTATAGGCTTCTGCTTTTACTAACAAAGGGCTTTTATAGGCTCATACCAGCAGAATTAGGTTCGCTTTTTTGTTTTGTTCGCATATTTTTCGTAACTTTGCACGCAGAAGAAACTTAGACTAATACAGCAATGAGAAGATTATTGATTGGTGTAGCCGTAGCCATGCTGGTGGTTGCTGCACAGGCAAAGGTAAGGCTGTCGCACCTGGTGGGCGACGGCATGGTGTTACAACAGCAGACGGAGGCACGTCTCTGGGGCTGGGCTAAGGCTGGCGCCACGGTGACGGTGACCACGTCGTGGAGCTCGCAGAAGGTGACGGCCAAGGTCGCTAATGACGGCTCGTGGATAGTGAAGACGCCAGTGACGCCCAAGGCATCGTACAATGAGCTGACCATCACCTTCGACGACGGCGACGGTGAGCTGACCATCAATAACGTCGTCAGCGGCGAGGTGTGGGTGTGCGCTGGACAGTCGAACATGGAGATGCCCGTCAAGGGCTTCGGCATGTGCCCCGTTGACGACTACAACCACGTGGTGCTTGACGCTGCCCAGTCGCGGGGCGTGCGCAGCATCAAGGTGCCCAGCGTGATGAGCGCCACGCCGCTGAAGGATGCGCAGTGCCATTGGCGACAGTGCTCGCCAGCGACCGTGGGCGACTTCTCGGCCACGGGCTATTTCTTTGCCCGTCTGGTGAGCCGCACGCTCGACATTCCCGTGGGCCTGATAGAGGCCAACAAGGGTGGCTCGCGCGTGGAGAGCTGGCTGACGAAGGAGAACTTGGAGAAATATACTCAGGACCCCACCGACTCGGTGGCTATAGCCAAGAAGTGGTCGCAGGACTACCACCGCTCGCTGCTCTGGGGCAACGGCACGTTTAACCCCATACTCAATTACACCGTCAAGGGCATACTCTTCTATCAGGGCTGCTCCAACGTGGGCGACCCCGGCAACCAGTATTCCGAGCGCCTGAAGCTACTCGTGGAGCAATGGCGCCGACAGTTCGCACTGGGCGACATTCCCTTCTACTTCGTGCAGATAGCGCCCTATCATTGCGGCGATGTCAATGGCGACTGGAGCGCCAAGCTGCAGGAGCAGCAGTTCCGCGCACAGCAGATTATTCCCAACAGTTCGCTGGTATGCACCAACGACCTAGTCTACCCCTATGAGACCACCCAGATTCACCCCGCCCAGAAGCGTCCCGTCGGTGAGCGTCTGGCCTTCACGGCGCTCAACCGCGACTACGGCA
This sequence comes from uncultured Prevotellaceae bacterium, assembly GCA_946185805.1. GTDB lineage: Bacteria > Bacteroidota > Bacteroidia > Bacteroidales > Bacteroidaceae > Prevotella. The sequence goes on along the minus strand of CAMHKU010000067.1, from coordinate 14,390 downwards.
TGGAGACGGTGTGGTATAAGAGCCCGTCGTATAAGGACATGACGGTGAAAAACGACACCGTCTATATACACCTGCAAGACAACTACAACTGCGACGCCCCCTTCGAGGGCATGACGGGCTTCGAGGTGGCTGGCAGCGACCGCGTGTTCCACCCCGCCAAGGCCGGCCACTTCTGGCGCCCCGGCGGCGGCTACTGGGACGAGGCTATCTTCATCACCTGCCCCGAGGTGAAGCAGCCGGTGGCCGTGCGCTACTGTTTCCGCAACTTCCAGCTGGGCAATGTCAAGAACGGTGCCGGACTGCCGCTGTTCCCCTTCCGCACCGACAATTGGTAATTTTTCTGACAACGAATTGGTTCTACAAGATTTCGTGTGGATAGATACTGTTTTTTGAAAAACAGATAAAAACCAGGAAAACCGATAAAAACCTAAAACTGTCAGCTTACATTGTTTTTCCCTGTTTTTCTTGTTTTTCCCTGTTTTCCCAAAAACGAAGGTATGACCCATACAAAATCTCGTAGAACCAACGAATTAAAACTATTTTTACGAATTAAGCAAGATGGTTCCATGCTGAAAGATCATCCGTTAGATAAGTTCCGCTATTGCCCTGCATGCGGCAGTGCTCGCTGGGTGGCACACGATTTCAAGAGTAAGCGCTGCGAGGCGTGTGGCTTTGTGTATTATGCCAATGCATCGGCAGCCACGGCGGCTATCATTGTCAACAGCCGGGGCGAGATGCTCGCCGTGCGCCGCGCCAAAGACCCTGCCAAGGGCACCCTCGACCTGCCCGGCGGCTTCGTTGACATGGGTGAGAGTATAGAGCAGGGCATGCGGCGCGAAATTCTTGAAGAGACGGGCCTGCAGGTTGACGCGATGGAGTATCTCTACTCCCTGCCCAACGAATATCTCTATAGCGGCATGACCATCTATACCGTCGATGCCGTCTTCCTCGTCCGCGTGGGCGATGACCAAACGCCACAGGCAGCCGACGATGCCGCCGACTGCCTGTGGATACCTGTGTGCGAGGTCACCCCCGCCGACTTCGGACTGACGTCCATCAGCCGCGCCGTAGAGCGCTTTCTGACCGAGCGGCTCTGGGAGCGCCGATGATGTTTGTTACGGAAACGGTCAAGGCCGGATCTGCCCTTCGCCTTCGATGAGCCATTTGTAGGTAGTAATCTCCTCTAAGGCCATGGGGCCGCGGGGGCCGAGCTTCTGGGTGGAGATGCCGATTTCGGCGCCGAGGCCGAACTGTGCGCCGTCGGTGAACGACGTAGGGGCATTCCAGTAGACGCAGGCAGCGTCGACGTGGGCCTGGAAGCGGCGGGCGGCCTGCTCGTTGCGGGTGATGATAGCCTCGCTGTGACCGGAGCCATAGCGGTCGATGTGGTCGAGGGCTTCGTCTAACGAGCCTACGGTCTTGATGGCCAACTTATAGTCCATGAACTCTGTGCCGAAGCTCTCGGCGGTGGCATGCTCCAGATAGGGATAGCTGCCACTGAGGGCATGATAGGCTTCGTCATCGGCGTAGATGACGACGTGCTTCTCGGCCAGTTTCTCACAGAGAGCAGGCAATGCCCAAATGCGCTCGCGGTGGATGATGAGGCAGTCGAGGGCGTTGCAGACGGAGACGCGGCGTGTCTTGGCATTGTTGATAATGGCCTTACCCATCTCCAGGTCGCCGTCTTGGTCGAAGTAGGTGTTCACCACGCCGGCGCCGGTCTCGATGACGGGCACGCGGGCGTTGTCGCGCACAAAATCGATGAGCTTGCGGCCGCCGCGGGGTATGCACAGGTCGATATAGCCCACGGCGCCGAGCATCTCGGCGGTGGCCTCGTGGGTGGCAGGCAGCAACGTCACCACGTCTTTCAGGATTTGAGAATTGAGGTTTGAGGGTTGAGACTGGGCATATTCCTCTATCACCTTATGGATGAGCGCCACGGCGGCCTTGTTGCTGGCATCGGCATCGCGGCCACCCTTGAGCACGCAGGCATTGCCGCTCTTGAAGCAGAGCGAGAAGACGTCGAAAGTGACATTGGGACGTGCCTCATAGATCATGCCGATAACGCCGAAGGGCACGCTGACGCGGCACAGCCTCAGGCCGTTGGGCAGTGTCTTCTGCTTCGTGATATGGCCTAAAGGTGAGGGTAGGGTAGCCACGTTGCGCATGTCGGCGGCAATGTCGGCCAGTCGCTTCTCGGTCAACTGCAGACGGTCGTAAAGCGGGTTCTCGCGGTCCATCCTGGCCAGGTCCTCGGCGTTGGCCTGAAGCAGGGCGTCGCTATTATTCACAATGGCATCGGCAACGGCCAGCAAAATTTCGTTGCGCTGCTGATCGGTGAGTAGAGCCAGTTCGCGGCTGGCGCGCTTCACTTTCTCAAAGGTTTCTTTCAGTTGCATGGTTATTATCTCTAAATCTTAAACTCTGTGTGTGGAATATCCTGAGGCCGCTCCATTAGGTCGATGAGAATGTTGTCGCGCTCGCCGTTGGCAATGATGACGCGTATGCCGGCGCGCTGCACACGGCTGGCGGTGGTGTACTTGGAGTGCATACCGCCACGGCCGAAGGCACTCTTCTCAGGCTGGATATACTCGCTGAGGTCGCGGTTGGGCGCCACCTCGCGGATGAGTTCCGACTGCGGGTCGTCGGGATGGCCGGTGTAGATGCCGTCGATATTCGAGAGCAGGATGAGCGTGTCAGCCTCCATCATCTGGGCGATGAGGCCCGAAAGCTCGTCGTTGTCGGTGAACATGAGCTCGGTGACGCTCACGGTGTCGTTCTCGTTGACGATGGGCAGCACATCGTTCTCCAGCATCACGGTCATGCAGGCGCGCTGGTTCTGGTATTGCTCGCCGGGCTCGAAGTTTTCCTTCATCGTCAGCACCTGGCCCACATGGATATGGTATTCGCGGAAGAGGTCGTAATATAGCCCTACGAGCTTCACCTGTCCTACGGCGGAGAACAGCTGGCGCTGCTCCACACTGTCTAACTCGTGGCTGACCTTCAGCTCGCGGCGTCCGCAGGCGACGGCACCGCTGGAGACGAGTATCACCTCAATACCCTGCCGCCGCAGCCACGCAATCTGGTCGACGAGTGCCGACACACGGGTGACGTCGAGCTTGCCGTCCCGGCGCGTCAGCACGTTGGAGCCTACCTTGATGACAATCCTATGCTTCATTGCAACAGCAAATGCTTTACTTTTCACTATTCACTTTCACCTTATCGTTATTGCGTATCTCTACCCTTCTGATTTTTCCGCTGATGGTCTTGGGCAGTTCGTCTACGAACTCGACGATACGCGGATATTTATAAGGTGCGGTCACCTTCTTGACGTGCTGCTGCAGTTCCTTCACCAGAGCGTCGCCGGCCTTGTCCTTCCATTCCTTGCCCAGGACGACCGTAGCCTTGACCACCATGCCGCGGATGTCGTCGGGCACGCCGGTGATGGCGCACTCCACCACGGCGGGATGGGTCATCAGGGCCGACTCCACCTCGAACGGGCCAATACGGTAGCCGCTCGACTTGATGACGTCGTCGATACGGCCCTCAAACCAATAGTAGCCGTCCTCGTCGCGCCAGGCCATGTCGCCGGTGTGGTAGAGACCGTCGTGCCAGGCCTCGCGGGTTTTCTCCTCATCGCGGTAGTAGCCCTTGAACAGGCCGATGGGCTTCCTGTCGCCTATGCGCACCACAATCTCGCCCTTCTCACCGTCCTCGCAGGGCGTGCCGTCGGCGCGCAGCAGGTCGATGTCGTACTGCGCGTTGGGAATGCCCATTGAGCCGGGCTTTGGCTCCATCCAGGGGAAGGTGCCCAGGGTCATCGTCGTCTCCGTCTGTCCGAAGCCCTCCATCATCTTGATGCCCGTCTTTTCGTAGAACTTCTCATAGACGGCAGGGTTCAGCGCCTCGCCGGCAGTGCAGCAGTATTCAAGCGACGAGAGGTCGTATTTCGACAGGTCCTCGCGTATCATGAAGCGGTAGATGGTGGGCGGGGCGCAGAAGCTTGTAACCTTGTACTTCTCCATTTGGCGCAGCAGCGTGTCGGCGTTGAACTTCTCGTGGTCGAAGACAAAGACCGTGGCGCCGGCAAACCACTGGCCGTAGAACTTGCCCCAAACGGCCTTGCCCCAGCCTGTGTCGGCCACGGTGAGGTGGAGCGATCCGGGGTGCAGGTTGTGCCAGAAAACGCCCGTCGTCAGGTGCCCCATGGCGTAGAGATAGTCATGCGCCACCATCTTCGGCTCGCCCGAGGTGCCGCTGGTGAAGTACATCAGCATCGTGTCGTCGTTCTCGTTGACGAAGGCGGGTTTTGCAAAAGGCGGAACCTTTTGCCACTCTGACTGGTAGTCGTGGAAGCCCTCGGGTATGGGCTTGCCGTGGTCGGTGATGGTGATATACTGCTTCACCGTCGGACTGTCGGCACGGGCGGCCTGTATCTGGCTCACCACATAGGCGTCGTCCACGCAGATGATGGCCTTGACCGAAGCGCGGTTGTTACGATATATAATATCTTTTTTGGTTAGCATGTGGGTGGCGGGAATCACGATGGCGCCTATTTTACACAGGGCCAGCATCACCACCCACCACTCGTAACGGCGCTTGAGAATGAGCATCACGGGGTCGTTCTTGCCGATGCCTAATGACTGCAGGTAGGCGGCAGCCTGGTCACTCTGCTCCTTCAGCTCTTTGAAGGTGGCACGAATCTCCTCGCCCTGGTCGTTGGTCCAGAGCAGGGCCAGGCCGTCGGGCTTCTCCTCTGCCCAGGCGTCCATGACGTCGTAGGCAAAGTTAAAGTTCTCGGGAATGATAAACTCCAGGTTCTTGTTGTAGTCCTCCACTGAGGTGAAGCTTGTCTGCTTCAGAAATCTTTCAATCATAGTTTAGTCTCTTATTCTACTGTAAATGCCAGGAATTTCACGGCCTTGTTGCCAATGGCGAGCATGCCGTGAGGCTTGGTGGAGTCGAAATAGATGCTGTCGCCCTCTTCCAGGGTGATGGTCTTGCCGGCGATGTAGAGTTCCATCTTACCCTCCAGCACAAGGTTGAACTCCTGGCCCGGATGGGTGTTCTTATATACCACCGTAGCCTCGGGCTTAGGTTCCACGGTGACTATGAAGACGTCGGCCTTGTGGTTTACGAAACCGCTCACCAGTGACTGGTACTTGTAGGCCTTGGTGCGCTCGATGCTGACGCCCTGCCCCTGGCGTACCACGAAGTATGACTTCATGTGGGGCGTCTCGGCGAAGATGAGTTCCTCGGTGGAGATACCATATTTATGAGCGATGGTCATAAGCTTTGAGATGGTGATATCGGCCTCGCCGCGCTCTATCTGTTCATACTTCTCCACGGCGATGCCGATGGTCTCGGCCATCTCGCTCACCGGAATGTCTAACACGTCGCGAAGGCCGCGAAGGCGCTCGCCTATCTGTTTCAGTTGTTCGTCCATATCGTTTCCTGTTTTACGGTTTCTATTTTATTTGGCGCCGGCTTTCAAGCCGCGGATGACGGCCGACGTGAAGCCGGCATGCTCCATCTCATTGAGGCCCTTGATAGTAACGCCGCCGGGGGTGGTCACCAGGTCGATGGCAGCCTCGGGGTGCAGCCCGCTGGCTTCGAGTACGGCCACGGCACCCTTCATCGTCTGCATGACGATGCGTTTGGCGTCGTCGGCCTTGAAGCCCAGTTCAACGCCGCCCTCGCTGGCGGCGCGCACGTAGCGCATGGCGTAGGCAATGCCGCAGGAGGCCAGCGTGGTGCCGGCAGCCAAGTGCGCCTCGTCGGTAATAATCGTCTCACCCATGGCCCCGAAAATCTTTACTACCTGCTCCGTTTGCTGCTCCGTTGCTGCAGCCGCCGGCACGATGAACGTCATCGACGCCAGCTCGGCAATGGCGATATTGGGAATCACCAGAAACAGCGGCGGGCACTGCTCGCCAAGCCATTCTTGGATACTTGCTGCCTTCACACCGGCGGCAATGACCACCAGAATCTGTTTTTCGGGGCGCAGGTCATCCTTAATGCCCATGAGCACGCGCTCCACGAGCCACGGCTTGACGCACACCATCACCACGTCGCCATCAGCAGCGGCGGCGCCGTTGTCGGTGGTTACGCTCACGCCTAACTTCACAAACTTGTCGAGCACGGCCTGCGAGGGGTCGCTCACGCAGATGTCTTCATTCTTATACAGGCCGGTACGTACCAGCCCTTCGACGGTGGCGCCGCCCATGGCGCCAGCGCCTATCATTGCTATTTTCATTGTTTTGTTTTTTGTCTTTTTGGCTGTTGGCTGTTGGCTGATAGCTGTTGGCTGATAGCTGTTGGCTGTTAGCTGTTGGCTTTGTTCTTTAGCGTGGTGTCCAGCTTCTCTATGAACTCGTCGGCGTCGGCCTTCGTCAGACACAGCGGCGGCAGCAGGCGCAGGATGTTCTGCCCTGCACAACCCGTGAAACAGTGCTCTTTGAAAATCAGCGGCTTGCGCACCTCGGCATGCGGGCAGTCGAGGTCGATGCCTATCATCAGGCCGCGGCCGCGCACAGCCTTGATCATCGTCCCGTAAACTGCGCTATTAGCGCAGTCTGCCAAACGGCCCATGAGGTAGTCGCCCACCTGGCGGGCGTTCTCCACCAGCTGCTCCTGCTCAAAGACGTCGAGCACGGCCAAGGCGGCTGCACAGGCCAGATGGTTGCCGCCAAAGGTGGTGCCCAACTGTCCGTAGACGGGCTTAAACTCCGGCGAGATAAGCACGCCGCCCATGGGGAATCCGTTGGCAATGCCCTTAGCCACGGTAATCATGTCGGGACGGATGCCCAGCCACTGGTGGGCAAAAAACTTGCCGCTGCGGCCGTAGCCACACTGTATCTCGTCGCAAATCAGGACTGTACCGTACTTCTTGCAGGCGGCCTGCAGTCCCTGAGCAAACTCCGCCGTGGCCAGCTGGATGCCGCCGACGCCCTGGATGCATTCCAGGATGACGGCACACACGTCGCCCTTAGCCAGTTCGCTTTCCCAGGCCGCGAGGTCGTTCAGCGGCAGGTAGGTCACATGGCCGTTATCGTTGATGGGTGCAATAATTTTGGGGTTGTTGGTAACCTCCACGGCCAGGCTCGTGCGCCCGTGGAATGCTTTCGCTGCCGACAGCACTCGGGTGCGGCCGTTGGTAAACGAAGCCAGTTTCAGGGCGTTCTCGTTGGCCTCGGCACCGCTGTTAATCAAAAACAGCTGGTAGTCGTCGTAGCCGCTGATGCGGCCTAAGCGTTCGGCGAGCTGCTGTTGCAGGGTGTTAATCACTGAATTGCTGTAGAAGCCCAGCTTGCTGAGCTGCTCTGTCACTTTCTCAATATAGTGCGGATGTGAATGGCCTATCGAGATGACGGCATGGCCGCCATAAAGGTCGAGATACTCCTGCCCCTGGTCGTCCCATACGCGACAGCCCTTGCCCTTGACGATGTTCACGTCGAAGAGCGGATATACGTCGAATAGTTTCATTTTGCGCGTTCTTTCTGTTAATCGCGTGCAAAGTTACAGCAAATATCCGACAATCCGTAACGTTTTCGCGGCTTTTTGCTAATTATTTTTTTCTTAGAGAGTGAGCAATCCTTCCGGCAAACTCATGGTAATCACTTTGCGATGGCTGTCAATATTGGCTATCAGGTCATCGTTGGCGGGAATGAGGCGCCCGTCCTCCAATTCAAAGAGCAGGTTGGCCGTCTGGTCATCAATGGCAGCAATAGTGCCAATGGCTGTGTCATTGGTAGCATCGACGATGGTGAAACCTACAAGAAAGGCCAATGTTGGCTGACCGTCATCGTTGTCGGCTAAGGCACGGGGAAAGTAGACGTCGCAGCCTGTCAGTTCTGTGGCACGCTGTTGTGTGTCTATATCCTCAAACTTCACTAAAGCTACGCTGTCGGAGCGGAAACGATACTCTTCAATAAAGAAAGGTACGAGTATGCCGTCAACGTCAAGCACCAGGTAGTCGGCATCGACACGGTCAAAGATATCGTCGTCGAATTGCAGTGACACTTCGCCTTTCACGCCGTGAGCCTTGCCAAGGCGGCCAATTTTGTAAACATCGGAGTCTTTAATCATGGGGGGTATGTGAGTTTTGGGGCTGCTGGGGCTTCTGGGGCTTCTGGGGCTTCTGGGAATTTGGGGGCTACTGGGGCATAGGTTATTGGCGGGTAATTTTTGCCCCAAGAGCGTTGAGGCGCGCTTCAATATTCTCGTAACCGCGGTCTATCTGTTCTATATTGCTGATGAGACTGGTGCCGTCGGCGCTCATCGCTGCTATGAGCAGGGCGATGCCGGCGCGGATGTCGGGGCTCGACATGCGCTGGGCACGCAATTGGCGGCTGCGGTCATGGCCTACAACGACGGCGCGGTGAGGATCGCAGAGAATAATCTGTGCCCCCATGTCAATCAGCTTGTCAACAAAGAACAGCCGGCTCTCAAACATCTTCTGATGGAAGAGTACCGACCCGCGTGCCTGGGTGGCCACGACGATAAGGACGCTAAGAAGGTCGGGGGTCAGGCCTGGCCAGGGGGCATCGGCCAGCGTCATGATTGTACCGTCGATAAAGGAGTCTATCACATAGTGGGCTTGGCGAGGTATGTACAGGTCGTCGCCGTCTGCCTCCACCTTCACGCCCAGTCGGCGGAAGGCGTCAGGGATGATGCCCAGATTTTGGATGGATACATCTTGAATGCGTATGCCGTCGCCACACATGGCTGCCATTCCTATAAACGACCCTACCTCAATCATGTCGGGCAGCAACCGGTGGCTGGTACCGTGCAGTTCTGTAACGCCGTCAATGGTCAGCAGGTTGGAGCCAATGCCGCTAATCTTGGCTCCCATGCGGTTGAGCATGTGGCAGAGTTGTTGTACATAAGGCTCGCAGGCAGCATTATAGATAGTGGTGGTACCTTGAGCCATGACAGCTGCCATGATGATGTTGGCCGTACCCGTTACCGAGGCCTCGTCGAGTAGCATGTAGGTGCCGCGAAGGGCGTTGGGCGATGCGTGATGGGTGGCTGTTATCTCGTAGACGTCGCGGTCGTGGATGTGGTGAAAGGTGGCGCCGAGCTTTTCAAAGCCCAGAAAGTGTGTGTCCAGTCGTCGGCGCCCAATCTTGTCGCCGCCGGGCTTGGTGATAACCGCTTTGCCCATGCGTGCCAATAGTGGTCCGATCATCAGCACGGAGCCACGCAGTGCGGCGCATTTCTTTACAAATTCGTCGCTTTCCAGATAGTCCATGTTGAGCGTGTCGGCGCAAAAAGAGTATGTCCGCTCTTCGCTGTCTGTTTGTCGCTGTTCAACTTTTACACCCATATCGCTGAGCAGGGCTATGAGGTTGTTGACGTCGCGAATGTCGGGGATGTTGCTGATAGTAACCTCCTCGCTGGTGAGTAGCGTGGCACTAATAACCTGCAGCGCTTCATTCTTGGCGCCCTGCGGTCTGATGACACCTTTCAGCGGGTGTCCGCCTTCTATCTTGAATGAGGCCATATCGGTAAATGATACTTATGTCTGTGTCGAGCAGGAAATATGATGGTGGCGCTTGCCTTATTTGCGCTTACGGCTCTTCTTGCCTTCCGTCTGGCTGATAGCCGTTACCTTGTCAAACTTAAAAGCGTTGAGGTCGAGCTGTATAGCTCCATCGGTCATGCGTGATAGGTCGGCTATAACCCTCTCGTCGTCGGCAGTACCGTGTCCCCACGTCATCAAGTCGCGCTTCATCTGGTTTGCCACGCGGCGCACCAGCTCGGTGCGGGCGTCACCTTCAGTCATGGTCTTCAATTGCTCCAAGAGGTCTTCTACCAATCGCCCGTAGTGCCGCGTATGGATGGGACGCTGACGCAGGGGGATGGCAGCAGGCCGGGTGTGAATTTTCTCAGCATTGGAGACATCATAGGGCCAGTCAATGTCAAGGCGCTTGCCAGACATCAGGTACAGATGGTCCCAGAGCGTCTGTTCATAACCGGCGTTAGAGCGTATTTGAGGCATCTTCGTCAGCATCATTTTAACAATGGAATGAGCACACCTCAGGCGCTCTTCTTTCGAGGGCAGCTCAATGGCATAGTCTACCATGTTCTGTATCTCGCGTCCATACTCCGGCATCTGCAGCTTCTCGCGCTGCGTGTTGTAGTCTAATCCTTTAATATCCACTGTTTGATTTACAATTTAACGATTGACAATTTACAATTTACCTTACAGCAAGGGTTTCGACTTCTTGGCCACGAAGTCCTTCAGGTAGAATGGTTCATAGTAAGCTACGTCCTCGGTCTGTCCCATCATCAAGCGGCGCTCAGCCAGAGGCTGCATCCATTTGGCTATTGGCTGGATGCCATCAATGTAGCAGGCATTGGGGTGGGCTATCATCTCCATACATTTCTTGGCGCCATTGCCAAAGAAGTACACCTTACCGCTGTCGAGCCATTCGCGGTAAGTGTCACTGTCAACCACATCAGCCTGTACCGCGCGAACGGGCTTAAGACTGCGGTCGTAGATGCCGGCATAAACCTCCATGCGGCGTGCGTCAATCATAGGGCATAGTAAGGCGCCCTCCTCAACTAATTCGCGTAGTAGCACCGGCACGCAGAGCAACTCCAACGTAGGCACGCTGATAAGTTTCAAGTTACGGCCATAGCACAGGCCCTTGGCCATTGACACGCCAATCCTCAGACCGGTATAGCTGCCGGGGCCGCCGCTGACAGCTACGGCATCGAAGGGAATGGCATGGGAGTCGGTAAACGACAGGGCTTCGTCAATCATCGAGCCTAAGTGCTCGGCACTGGAGCTGTTGTGCTTTGTTGCTCCTTCCTTGTCTTTCAGAGGCGTAGCCTCGTCGTAGATGACGTGCGAATCCTCGCTGACGGCTACTGAGCAGACGTCGGTACTGGTGTCTATATGCAGAATGCAGGCCATATCTATCCTCTTTTAATTTGATGTCCGGTAGAGTCGTTTCGTCCTTTTCCGTGCGGCTCTTGTCCTTTTGACTTGCAAAGGTACGCTTTTTTCTGCCATTTGCCCACGATTTATCAGAAATTAACGTCTTAACGTTGTTGATTACCGTCTTTTTCCGTTATGCAAACTGCAAGCAGACGCTTGTAACCGACGTGATGCACGTAGTACGCCTATACTTACTTGACAGCAATCAGCGAGACGGCAAAGCCGCCGCCGGGAGCCTCGGTGAGCTTGAGCACGTCGCTCTGCTTCACTATGCGGCGGCTGATGGTGTAGGCCTTGGGGTTCGTCTTATAGTGGGCGTCCTTGGCATCGGCATAGATGGTGCAGGCATACTTGCGCCCCTTGTCGAGGAAGTCGAGACGGAGGTTGACCTTATGTCCCTGCTCGTCACACTTGCCGCCAACAAACCAGTTGTCGGTGCCCTTGGCCTTGCGGGCTACGGTGATGTAGTCGCCGGGCTCGGCCTCCAGGTAGCGGGAGTCGTCCCAGTCGCAGGCCACGTCGCGTATGAACTGGAAGGCGTCGTCATACTTCTCATAGTTCTCGGGCAGGTCGGCGGCCATCTGCAGCGGCGAGTACATCGTCAGGTAGAGGGCCAGCGAGCCGGCGATGGTGATGCGTGCCCACGACGTGTTGTTGCTCCACGACTTGAGCTGCGTTTCAAAGATGCCCGGGGTGTAGTCCATGGGGCCGCCCTGCAGGCGCGTGAAGGGCAGTATGCAGGTGTGGTCGGGGCGCGAGCCGCCGAAAGCCTCGTACTCCGTGCCGCGGGCGCTCTCGTTGCCTACCATATTGGGATAGGTGCGGCAGAGGCCGGTGGGGCGCGTGGCCTCGTGGGCATTGACCATGATATGGTGTTTGGCGGCTTCCTTCACCACGTGCAGGTAGTGGTTGTTCATCGACTGCGAGTAGTGGTGGTCGCCACGGGGAATGATGTCACCCACGTAGCCTGTCTTCACGGCGTCGTAGCCATACTTGTTCATCAGCTGGAACGCCTGCTCCATGTGGCGCTCGTAGTTCTGCGTGCTCGACGAGGTTTCGTGGTGCATCATCAGCTTCACGCCCTTCTGGTGGGCATAGTCGTTGAGCATCTTGATGTCGAAGTCGGGGTAGGGGGTGACGAAGTCGAAGACGTCGCGCTTCCACATGTTGGCCCAGTCTTCCCAGCCCACGTTCCAGCCCTCTACGAGCACCTGCTGCAGGCCGTTCTTGGCGGCGAAGTCGATGTAGCGCTTCACCTTCTCGTTGTTGGCGGCATGGCGGCCGTGGGGCTTCACCTTCTGCCAGTCGATGTTGTCGAGCTGGATGCTGGGGAAGTCGTCGGTATAGTGCCAGTTAGACTTGCCCACAATCATCTCCCACCAGACGCCGCAGTACTTCGTGGGGTGAATCCAGCTGACGTCGTCGAGGGCGCAGGGCTCGTTGAGGTTGAGTATGAGGTTGCTGGCAAGCATGTCGCGGGCGTCGTCGCTCACCATCACCGTGCGCCAGGGCGTGTGGCATGGCGTCTGCATGGCACCCTTCAGGCCGGTGGCGTCGGGCGTCAGGTGGCTGACGAAGGTGAATGGTGCCGGCAGCGGGTAGGGCGATGGCGTGGGTGCCGGTGTGTAGGCATTGCTGGTGCCGTCGAGCTTGGTGGTCAGCGCCTTGGTCTGGGCGTCTACCAGCTCCAGGTGCATTGTGGCGTAGTCGGCGCAGGCCGCCTCGTGGATATTGATGTAGAGACCGTCCTGGCTCTTCATCTGCAGCGACGTCTGCACGCCCGTTGGCGAGAAGACGGCCACCGACGAGTTGCCCCAGTTGACGGCTTGGTTGAAGCGACCGCGTATTTCGCTGAGGCGGCTTTCCTGGGTTTCCTGCTCCTGAGTGTCGTAATCGCCGGGTAGCCACCAGGCGGTGTGGTCGCCGGCCATGGCAAACTCCGTGTGTTCTTCTTTGATGAGGAAGTAGTTGAGGTCCTTCTGTTGCGGGAACTCGTAGCGCAGGCCGATGCCGTCGTCATAGACGCGGAAGCGGATGATGATGTTCCTCACGTGAGGCACCAGGGCCGTGCCCAGATTGGTGCCGTCGCCCTTGTATTCGGCTATCTTGGTGGTCTGCTCCAGGGTGACGGCCAGCTCGCGGTAGTGGTTGCGTATGGTGCGTGTCTCGCCCCAGACGGGCTGCCATGTCTCGTCCTGCTCGCTGGTCTGCTCGTCTTTGATGGCGAAGCCCTCCATGAGGTCGGTCTCGTTCATGCCTCGCGAGGCATGCTTGTCTTTGGCCAGTTCCAGTCCTAAGTGGCTGGGGTTCACCACGGGGCGTCCCTTGTAGGTCATCTCATAGGTTGGGCGTCCCTTGTCGTCGACGGTGAACTTGAGCTCGATATTGCCATTAGGCGATTTCACGCTGCCGGCCAGCGCGGTCTGCGAGATAAGCATGGCAAGCAAAATAATTAAATTCTTGGTTTTCATTTTTTTTTGTATTAATTGTTAGTTGTTATAGGGGCTATAGATACTATAGATGCTATAGAAACTATAGATGCTATAGATGCTATAGATACTATAGATGCTATAGGAGCTATAGCTCATTAAGCTTTTCTTTCAGCGATTTTATCTCTTCTTGCTGGGCATAGTAGGCTTTTAGAGCCCGCTGCTTAAGGTCGGAGTAAGCGGTTTTCCAGTGGGTGGCTTCAGATTGTGCTGCGCTCAACTGCTGCTGTAGGGCCTGAACCGACACACGTAGATTTTTCAATTCCTCGTCTTGCTGCTGACGGTAGCCGGTACGCGCTTTGTGCATACGCTCCTTAATGCCTCCTTCAGTGACGAATAGCTGCTCCAGGTTTGCCAGATATTTGTTCATCATGGTGTCAACCTGAAAGCACAATGTACGGCCTATATTGGCCATCTCTTCAGCTGACCACTCATGCAGGAACGGTTCATAGTCGGTTAGTTTGTTATGGGCTTTGGTAAAGTCTTGCATCGGCTGAAACAGAGGGTCGTCACTCGTCCATTGCTGCAAGCCCCGTGATTTCAAGAAGTCGTCGAAGTCTTGGCGTAATTCGCCGATGCTGGAACGGGCCACGTTTAGCAGCTTTAGCTCCATTTCTGTTGATGTCTTGCCATCTTCGGAGCCTTCAACGATGTTTTGCTTCCCTGACCGTGCCGCTTGTAGCATCTGGTCTACGGTCCGGTCACCGTAGGAAGGGAGAAAGCGCTCGCAAAACACATAGGTCAGCTGGTAAAGCACCTCCGATTTCTGATAGAACCAGAGGTCTTGCCACTTAGTAACCTGGCGGAAAATGCTTTGCGGCTTTTGGTCTTTCTTCCCTCCTGGTAGCATTTTTTGTTTTTTTTTGCTTAGTGATTTTTTCTCTTTTATAGAATCTATGGTATTTATAGAATCTATAGTATTTATAGAATCTATGGTATTTATAGAATTTATA
>CAMHKU010000066.1 GCA_946185805.1 uncultured Prevotellaceae bacterium | reverse complement strand
TCTCCCAGAGTTGCTCGGGGTTCATCTCACCCAGACCTTTGTAGCGCTGGGTGTGCAGGGCGGTGGCATTCTCGTCGCCGGCCACATACTTGTCGATGAAAGCCTGACGCTGCTGCTCGGTGTAGCAGTACTCAGAGAACTTCTTGTAGGTACACTTGTAGAGCGGTGGTGTGGCAATGTAGAGGTGCCCCTCCTGTATCACCTTGGGCATGAAGCGGTAGAAGAGTGTCATGATGAGCGTGTCGATGTGAGAGCCATCGACATCGGCGTCGGTCATGATGATAATCTTGTCGTAGCGCAGTTTCTCAACGTTAGCCTCGCGGTCGCCCTCGCCGTCGACGCCGAAACGTACGCCGATAGACTGGATGATGTTCATCACCGACTCGGCCTCGAAGACGCGGTGCCACTGCACCTTCTCCACGTTCAGAATCTTACCGCGCAGGGGCAGGATAGCCTGGAAGTGGCGGTCGCGGCCCTGCTTGGCCGAACCACCGGCGGAGTCACCCTCGACGAGGAAGATTTCGCAGTCCTTTGGGTCTTTGTTTGAGCAGTCGGCCAGTTTGCCGGGCAGTCCGCCGCCGGTCATGGGGTTCTTGCGCTGCACACTCTCGCGGGCTTTGCGGGCGGCGATACGCGCCGTGGCTGCCAGCACCACCTTGTCGCAAATGAGCTTCGCCTCCTTTGGGTGCTCCTCCAGGTAGTTGCTCAGTGCCTCGCCCACGGCCTGCTGCACGGCGCCCGAAACCTCGCTGTTGCCGAGCTTGGTCTTCGTCTGGCCCTCAAACTGCGGCTCGGCCACCTTGATGCTGATGACCGCCGTCAGGCCTTCGCGGAAGTCCTCGCCGGCAATCTCAATCTTGGCCTTTTCAATCTGCTTGCTAATCTGTGGGTCGGCGTCGGCGTATGCCTTCAGCGTGCGCGTCAGGGCAGCGCGGAAACCCATCAGGTGGGTGCCACCCTCGATGGTGTTGATATTGTTGACGTAAGAGTGGATGTTCTCAGAATAGTCGGTGTTGTACATCACGGCCACCTCGATGGGCACACCCTGCTTCTCGGTCTTCAGGTAGATGACGTCGTCGAAGAGATGAGTGCGGTGACGGTCGACATAGCGCACAAACTCTTTCAGACCCTCCTTGGCGTGGAACACCTCGGGCTCGCGGACGTTGCCCTCCTCGTCGGGGCGCAGGTCGGTGAGCGTGATGGTGATACCGGCGTTGAGGTAGGCCAGTTCGCGCATGCGCTTGGCAATGATGTCGTACTTATAGACGGTGGTGGTAAAGATGCTGCCGTCGGGCCAGAACTGCTGGCGCGTACCCGTAAGGTCGGTGTCGCCTACAATCTTCACGTCGTAGAGCGGCTTGCCCTTTTCGTATTCCTGCTGGTAGATGTGCCCGTTACGGAACACCTGCGACATCATGTGAGTAGAGAGCGCGTTGACACAACTCACGCCCACACCGTGCAGACCGCCGGAGACCTTATAGGAACCCTTGTCGAACTTACCACCGGCGTGGAGCACCGTCATCACCACCTCCAGGGCGCTCTTGTGCATCTTCTCATGCTCGTCGACGGGAATACCGCGGCCGTTGTCCTGGACGGTGATAGAGTTGTCTTCGTTAATGGTCACCTCAATATGGGTGCAGAAGCCGGCCATGGCCTCGTCGATAGAGTTGTCTACGGTTTCGTTGACCAGATGGTGCAGGCCCTTCTCGCTGATGTCGCCAATATACATGGCGGGGCGCTTACGAACGGCCTCAAGGCCTTCAAGTACTTGGATATTACTGGCGGAGTAGTTCTCCTGCTCTTGTATGAGTTCTTCAGACATTTTACTGATTTTTGCAATTTGTGTGCAAAGGTATAAAAAAAACGTCAGATAAACGAAGCTTATCTGCTAAAAAACTACAAAAAACGGTCGTCGGACGTTGAGCCAAATTACAGGAAAACGGTCGTCAACCGAATGGTTGCGACCGTTTGAGCTATGGGTGTTAATTCTAATGGATTATCCCAGCTTGTTGATGTGCTTGCAAAGGCTTGACTTCAGGTTGGCGGCCTTGTTCTTGTGGATGATGTTGGTCTTGGCCAGCTTGTCGAGCATCTTCTGAACCTTCGGATAGAGGGCAACGGCCTCGTCCTTGTTGGTCATAGCGCGCAGCTTGCGTACGGCGTTGCGCATGGTCTTTGCGTAATACTTGTTGTGGAGCTGTCTTGTCTTCTCCTGGCGAATTCTCTTCACCGATGACTTGTGGTTTGCCATTTTAATTTTTTTAATCTTTAATTGTTAATTTGTTGGGTTCTTTATGCTCTGCGGCTCATGGGTCTTGTGCCTTGCGGCTGCCCTAAGCAAACTTCCTCTTAGCGATGACGGCTACCGTCCTGCGGCTGCTGCTCAATGCTTGCGGTGGTTCATCGTCACCATTCCCGGCTTGTTGCCAGTAGCACTTGGCTGTGCAGATGACGAACGTGGAGCGTTTGTAGTCCCTAGGAGAGTCGAACTCCTCTTTAGAGAATGAAAATCTCTCGTCCTAACCGATAGACGAAGGGACCTACTTTATTTACTATTTGACTATTTACAATTTACTATTTAAACTGTTATACTGTCAAAAGCGGGTGCAAAGGTACGACTTATTTTGTTAATCTCCAAATTTTCAGGCAAAAATTTGATAAGTACAGCGCCTATTATCCATTTTTTGACAAGTTATTTGCAGAGAATGATTCCGCCGTTGGGCTGTATAACCACTTTAGCTTCGCCGCGCTTGTTAAATTTCAACTGTTGCAGCAGTGGCCCTTTCTTGGTGTCGTCCGTGTAATATTTAACGGTTTGTCCGGCCAGTTCGGGCATCTGCAATGTCAGCGTCTTGGCCTCGCTCTCGGCGTTAAGTCCGGCCACATACCAGTTACCGCCATGACGGCGAGCCAGCACGACGTAGCGCCCGGGATAGCCGTCGAGCAGTCGGGTCTCGTCCCAGGTGGTGGGTACGGCTTTGAGGAAGTCGAGCTCAAACTGCGGCAAGCCCTCCTCGGTCCCTCCCATAGGGGGAAAAAGGTTGTTGGGTTGCACGGCGATACACTGCACGGCCGTCTGGTTGACGATAGCTGATGCCATCTCAAAGATGTCGGTAGTATAGCGGCGGTGGCGGCTCTTGTTATCTTTCGACAGATATTTGTTCATGATGGTGCCGCCCCAGTCCATGGTGGCCGTGGCGTTGCGGCAGAAGGGGTGCATGCAGAGTTCGAAAGCCTCGCTCTTGGCGTGGGCTTCGGTGAAATAGACATTCTCCGAGGCCAATACTGCCTCTGAGGCTACGAAGTTGGGATACATCACCTCCCAGCCGCGGGGTAGCGTACAGCCGTGGAAGATGACCTGCAGGCCGTAGCGGTTGGCGTCGAAGAGGATGTCCTCGTAGAGCTGCATCGTCGGTTGCTTGTCGCCGCCGAAGAAGTCGACCTTGATGCCCTTGACGCCGATCTTCTTCATCCACGCCATCTCGCGGTCGCGGGCAATGGCCGTCGACATGCAGTCGCGCGGCGTCTGCGGGGCGTCGTTCTCGTAGCCGTTCGAGTTGTACCAGAGCATCAGGCTGACGCCCTTCTGCTGGGCGTAGCGCGACAGTTCCTCAATCTTGTCGCGCCCGATGCGCTGGTCCCACCAGTTGTCGACCAGACAGTACTCGTAGCCCATCGCGGCGGCCAGGTCGATGAACTGCACCTGGTCCTGATAGTTGATCGACTCGTCCTGCCAGATGAGCCACGACCACGTGTAGCGGCCCGGCTTGTAGTCGGCCAACGCCTCGTACTTGGGCTTCACCACGTCGTAGCTGACGGTGGTCTCGACGATGGGCTTCAGCGTCGTGCCGACGGTCAGCGTGCGCCAGGGTGTGGTGTAAGGCAGGGGCACGCCGGCGGTGGCCGAGCCGACGCCGTTGTTCTCGCCCGCCTGCGGGAAGGCGATGGTGTAGCCGTGCTGCGGGTCGAAGTCGCTCAGGTGGCTGCCCACGTAGCTGCCGTCGACACCCGTCTCAGAGATGAGCACCCACAGGGCCCCCTCCGCACCTCCCCGGGGGGAGGCTTTTTTGTCCCCCTCGGGGGACGACAGGGGGGCTTTAAACAGGCAGGGGAAGGTGTAGCCCTGACCGAACTGCGACCGCTGTGTCATCGGCTGGTCAGTCTTGTAGTCCTCCTCGTAGCTCGGCTTCGTGCGCTCCCAGCCCGTCATCGGACCTATCTGCGGACAGAGGAACGTCGTCGTACCGTCGGGCAGGCGGAACGAGGTGACCTCGCTGCTGACGACGGCGCACTTGGGGTTGTCCTTCTTAGGGCGCAGCAGGCGGTAGCAGTAGGCGACGTCGTTGTTGCTCACCTGGAAGCAGACGGCCATCTCCAGCCCCTTGGCGTTGCGGAACGTCAGGGTGGTCTTCTCGGCCTCTACGCGGACGTGCGACTGCTTGGTCTGCCGCATACGGTATTCATAGGTGGTCTTGCTGGGCTCGGCCTGGGTGATGGTCAGTTCGCGGGTGAAGTCGGCATAGTCGGTCATTAAGCCTAAGCGCGAGGGCAGCAGCACCGTCTGCCCGTCGTAGCTGACGGCGTAGCGCGCCAGCCCTCCTTCGTCGCTGATGGTCACTTTGAGCCGCCCGTCGGGCGAGCTCACGGTCTTCGTCTCGGCTGTCGTCATCGTGACGGCGCTCAGCAGCAGGGCTGCCATTGTCAATAGTCTCTTCATGCTTATAGTCGGTTTTATGTTTTCTGCCGACAAAGGTACGAAATTATTACGATAAAAGCGCTGCAGGCCTGAGTCTTTTTTGCACCATGTCAGTGTTTTTCCACTTCCGAGGGTGGAAAAGGGGTGGAAGGAGCGCCCGTAAGTAGCTCATTGTCAGCAAGAAAGTGGTGGAAGGGGGTTTTCCACCCTTTTCACTTGCAGAAGTCGCAGAATTGCTGTACCTTTGCAGCGTCATAACAGAACAAAGGACATGAAAAGAAAGATTGTTGGAATCATCATCGCCATGCTGGTGCTGGCCTTAGCGGGCGGCACGGCATGGAGTCTGCGCGACTTGCCGCAGAAGCGCCTGCTCCGCGCGGCTGAGAATGTGGTGTTTGCTGACGCTGACAGTGCGGCGGCATTGCTGGCACGGGTCGACACGACGCGGCTGACGGCGAGTTCGCTGATGCTCTATGACCTGCTGCGGGCCATGGTCTACGAAGAGCGATGGTACCTGCGCCACACCGACACGACGGTCTGCCTGACGTCGGACGCCGAGACGTGGAACTTCAACCGCCAGTCGGACGACCGGCAGTCGGACGACGCGCTGACTCCCGATGACAGCAGTCGCCTGCGCGTGTTCCATTATTATAAAGAGCTGAGCCTCGGCGGCACGACCGACGACGAGGACGCCCTGCGCCGCTTCGGGCGCGCCTGCTTTGTACTCAGCCGCCGTCAGAACGACAGCATCCTGCCCATGCAGACCGCTCAGTTCTTCCATCTGGCCATCCACTGTGCCGAGACTACCGGCGACCACGCCCTGGCCTATCGCGCCTACGACAAGTTCTTCAATCGTATGCCCTTCCACAGTGCGGCCCAGCCCGAACTCTACCTGCGCCGGGCGCTGCAGCACTACCGCCAGTCGCCCGACCAGCCGCGCTGGCTGCTGACGATGCTCAACGACTATGGCTACACCGTACTTCTCCATTCACCCTTCGACCTGCACCACTTCGGCACCTTGGAACACGCCGCCGCCCTCGCGGCCCGGCAGCTCGACGCGCCCCCGTCGCCGGCGGTCACCGACGCCGTCTATCAGTGTCTGGATTCACTCTGGGCCATGCCCCACGACGACTTCTCCTATATGTGCAGCTTGCGTGCGTCTAAGTCTACCTTCCTTTTCGGAGAGGTCACCGTGCCTGTCGGCATGTATGAGGAAGTCCAGCAGGAACACCACGAAGATGGCACGAAGCACTGGCGGCCATCGTATGAAAGCGAGACGAAGAAGGAGGAGCAGAATTTCGCCGTCAACCGCGACACCTATCTGGCACCGGGCTATGTGAAGAAGTCAGCAGGGCTGCAGCGGCGGCTGATGACGGCGGTCATCGGCGTGCTGATGCTGGCTGTGCTCGTCCTGCTGCTCGTCTTCCGCAACTGGCTCGGCAACGTCCGACGCCGCCACGAGGCTGAGCGGGCCGCCCATCAGCGCGAGGCGGAACAGCTGGCCGAGCGCCTGCGCCAGAAGGACGCCATGATAGCCATGCTGCGCGGACACATCATGGACAAGAGCGAAATCCTCGACATGCTGGAGCCGACGGCCGGCAAGCGCACCGTCATCAACGCCCGCAACTGGCGCGAGATAGAGATGACCCTCGACACCGCCGACGGCAACTTCGTCAGGCGGCTGCGAGCAGCCCACCCGCAGTTCAGCGAGGAGGACATCCGACTGTGTATGCTGGCGCGCCTACAGCTCTCCAACACGGCCCTCTCGGCCATCTACGTCATCTCTGTCTCTGCCGTGCAGCACCGCAAGCAGAAGCTGAAGAAAGAAGGCTTCGGCGTGACCGACCCCGCCGTGACCTTCGACCAGATCATCGCTAACTTCTAAGAAACCAGAAACAATATGAAAACCAGACACTTCAGATGCGGAAGCCTCCGCATCCTGCTACTGCTGTGCCTCATCGTGAGCAGGCAGACAACAGTCCAGGCCGACATCGTCAAAGGACGCGTGGTAGATGCCGAGACGAAGGAACCGCTGCCCGAAGCCTCGGTGAAACTGACACAGCGCTACGGCGATTATGGCACCATGATCAACAGTCTGAAAGCCGACTCGCTGGGCTGCTTCAGCGTCTTTGCCAGCGGCCGCGGTAGCATCGAGGTCTCCATGCTGGGCTACTACTCGAAGTCGAAACCCGTGCTGGCCTTCAGCGACAGCCGCAAGGACACGCTCGACATAGGGACGATAGAGCTGAGGATGTCGCCGCAGATGCTGAAGATGGTGCAGGTGACGGGCCGCACGAGGCGCTTCACCGTTAAGGGCGACACGATTGTCTTCCACCCCGAAGCGTTCCACCTGCAGGAGGGGGCGCGCCTCGACGAACTCATACGCAAGCTGCCCGGCGTGGAGGTGGACGCCCAGGGCAGGATGTCGTGGAACGGCAAGCCCATCCGCATCACGATGGACGGCGAGAGCTTCTTGGGCGGCGACGCCCTGGTGACGCAGCTGCCGGCCGAGGCCGTAGAGACGATCAAGGCCTATAACAAGCAGTCGGAGTTCAGCGAGCGCACGGGACGCGACGACGGCAAGCAGGACATGGTGCTCGACCTGACCATCAAGCCCCGCTTCCTCGACCGCTGGTATGGCGACGTGAAAGCTGGCTACCAGACCACGAAGTACTACGACGGCGAACTGCTGATGAACCGCCTGTCGAAGACCGACCCCGTGATGGTCTTTGCCAACGCCAACAACGTCGACAAGCACTGGCGCCGCAACATGAACGGGAGTACGGCCAACATGGGCAACGGCTTCGGCAAAGAGCACGGCGCGTCGGCCGGCTATCAGCACAACTGGCAGCGCAAGGCGGGGACGCACGACCTGAAGAACTATTACAGCGTCACCGGCGGCGTGGCCCACGACGACGACCAGCAGAACGACCACCAGGAGACCGAGAACTACTTCCCCGGCACGGCCGCCACCCGCTCGACCTCGGAGAGCTACCAGCGAGGCCACAAGCTGGAGCCACGGGTGAAGGCTGACCTGCACTGGGTGCGCGACACGCTGAACACCTTCACGCTGAGCGCCAGCGCAGGGCACACCAGCAGCCGCTCAGACAGCCGCCAGTCTACCGACCAGCAGGAAGCCCTCGCCGCCGCAAACGACCCGTATGTTGCGACGCTGTCGCAACTAACCACCTCACACACCGACGGCCACCAAACCACCATGAACACCAGAGCCGGCTGGGAGCACTACGTCAAGGACGGCGCCCTCGGCGCCAGCATCACCCTGAACTACCAAGACGGTAAAACCGACGGCCAGACCGACCGCACCATCACAGCCCACAACACCGCCTACGCCTCGTCGCACCTGAACCAGACCTACACCGCGCCCTCCACGTCGTTCTCCACCACCGCCGAAGCCCACCACGCCCGCTGGCTGACGAAGCAATGGATGGTGCAGGCGCAATACGCGCTGACCTACAGCCGCAACCGGAACGACCGCGACTTCATGACCGACGGGGCGGCCGACGCCGCCAACAGCTACCACAACCTGTACTCGCGCAACGGGCACAGCCTGCAGCTCGCGCAGACCATCAACCTAGCGCCCATCCAACTGATGCCGAACGTCAAGGCCAACTGGCAGCGCGAGAGCCAGGACTACCGGCGCGGGGCGCTTGACACCGCCGCCGTGCGCCGCAGCTTCTTCTTCGACCCCTCACTGAGTGCCACATGGAAACTTAGCAATACCGTAGGCCTCGAACTGAACTACAGCTTCACGACACGCCAGCCCGACATCATGCAAACCATCGGCTACCGCGACCTCACCGACCCGCTCTTCATCACTGAGGGCAACCCCGGCCTGCGAAACACCCACACCCACGCCGTGAGCCTGACCTATAACATGGTGCTTGCCCGCAGCCAGACCTCGCTCAGCACCACCGTAGGCTACAACCGCAGCGACCGCGAGACCACCACCGCCCTCAGCTACGACCCTGCGACCACCGTCTATGTCAGCCGACCCGAGAACGTCCGTGGCAGCCATTCGTGGAGTTTCCGCGTGAACCTCGACCAGGCCCTCGGCGACTATTTCCGACTGCAAAGCAACTTCCGACTGAATGCGAGCAAAAGCTATGGTTACCTTACTTCTATAGTAACTACTCCCCTCCCTCATAGGGAGGGGGCGGGGGTGGGTCAGCAGTGCGTGGGCTCCCTCACTTCCCAAGAAAACATCACCCTATCCCTCGACTACAACTGGCTCAAGGCCACCGTCTTCACCGAGATCAGCGCCGAGCGCCTGCGCTACTCCGCCTCGCCCGGGCTGAACACCACCCACTGGAACAATGACTACGGCCTGAGGGCTGAGGCCATCTACGGCGACTTCGTCTTCTACACCACTCTCACCGAGCACACCAGTCGGGGCTATACCTTCGGCAGCATGAACCGCAACATCCTCGTCTGGGACGCCGCCGTCGGCTGGAAGATACTGAAGAACAAAGCCCGCCTCGGCCTGGAGTTCGACGACATACTGAACAACGAGGACGGACGCCGGAGCCAGCAGACGGCCTACCAGCAGACCACCTCGTGGCACGACTTCCGCCACCATTACGTCGGCATCAGGTTCACCTACCATCTGGACGCAAAGGAAAAGTTAGTAAAGTAATTATAAAACAAAATGAGTAGTACCCGGGTGATTCTGGAGGCCGCAGCGATGCGCCCTCCAGAATTTGCCGTCAGAACGTGCAGGGCAGCGCCAGCAACTGGTACATCAGCGTCTTGGCCATGCGCTCGTGGCCCCGGTTGTTGGGGTGCAGCAGGTCGGTGCCCTGCGGCGAGTCGCCATTAGTCTTGGGGTGGTTGAAGTATTGCTCGTGCTCGGCGAGCATGGGCATCAGGCCGCAGGAGGCGCTCCAGTCGATGACGGGCACGGCCCAGATGTTGCCGGCCTCCTTGACAGCCTCTACGTAGTCGTCGATGTAGAGCCCGCACTGGTTGGTATACGACTCGTCGCACTGCCAGTTTTTCTCGTTGGCATGGAAGTCGGAGCGGTGGATGGGTGTCAGCAGCACAATCTGCTTCGTGGGGAAGGTGCGCTTTAGTGAGTCGAGGGCTATGTTGATGCGTCCGCGATAGGTGTTGGCATCCATGGCCGGCGTGCGCTGACGGCGCTCAACCATCTTCTTCACCTGTCCATGACCGTATTCCACCTTGGTCGTCTGCTCGTTCCACCATACGCCTAAGGGCACGCCGTTGTTGTAGTCGTTGGTGCCGCAGAACACCAGGATGGCGTCCACCTCCTGGCCGTGCTCCTGCTTCAGCTTGTCGGTCTGGCGGGGAATATCGTTCCACTGGCGACCGCTGACGCCGTAGACGTAGGGCTCTATCTGTAGCCAGTCTTGCAGCAGCGACCAGTATTTCTTGTTGGCAGCCTTGTTGCGCGGGTCGGTGATGGAGTCGCCGAAATAGGCCACCCGCTTGCCCTGCCAGGGGTGGGTGATAAGTGCCTGCGGCAGTGCCTCTACGGCCAGTGCCACGAGCATCAACAGGGTTAGTAGTCTCTTCTTCATATTTTGTTTATATACATATATTCATCTTGCAATCATCTGTTCTCGCTGCAAAGATAAGACAAAAAAACGGTATCGCCAAATGATTCGCAGGAAAAGTCTGTCAGCAGCAAAAGCAGGAATCACGGGGTCGCTCTGTAAATCTCTCATTGGTCAAACTATCACCTGCGGGTTGTCGCAAGTGAGACACTTGCGTACCAGTGGTGAACTGAACAGTTACTTAGCGCAGCGTCAGACAATCGGCAGCGAGATGCCGCTGATTTTCTGGTAGACGTCGAGGACGCCAGCAGTGCTGCGTCGCGACGCGGCCGATGTTGGGAATAACCGGTTGGTCCTGCGTCGAAAAATGATCAGAAGAACCGTCCCCGTGATTCTGTCTCCGTGATTTAACCTGCAATGACAGATAAATCACCTGATTGAATGCTTCTGACATTCCCGCCATTCTTTCCGTAAGAGTGGCGGGGATCTTCAAAATAAACTCTAAAACATTTGGAAGTATAAAAAATTATACCTATCTTTGCACAAAAACAGAGAAGATGCCAACGTTACTTACAATATTCGGAATAAGGTTCTATTTCTATCTTGATGAGCACTTGCCCATTCACGTCCATGTGGATTGCGGAGGAAAGAAAGCAAAAATAGAACTTGAACCTGAAGTTAAGTTGGTGTATAATCATGGACTGAAAGAGCAAGAATTAAAGAAAGCTCTTGAGACATGCGCAGTGTACAGGTTTGATTTTATCAGTGAATGGCATAAGAGATTTGGATAATTTAAAACGATGTTGACTATGGGACAGATTAAAAATTTGTGGTTCGATGGAAACCGTATCTATATGAGGACGACTAACGGAAAGGTGTATAGCCGTCCCTTGAAGGCATATCCCGAGTTAGAAGAAGCTACCACCGAGCAACGCAATGATTTTACAATAGATGAGGACGGAATGGCCATTAGATGGGAAGCTCTGGATGCAGACATGCACATTTCGAGTTTTTATGAGACCTCGGAACCAAACGAGCAGAATGAGGTTGCTGTCATGTTTAATCGTTTCCCTTGGTTAAACATATCTGAGGTAGCTCGTTACCTTGACATCAACAAGAGTCTTTTAGCACGCTACATCTATGGCATTTCCAAGCCCAGCGAGCAATGGCTTCAGCAGTTGCGCGAGGCACTCCATACGTTTGGCAAAGAACTCCAGAGCGCATGATGTGTCACAGCAGAAGGGTCTTTAATTTCTTCAGGTGTTCAGCATGACTGAACAGTTACTTAGAGCAGCGTCAGACAATCGGCAGCGAGATGCCGCTGATTTTCTGGTAGACGTCGAGGGCATAGACGTCAGTCATGCCGCTGATGTAGTCGATGACGGCCATGAGTCGCGTCTCGAAGTCGGGGCTGTGGACGGCATACTGCGACGACACGCGGCCGATGAGCTGCTGCGAGTAATAGCGCTCGGGGTAGATTACTGCTTCGGTCATCTGTCCTAAGAGCGTCTCCATAATCTTGTAGCCCGACAGTTCGACGTCTAACACCACCTTGCTGCGGTAGATGCGTTGTGCCGACAGGGCGGCGCAGCTGCGGTAAGCCTGCTGCGGCACGTCGCTGATATGGTCGATGAGGCAGCCCGTAAACTCTCCGGCAAGGATGGCTTCCTCGTTGTCGACAAATACCTTGACACACTCGCTCTCCAATTTGCCCACGACGCAGGCTCTGAGATAGACCACCTTCTCGTTGTCGTCGGTCAGACCCTCGTCGGCTATGCGCTGGCGGATGCGCTGCTGCGTAGGCTCGTCGAAGAATGCCAGCAGCAGCTGTGCTATCTCGTCGTAGCTCAGCAGCTTCAGTTTGTGGGCGTCTTCTAAGTCCATGATTTCGTAGCAGATGTCGTCGGCCGCCTCTACGAGATACACCAGCGGATGGCGCACGTAGCGCAGCGGGTCGCCGGGACTGGACGTGCAGATGATCCCCAGCTCGCTAGCTATGCGCTGGAAGATTTCTCTTTCAGATGTAAAGAATCCGAACTTCCCCTTCTTCGATGCTGCCGCCGAGGCGTAAGGGTATTTCACGATGCTGGCCAGCGTGGTGTATGTCATGACGAAGCCCCCCTTGCGGCGCCCCTCAAACTGATGAGTGAGCAGGCGGAAGGCATTGGCGTTGCCCTCGAAGTGGGTGATGTCGGCCCAAAACTGCGGACTGACGCGTCGCTGCAGGTCTACGCCGGGGCCCTCGGTGAAGAATGTCTGTATGGCTTTCTCGCCGGAGTGGCCGAAAGGCGGATTGCCCATGTCGTGGGCCAGACAGGCCGTGGCTACTATCTGGCCGATCTCGGGAAAGAGCGTCTCGCGGAGCTCCGGATGGCGTTCTGTCAACAGTCGCGCCACATCGTTGCCTAACGACATGCCCACGGAGGCCACTTCCAGGGAGTGTGTCAGCCTGTTGTGCACAAACACGCTGCCGGGCAGCGGAAACACCTGCGTCTTGTTCTGAAGCCGACGGAAGGGTGCCGAGAATATCAGGCGGTCGTAGTCGCGCTTAAACTCTGTGCGCATAGCGGAGGACTGCCCTATCGTGGGCTGTCCTCCGTCGTGCTGTGCGGCATAGCGCTCTTCTTGTCCGAGCCGCTTGTTGGATATCAGTTGTTGCCAGTTCATCATTCAAGGCGCAAAGTTACAACTTTTTTTCTAATACGCCTTAGTTTTTCAAAAAAGTTTAAAACTTGATGGGCACAACGAGCTTGAAACAGATGTTGCGCCCCATATTGTAGACGCCCTGTCGGCCGGTGACCACATTGGTGTCGGCATATTTGAGCCGGCTCAGGTGGTTCTGGTAGGCGCGGTTCAGCAGGTTGTTGACAGCGACATAGAGTTCGGCCACCTTCTTGCGACGGATCATCAGGTCGGCGCCCGCCGAGAGGTTGAGCAGGGTGTAGCTGGGCGTGGGCGTCTCTGTGTCGTCTGCGCTGTAGACGTGGTCCTGCTTGAGGTAGCACTCCAGGCCTGCCGCTATGTAGAGGTTGTTCACCGACACCGGTGCCGTAAAGTGGCGGTGGTCGCCGTCGTGGCGGTGGCCTACGGTGGCGTGCTCATGGTGTATGAGTTCCCACTTCAGCTCCGAGTTCCAGCGCGGCGCCGGGGTGTAGGGCAGGTATTTGCGGTCGGCAGGTTGGTCTTTCAGCCGCGCGTCGACATAGCTGAAGCTGTTGGCGAAATGCAGCGAGTGGACGGGGTGCAGGTCGATGCCGGCCTCGAAACCCATGAGCCGGGCGTCGCCCTGAGTGTAGGCATAGACGGGGTCGCCGTCGACACTCACCTGTCCGTTGCTGCGTATAAAGATAAAGTTGCTGATGCTGTTGGCAAAGAGTGCCACCTGTGCCGATACGTAGCGCGAGGTGAAGTCTAATCCCAGGTCGCCCTGCAGGCTGTACTCAGCCTTCAGCTGCTGGTTGCCCTTCTCGTAGCGCAGGGCGCCCTCATGGCTGCCGTTCGACCCTAATTCGCTCATGTTGGGCGTTCGGAAGCCGCGGGCCACGTTGAGGCGCAGGTTCAGGTGGTCGGTCATGTTCCACACGGCACCCACGCTGCCCGTCACGCCGTTGAAATTGCGGCTGAAGTCGGCAAAGCGCACTTGGCCCTCCTCCATGAGTTCGCTGCCGTGCAGGTGGCGGTGGTCGTAGCGCAGGCCGCCGCTCAACGTCCACCGCTCAATCTGTTTGCTGGCGGTGGCATACACACCAACGTCAAACAGGCGGTAGGCCGGAATAAGAAACTCCACGCCGAGGTTCTCTGACTGCTGCCACATGCCCTGCACGCCGGCGGAGAACTTCCATCCGGCCATCTCGTTGGTAAGGTAGCGCAGGTCGTAGGTCACGGTGTGAAGCTTGAAGAATAGTGCCGGCTCGCTGGCGTCGTGATGGTGCTCTTCGGCTTCGTGGTCGTGGTGATGGTGCTCCTCAAATTCCTGGCGTCGGTTTTTCTGGTAGCCAAAAATGGCTTTCAGCACGCCGCTGGGTAGGTTCAGCGAGTTGTCCCACACAAGCTTGTAGTGCTTCACCTGCTGATAAGGCAGCTGCTTGGAATAGCTCGTCGGCGACACCGCCGCTATCAGCTGTCCGCTGACAGCGTCGCGCTCGCCCTCGATGATGCTCGGCGTGAGATGATAGCACGACCATGTCAGCCGCGAGTGTCCCCACTGCCGCTGCAGGCCCAGCATCAGGCGTCCGGCCGTCTGGCGGAACTGCGAACCGGGCACGTAGTCGTCGTATTTATTCTTATAGGCGTGGGCCCACTGTCCGCTGAAGCGGCCGTCCCAGACGAAGCCCCGCTGGTTGCCGGCGAAGTCTACCGACGTGCCTATCAGCCCGAGGTTGGTCTGGTATTCGGTGCTGATGTTGGCCGTCATCGAGCCTTCGGGCCGCGTGGGCTGGCTGTGCATAATCACCACGCCGGCCATGGCGTCGGAGCCGTACATCAGCGATGCCGGCCCTTTCAGTATCTCGACGCTGTTGACGCTGCCGCCGTCGATTTCTACGCCGTGCTCGGCGCCCCACTGCTGGCCTTCCTGGCGCACGCCATCGCCAATGACCACTACACGGTTGTAGCCCAGACCGCGGATGATGGGCTTGGCAATGCCGCTGCCCGTGGTGAGCTGTGCCACACCCGGCTGGTGGGCGATGGCGTCGATGACGTTGGTCGAGGGTGTGGCGCGCAGATCCTTGGCGCCTACTATGCTGACTGGCGCCGTGGCGTGTTTCAGCTTAGTGTCGCCGGTGACGCCGGTGACCGTCAGCTCGTTGAGCTTCAGGTGGCGGAAGAATACGTCGGTGGAGTCTTCCTGAGCATGGTGATGTTCGTGGGTTGATGTATTGGTCTGGCCTGCCACTGCCGTGCATACGCACAGCAATAGCAGAATGAGTGTATGTCTGTTCATTCTGTTGATGGTTTAATTAATAATTCAAGTTTCGCATTCGCTCAACTTTCGGAGTTAGAAGGAGTTAGAAGGAGTTATCGGCCTTTGGCCTCATGTAGTCAGAAGTCATTAGTCTGCTCTCTACAAGCTTCAGAGGTTATTGTCGTTGATAGTCATTTGACTTCTAACTCCTTCTAACTCCCTCCGACTCCTTCTAACTCCTTCAACTTGAGAAAGTTGAATTAATAATGTTGGAAATAAAAGCGCGTTTGTGACGTCAGACGGCGGGCGGACCGCGGGTGACGACAGCGCCCGCAGGCGTGAGCAGCAGCTCTGCCTCGCTGCGGGCAAACAGGCGTTGGCCTACATGATTAATTAACAGTACGGCAACTGCTGCTGTAGCCACCACCATCGGCAGCGACAGAAACTGGCACAGCACGCAGGCGTGGACGGGGCTGGTGAGCGCCGTCAAGTGGCCGTGGCACTGATGGTCTACGCACTCGGCGCACTCCGCGGCAACGTCTTCGGCAGCAGTGTGGATG
This sequence comes from uncultured Prevotellaceae bacterium, assembly GCA_946185805.1. Lineage (GTDB taxonomy): Bacteria > Bacteroidota > Bacteroidia > Bacteroidales > Bacteroidaceae > Prevotella. Next base: position 446 of record CAMHKU010000066.1, on the reverse strand, counting down.
TGAAGCGACGACAACAATACCATTGGCACAAACACTGCCAATAGTATCCAGGAAGCCAGTGGTCTCTTCGTTCTCGTGTTCACGGCTGCAAAGTTAACAAGAATAATCGAGACCCAAAAGGAAAATCTACATTTTTCTTCTTTAAGTGGCACTGCCTTACCGAATTTTTACTTTCCTGCTGCGGATATAGCACTCAGTTCACCCCATGAGTTACAATAATTTCCGTGCTGTGCTTGTTGAAAACTCTGTAAACTCCATGATGCCATTAGGCATCAGAACCTCGAATATTAGTCCTCTGTGCACCACTCTGCGACCTCTGCGACTCTGCGTGAGGACAAAAATAGCGTTGGCTTTATTCTCACGCAGAGTCGCAGAGGTCGCAGAGTGGTGCGCAGAGTAGAAGCTATTCAGTGTAGAAGCTATTTGCTGAATGGAGAAGGTGCTTT
>CAMHKU010000065.1 GCA_946185805.1 uncultured Prevotellaceae bacterium | reverse complement strand
CTGATTCAGAAGGTACGGCTTCCACTCACAAATATTAATTTTTAGAACTCACCATTAGAATGTTTATTTCAGGTAATCGTCGAAATAGCGGGTGATGCGCTCGTGCAGGTGTACCGAGGCATGTCCGCGCATGTTGTGCTCCTCGCCGGGATAGGCAAAGAAGTCGGGCTGCGTGCCGGCTTTCACACAGGCATCGATGAACGACAGGCAGTGCTGCGGCACCACGGTGGCATCGTTATAGCCGGTGATAATCTGCAGGCGGCCTTTCAGCTGGCCAGCCTTGCCGATGAGGCTCGTCTTGGCATAGCCGTCGGGGTTGGTCTGTGGCGTGCCCATGTAGCGCTCGCCATACATCACCTCGTACCACTTCCAGTCGATGACCGGGCCGCCGGCAACACCCACCTTGAACACGTCGGGATAGTTGAGCATGAGCGATATGGTCATGAATCCACCGAACGACCAGCCGTGCACGCCGAGGCGCTGCATGTCGACGTAGGGCAGCGTGCGCAGGTAGTCGACGCCCGCCATCTGGTCGAGCATCTCCACCTGGCCCAATTGGTGGAAGGTGGCCTGCTCGAAGTCGCGTCCGCGGTTCTCGGAGCCGCGGTTGTCGAGTATGAACACGATGTAGCCTTTCTGTGCCATGTAAGTCTCCCACGAGCGGCTGGCCCAGTGCCACGAGGCGTTGACGTTGTGGGCGTGCGGCCCGCCGTAGACATAGACCACCGTGGGGTATTTCTTGTCAGGGTCGAAGTCGGCGGGCTTCACCATGCGATAGTACAGGTCTGTTTTGCCGTCGGCCGCCTTGATGCTGCCACATTCGAAGAGGGGCTGCTGGTAACCGGTCCACGGGTCAGCGGCTTCTAACAGGTGATGGGTGACGGGTGAAGGGTGAAGGGAGATAACGTCGATGTTGCGGGGCTTGGTAGGTGCCGAATATTTATCGACGAGACGGTTGCCCGATGGCGACAACTGGCCGTAGTGCACACCGTCGGCCGTCACCAGTTCGGTAATCTTGCCATTGTCTGTGGCCACGCTGTAAAGCCAGCGATGCAGCGGATGGTATTTGTTGGCAGCGAAGATGACGGTCTTCTGCTTGGCGTTGAAGCCCATCACTTCCTGAACCACCCACTCGCCCTTGGTCAGTTGCCTGATACATTCGCCTTTTATATTATAAAGGTATAGGTGGTTGTAGCCGTCGCGCTGGCTCTGTAGTATAAACTTTGTGTCGTCCCAGGGCAAGAATTGTATGGGGTGCAGCGGCTCTACGTATTTGTCGCTGGTCTCGCGGTAGAGTTCGGCTATGCGGTCGCCCGTGGTGGCGTCGTAGCTCACGAGGCGGCAGTCGTTCTGGGCGCGGTTAAGCTCCTGCAGGTAGATAGTCTTGCCGTCGGGCGAGAAAGCGATGTTGGTGAAGTAGACGGGCAGGTTGTCGAAGGAGGAGCCTTCGACGGCCTGATAGTCTTTCGACTGCGGCGTCTTGAGGTAGACGGTGCGGTGGCTGTTAAGGTCGTAGACGCCGATGGTCACCGTGTGGCTGGTCATGCCGGCCATGGGATATTTGTCGGGCTCGTAAGATGCCTCGCGGGGAAAGATGTCTACCTGAGGGTAGTCGGCCACCATCGACTGGTCCATGCGGTAGAACGCCAGCCGCTGGCCGTCGGGACTCCAGAAGAGCCCTTTGTCGATACCGAACTCATTGCGGTGGACGGCCTCGCCGTAGACAATCTGGCGAGAGCCGTCGGTGGTGAGTTTCACCTCCTGCTCGTCCTGACGCACGTAGAGTTGCTGGTCAGCCTGTTTGTAGGCCAGAGCGCGACTGGCGGGGCTCCACTCCTGAGTGGTGGCCATCTCGGTGGTCTGCACCCACTCAATGGTCTGCTGCTTGAAGTTATAGAGTATCTGAAACTTGCCGTTACCCAGCAGCACCAGCGGCTTGTCGGCATAGGGGTAGGTGGCGTTCATGGCGCTGTGGATGACACGTTTCTCCTTGTCGGTGGTGGCCGTCATCAGCTGGTTGATGCCATCGAGGGTGAAGAGCGGCTTGCGCCGGCCCTTGTTGTCGATGGTGCCGCCCTCCTCGGCATCCTGATACATCAGCTGGTCGCCCCACCACGTGAGCCACAGGTTGCGGGGCAGCAGGTTGCGGTAGTTGGTGCCGCCGAAGTTGAGGTCTTCGAGGGTGAACAGTTTTTCCTGAGCAGTCATAGGCATGGCGAGAGTCAGTAACAGCAGCAGGGTCTTAATCTTCGTCGTCATGGTCGAATCTGTTTTTCCGCTTGTCAAAACTACGCTTGCCGCCGCGCTCAAAACCTTTGTCGCGGAAGTTTCGCGAACCTTTTGCCTTGAAGTCGCGGCCGCCCTTGCTGTCGCTGTTGCGGCTGCCCTTGAAGTCGCGGCTTCCCTTGAAGTCGCGGCTTCCCTTGATGTCGTGGCGGTGGAAGGTAAACGAGCGGATGTCGCCCTCCTCGTTCTGCTCCTGCTCATCGAGCCGTTGCTTAAATTCGCGATGCTTCTTGAAGCGGTGCTTCTCGGCCATCAGGCGCTTCTCCTCATCGCTCTTCACCTCGCCGCCCTCACTGCGGAATACCTTCATCTTGCCGTCGAACATCTGGTACTTACGGAATTCGCACTCCAGCGAGCCGTTGTAAAGGGGAATTTTGATACTAGGCTTCAGGCCTATCTGGTCGAAACACTCCTCGCGATAGGAGAGTATCCAGGCGTCGTTGCCGGTAAACTCATGCTTCAGCCGCTCGCCAATCATCTTGTAGGTGCCCAGCAGGTCGGGCGTGGAGATACGCTCGCCGTAGGGTGGGTTGGTAACGATGATGCTTTTGTTCTGGGGTTGCTTAAACAGCTTGAAGTCTTGCTGCTCAATGGTGATAGTGCTGCTCAGGCCGGCGGCCTGCACGTTGCGTCGCGCCGTGTTGACGGCCTTCATGTCGATGTCGTAGCCGTAGATGTGGCATTTGGCTTCACGCTCGTTGTCCTCGCAGTCGTTGTAGATGCGGTCAAAGAGGTCGGCGTCGAAGTCGGCCCACTTCTCAAAGGCATACTCCTTGCGGAAGAGTCCCGGCGCCATGTTGTGAGCAATGAGGGCAGCCTCGATAAGCAGTGTGCCCGACCCGCACATCGGATCGATGAAATCGCAGTCGCCCTGCCATCCCGTGAGCAGAATCATGCCGGCGGCGAGCACCTCGTTGAGCGGCGCTTCCATGGTCTCCTGCCGGTAACCGCGGCGGTGCAGGGATTCGCCACTGGAGTCGAGACATAGTGTGCAGCGGTCGTCAGCAATATGTACATGCAGACGCAGGTCGGGATTAGATATCGATATGTTAGGACGGTTGCCGGTCTTCTCGCGGAATTGGTCAACGATGGCGTCCTTTACCTTGTAGCTAACAAATTTAGAGTGGCGAAACTCTTCAGAGAACACCACGGCATCAACGGCAAAGGTCTTGTCGTTGCCGAGATAGGTCGTCCAGTCTATCTTCTTGATTTCATCATACACGTCATCGGCACTGCGGGCCTTGAAGTGCTTGATGGGTTTAAGGATCTTGATAGCGGTGTGTAACTGGAAGTTAGCCCGGTACAGCATCTCCTTGTCACCGGTGAACGACACCATGCGCCGTCCTATTGTCACGTCGTTAGCCCCCAGTCGGGTCAGTTCTTTCGCCAACACGGGTTCCAGCCCCATAAAGGTCTTGGCGATAATCTCAAATGTTTGTTCCATTAAAAAATAAAAAATGCGTAATTTCTGTGAGTGAAAGTAGGCCGTCGCCCCCTTTCGGACGGCAAAGATACAATAAAAACGAGACAAAAGCAAAATATTTCGAGAAATATTTCCCAATATCAAAAAAAATATGTACTTTTGCGCTGATGTTAGAGCAATTCTTAATCACACAGACCAGTAGTTTCGGCACCGAGATAGCCGTATGGGTGGTAGGTCTTATCCTGCTGCTTTTAGGTATTGTCACTTATTTCCGCCAGCGTAAGGTGGAAGAGCAGCTAATGTCAGAGCTTCAGCAGTTGGCAAAGATTAAGAAGCACAATGTAGAGTATGAGTTCGTGTTGAAGGCTATGCGCCTGTGCACTTGGCATATTGATGTGCCGGCACAGAGCATCACCTATGACAATGACTACCGTGAGCGCAACGACTGCTTTGTGCCTATTCCCGGCACCACTCTCGACGACTTGGTGGCGGCGATGGTAGAAGCCGACCAAATGCGCATCCGCAAGTCGCTGGAGGACCTCTGTCAGGGACGTAAGGACGACTACCATGAAATCAGCCGAATGAAGATTGCCCATACCGACAGCTATTACTGGACTGAGAGTTACGCCACGGTGTCGGCGCGCGACACCGAAGGCCTGCCCCTGAGAGTAGTAGGCACCTCTATGCGCATCGATGAGCGCAAGGCTATGGAGACCGCTCTCGTGGAAGCCCGCAACAGGGCTGAGGAGAGCGACCGCCTGAAGTCGGCATTCATTGCCAACATGAGCCATGAGATACGCACGCCGTTGAACGCTATCATTGGATTCACCAGTGTGCTGCCTGACGTCACCGGCGACGACGAGCGTCGCGAGCTGATTAACTTGATTCAGGAAAATAACCAGAAGCTGCTGCGAATCATTGACGACGTGATGAACATTTCTAAGATAGAGTCGGGCAAGGAACAGCTCGTCATGACGGCCTTCGACTTGAACGACGTGCTTCGCGCCGAGGTGGACGACTATGCCTCAAAGGCGCAGCCCGGCGTGACACTCTCGACGATGTTCCCCCAAGGGTCGCAGCCTATTACCACCGACCTGGGACGGTTCACCGAAATTATGACCCATCTGCTGGCCAATGCCGTGAAGTTCACCGCGCAGGGTAGTATCATCGTGGGTTATGACGCTCCGGCCAACAAGCGTATCAGCATCTGGGTTCAGGACACTGGCAAGGGTATAGCCCCCGAGCATCTGGAGCGCGTATTCGAGCGCTTCTTCAAGGTTGATGAGTATATTCCCGGCGCTGGATTGGGACTGAGCATCTGTCGCACAATGGCCTACAGTATGGGTGGCGACGTCAAGGTGGAGTCTAAGCTGGGCGAAGGTTCAAAGTTCTGGGTTGAGTTACCCATTTAGTAAAGCTGCTGAGGCTGACATGCAATATGCTATAATAGCTGCGGGCGAAGGCTCGCGTCTGTGTCATGAAGGTATTGCCGCCCCTAAGCCGTTGGTGAAGGTGGGCGGCGAATGTTTGATAGACCGTCTTGTACGGATCTTCGCCGCTCATGGAAGCACAGCTATCAGTGTGGTGTGTCGCCCGGATAAGCTGGTGGAGAGTCATGTTGAGGCGTTGAAGAGGTGCTACCCTATGTTGCGCTATGTCGTCAGGAGTACTCCTAGTTCCATGCACTCGTTTCTGGAACTGACGCCATTGCTTGAGGCTGATGAGCCTTTCGTGCTGACTACCGTTGATACGGTGTTCGATGAGCGTGAGTTTGCCGATTATATGGTGGCCTTTGTTCAGGCACTGACCAACGGCTATGACGGCCTGATGGGCGTCACCGACTATGTGGACGACGAGCGGCCGCTGTATGTGAGCACAAATGAGAGTATGGACATTCTGGCGTTTCATGATAGTTGTAACCATCCTCGATACATTAGTGCTGGTATCTACGGCTTAACACCGCGTGCACTTAGCACTCTGAGCCAGTGCGCTGAGCGTGGCGAACAGCGCATGCGCAATTTCCAGCGGGCACTGCTCGCCGACGGTCTGCGGCTTAAGTCGTGGGCCTTCGGACGGGTTTACGACATTGACCATGCTGCCGACATCGTGAAGGCAGAGCAATATTTACAGCGATGAAAGTGCTGTCGGTATTACGCGACCCCTGCTTCTCGCCGGGGGCGGAAGAGAAGGATAAAGCCATCATGATGGCTGTCGTAGGGCAGTTGCAGCTGGCTGGCTGCACTGTGAGGGTAACAACGGAACGCTCGCTGATGGATATGGCATCTTTCGGTGCCGATGTGGTGCTTACCATGGGGCGCTTTCCGGCCACTCTCTGTCGGCTGTCATGCGTAGATGCCCGGGTTATCAATACACCAGAGAGTGTGGCTCGCTGTCGGCGTAGCACGCTGCAGCGGGTGATGGCTGAGACCGGTATACCTGCTCCGCCGAGAGAGGGAACTCACGGCTATTGGCTGAAACGGGGCGATGCTGCGGGAGCCATGGCAGCCGGCGATGTGGTGTTTGCACCCGACGAAGAAGCGCTGCATGCCCGGATAGAGCATTTCCGGCTGCGTGGTATCACTGACTATGTAGTCAGCGCCCATGTCGTGGGCAGCGAGGTGAAGTTCTATGGTGTCAGGGGCACGGGGTTCTTCCGTTGCTTTCCTACCGGGGCGAAACCGTCTAGTGCTGACGAGAAGCCATTCTACGCCGGTGAGAAACCGTCCTGCGTCGTGGATTTGCAGTCAGCGGCAGAGCGGTTGGCGATGGCAATCGGCATTGATGTCTATGGTGGCGACGCTATCGTGCGCGACGACGGCTCGTTTTGCATCATCGACTTCAACGACTGGCCCAGTTTCTCGCCCTGCCGCGAGGAGGCCGCAAAGGCGATAGTGGGAAAGGCTTTGTCGCTTATGAAGGCAGAATAGTATAATTGTCAAATAGTAAAATTGTCAAATAGTGAAATCCTTTAAGGCTCTGCTCAAAGCATCCATGAAGTCGGAAGACACAGAAGAGTGGCTCGACGTGTATTTTACCCGCCCCATCGGGCTGGCTTTTGCTTTGCTGTGGAACAAGTTTGATATCCACCCCAACGTCATTACCATCCTCTCCATTTTCTTAGGCGTAGGGGCCGGATGGATGTTCCATTACACCGACCTGTGGTCAAACGTCTGCGGCATGGTGTTGCTGATGCTGGCCAATTTCTGCGACTCTACCGACGGACAGATGGCGCGCCTCACGGGCAAGAAGACCCTCATCGGTCGCATGCTCGACGGCTTCTCTGGCGACCTGTGGTTTGTCTGTATCTATGTGGCCTTCGTCGCCAGGTTGTGGCATCAGCCCATGCCCGGCTCTTACATGGTGTGGGGGCCGTGGATCCTGTTGCTTGGCGCCGTGGCAGGCTTTCTGTGTCATTCGCCCCAAGCATCGCTGGCCGACTATTACCGCCAGGTGCATCTCTTCTTCCTCTTGGGCCGTGAAGGCAGTGAGCTTGACAACTACCGCCAGCAGCGCCAGCACTACGAGTCGCTGCCTAAGAGCGACCGTTTGGGGCGGCTGTTCTTTTACAACTACGCCAACTATTGCCGCAGTCAGGAAAAGCGTACACCGCTGTTTCAGCGGTTCTTTGCACTCTGGCAGCAGCAGACCCGTCCCGACGAGGCTGTCAGGCAGCAGTTCCTGCAGGGTAGTCGTCCGCTGATGAAGTATTGCAATATGCTCTCGTTCAACCTGCGGGCTATCTGTCTCTACACCACGGCACTCTTAGACTGTCCCTGGGTGTACTTCGTGCTCGAGATCACGGTGTTCAACCTTATATATATATATATGCACCGTACGCATGAGCATCTGTCGGCAGCATGCAGTGCCTCGTTAGTGATAAGTGATAAGTGATGAGTGATAAGTGATGAGTGATAAGTGATAAGTGATAAGTGATGAGTGATAAGTGATGAGTGATGGATGCTAAAGGTTATATCTTTGACTATGGCGGAACGCTCGACAGCGGCGGATGCCACTGGGGGCGCGTCTTTTGGCATGCCTATGAGCGTGCCGGTCTGCCCGTTGGCGAGGCTCAGTTTCGCGAGGCTTATGTAGCCGTGGAGCGCCGCTTGGGGCGTGAGGCCGTCATCAAGCCCGACTTCACGTTTCGCCAGACCTTAGAGACCAAGGTGGCCATGCAGCTGGAGGCAATGGGGATAACTGAGGCCTCCGTAGCAGGTCTGCCATGCTGCGGTGGTGTCGCTACCTCCGAGGCTGTCACCTCCATCGTTGCTGACCTTCATGCCTCGGCGGTGAGACATACGGCTCAGGCCCGTAGGGTGCTCGGGCTGCTGAAAGCGCCCAAGGCGTTGGTTACCAATTTCTACGGCAACATGCCTATGGTGCTGCGCGAGATGCAGCTTGCCGACCTTTTCTCTGCCGTCATAGAGTCGGCCGTGGCGGGTGTCCGTAAGCCCGACGAGCGAATATTCCTGTTAGGGGCTAAGGCTTTAAGCCTTTCACCCCATGAGATAGTGGTCGTCGGCGACTCCATGGCCAACGACATAGTGCCCGCCCATGCCGCAGGTTTCCTGACGGTGTGGCTGCGGGGGGAGCCGTGGGGTACTCTCAGCAACGGACGGTGGACAGAGGAGGCTGTAGACACTGCGGCCGCCGACATCGTGATTGATGATTTATCTGCATTAACAACCATATAAAACAGAAACAATGAAACTTACAAACATAAAGCCCGCCACAGGGCGTTTAGGCATCTTGGTTGTCGGCAACGGCGCCGTGGCCACCACATTGATGACGGGCGTGCTCATGGCGCGCCGCTCGCTGGCCAAACCCATAGGCGCCATGACCCAGTACGACCGTGTGCGCGTTGGTCGCGGCGAGGCTAAGAAATATTTGAAATATAGCGAGATAGTGCCGCTGGCCCGGCTCTCAGACATCGTCTTCGGCTGCTGGGACGTCTATCCGCAGAATGCCTATCAGAGTGCCGTCTATGCCGAGGTGCTGCGCCACGAGGATATAGACCCGGTTCGCGACGAGCTGGAACAGATTGTGCCCATGCCGGCGGCCTTCGACCGCAACTATGCCAAGCGGCTGACGGGCAATCATATTAAACACAGCGCCCCGACATCCTCCGAAGGAGGGAGTGAGGAGATTCCTGGCAGATGGCAGATGGTAGAGATGCTGCGCGAAGACATCCGGCGGTTCAAGAGCGAGAAGGGCTGCGACCGCGTTGTCGTGCTGTGGGCAGCATCAACAGAAATCTATGTGCCCGTCAACGAGGCGGTACACTACCGGCTCAGCGACCTCGAAGCGGCCATGCGCGCCGACGACCGCGAGCACATAGCCCCGTCGATGTGCTACGCCTATGCCGCACTGAGCGAGGGCTGTCCCTTCATCATGGGAGCACCCAATACGACGGTCGACACTCCCGCCATGTGGCAGCTCGCAGAGCAACAGCAGGTGCCTATTGCCGGTAAGGACTTCAAAACGGGTCAGACGCTGGTGAAGTCGGGCTTCGCTCCTATCCTCAGTACCCGCTGCTTAGGGCTCAGCGGGTGGTTCTCAACCAACATCCTGGGCAACCGCGATGGTCTGGTGCTCGACGAGCCTGAGAACTTCCGCACCAAGGAGGTTTCGAAACTCTCCACCTTAGAGACCATCCTCAAGGCGCAAGACCAGCCCGACCTCTATGCCGACTATTACCACAAGGTGCGCATCAACTACTACCCGCCGCGCGGCGACCGGAAGGAGTCGTGGGACAATATCGACATCTACGGCTGGATGAACTACCCCATGCAGGTAAAAATCAATTTCCTCTGCCGCGACTCTATCCTGGCGGCGCCGGTGTGCCTTGACCTTTGCCTGCTCATCGACCTTGCCGCCCGCGCCGAACGCTATGGCACCCAGCGCTGGCTCAGCTTCTTCTTGAAGTCGCCCATGCACGACTATACCCAGGGAGAGGAGCCTGTTAACAACCTCTATCAGCAGCACACCATGCTGCGCAATGCCCTGCGCGAAATGGGGGGCTATGATGCCGATGAAGAGATGGACTGATATCCTGCGCCTACTGATAGTTGCGCTTCTCTTGTTGCTTTTCGCTCAGCCTGCCAGCGCGCAGCTCAACTCCGACATCTCGCGCGACACCACGCAGTGGTTTAACCGCACGCAGCAGATTAAGAATGTCGAAGTGCGCTCGCAGCGCAGTCGTTACAGCCGTAAGAACAACCCCGCCGTAGAGCTCATGCGTAAGGTCATTGCTGCCAAGAAGCACAATGACCTCACCAGCCGCGACTATTATCAGTATGACAAATATCAGAAGATTATGCTGGCGGTCAACGACCTCACCCCGCGCCATTTCGAGCGTCAGCCGTTCCGCGGCAAGCAGTGGCTCATTGACCAAGTGGAGGTGTGCCCCTACAACCAGAAGCTCATCCTGCCCTTCTCCGTTCAGGAGACGGTCACCGAGGAGCTCTACCGCCGCGCTCCACGCGAACGCCGCACCATTGTCATCGGCAGTACGGAGCAGGGCGTGAGCGAGCTGTTTCAGACCGGCGACATCATGACCACCATGCTGGCCGACGTCTTCAGTGATGTCAACATCTACGACGACAAGATACGCCTGCTGCGCCAGCGGTTCACTTCGCCCATTGCCGACGATGCCATCAGTTTCTACCGCTATTATATAGAAGACACCGTCTGCGTCGACCGCGACAGCTGTTACCACCTCACATTCCTTCCCAACAACGCACAGGACTTCGGCTTCCGCGGCGAGCTGTTCATCCTGGCCGACTCGTCGTATCAGGTGCGTCGCTGCCTGATGACTATTCCCCCGTCGAGCGACGTCAACTTCGTCAGCGGCATGAAGCTTTCGCAGGAGTTCTCCCGCCTGCCCGACGGCTCGTGGGCGCTCACCTCCGACGACCTGTTTACCGAGCTGCGTTGGATGAATTTCATGCAGTCGTTTGCCGTGGTACGCTCTACGCGCCTGAGCGATTTCGACTTCTCACCGCTGCCCGAGCGACTGTTTAAAGGCAGCAAGAAGCTGGTACACGACGCCAACGCCTCGATGCGGAGCGACGACTTCTGGGCGCGCTATCGTCAGGTGGACCTCACTAAGAGCGAGGCGTCGATGGACCAGTTCATGAGCGGCATGCAGCGGATGAAGGGCTTCGGCTTCCTGCTCGTCGGTCTGAAAGCGCTCATAGAGAACTTCGTGGAGACGGGTTCCAAGGGCCACCCCTCGAAGGTGGACATCGGCCCTGTCAACACCATCGTCAGCCATAACTTCGTGGATGGCCTGCGCACGCGCCTGTCGGCACAGACCACTGCCAACCTCGACTCCAACCTCTTCCTCAGCGGCTATGTGGCCCGCGGCTGGGGCTCTCGCAAGACTTACTATAAAGGCGACATCACATGGTCGCTGAATAAGAAGGAGTATCTGCCGCGCGAATATCCCAAGCGCACCATCTCGCTGACGTCGACCTACGACGTGATGTCGCCCTGCGACCGCTTCCTCGATACCGACAAAGACAATGTCTTCGCCTCGTTCAAGTGGGCCAGCGTGGAACAGATGATGTTCTACAACCGCCAGCAGCTGGCCTTCGAATACGAGACCTACAACGGCCTGAAGACCACCCTGAGCCTGAAGACCGAGCACAACGCGCCGGCCGGCAACATCGACTTTGAACCTTTCCGCACCACCGAGCTGCATGCTGCACTGCGCTGGGCTCCCGGCGAAACGTATATCAATACCAAGCAGCGGCGGCGCCCAGTCTCGCGCGATGCTCCCGTCTTCACCCTGGGCCATACCATCGGAATCAGTGGCCTGCTGGGCGGCGACCACCGTTTCCACATGACCGAGGCCACGGTCTATAAGCGCTTCTGGATGCCTCACGGATGGGGTAGGGTGGAAACACGGCTAAAGGCTGCTGCTCAATGGAACCAGGTGCCTATGTTGCTACTGATCATGCCCGAGGCCAACCTCTCGTATATCATGTCGGAGAACATGTTCGGACTGGTCAACAACATGGAGTTCCTCACCGACCGCTATGCCTCGGCCATGATTGACTGGGACCTGTCGGGCAAGATTTTCAACCGCATACCCTTGCTGCGCAAGCTGAAGTGGCGCGAGTGGATTACCGTCCGCTGCATGTGGGGCGACCTGACAGAGAAGAACCGCAACACCCATCACCCATCACCCATCACCCAGACCTTAGACCCTCACCGCCCCTATTGGGAGGTAGCCTTTGGCATACATAATATCTTTAAACTCCTACACGTAGAGTACGTCCGACGTTTGAACTACCTTGACCTGCCTACGGCCCATAAGCATGGCGTGCGCTTCATGCTACGTATGAAGTTTTGACAAGCACTTCACATCACCCATCACCCATTTACACGCTGACGTCGGCCTTGATGTGCGGCCACGGGTCGTAGCCTTCTAATTGGAAGTCTTCATACTGGAAGTCGAAGAGCGACTTCACGTCGGGGTTGATCACCATGCGGGGTAGGGGACGCGGCTCACGCGACAGCTGCAGGCGCGCCTGGTCCAGATGGTTCAGATAGAGGTGGGTGTCGCCCGTGGTGTGAATAAAGTCGCCGGGGGTGTAGCCCGTCACCTGTGCCATCATCTGCAGCAGCAGGGCGTAGCTGGCAATGTTGAACGGCACGCCGAGGAACGTGTCGGCGCTTCGCTGGTAGAGTTGCAGCGACAGGCGTCCTTTCTCTGCTGAGCCTTCGGGAGCCGGTGCCACGTAAAACTGAAACATCGTGTGGCATGGCGGCAGCGCCATCTCGTTGACCTCGGCCACGTTCCATGCCGAGACAATCATGCGGCGCGACATGGGGTTATGCTTCAGCTGGTCAATCACGTATTGTATCTGGTCGATGGTGCCGCCCCGGTAGTCGGGCCATGAGCGCCACTGGTGGCCGTAGACGGGGCCCAGCTCGCCGTCGTCGTCGGCCCATTCGTTCCATATCCTCACGCCGTGCTCCTGCAGGTAGCGCACGTTGGTGTCGCCCTTGAGAAACCACAGCAGCTCGTAGATGATTGATTTCAGGTGCAGCTTCTTCGTCGTCAGCAGCGGGAAACCGTCGTCAAGATTGTATCTGCTCTGTGTGCCAAAGATGCTGATGGTACCCGTTCCCGTGCGGTCGCCCTTGCGGACGCCCTCCGTCAGTATGCGGTTAAGTATGTCGAGATATTGTTTCATTGCTGTAGTTCTTATATTAATTTAACCTTGGGCCAGAACCTCTGCTTTTCAGCTTGTTTCAAAACCTCTTACGCCCCCTGTCCAATGTCATGCAGAAACTCGGGGGCAAGGTCGGCACCATTGGCCCACTCAATGGTGTAGCCCGTGAGGCCGTACTGGATGAACTTGTCGTGGTCAAGTAGCTCGCCAAAGACTTCGCCCGTCAGGTAGGGCTTTAGGTCGCAGAGTTTGCGCGTGCCGTCGCTGAAGGTGAGCAGTAATTCGTATTCCTTTATATAATCTGCATTTGTAACTCTAAGCATGTGTCAGTTCTCCTATTACTTTAGTGGTTCAATGCGTCCCAGTTTCTCGCCCTTCTGAGCCTTCTCCCAGAGGCTAAGTATTTCCGCCTCGTGCAAGTCCATCCACTCGTTCACCTTGGCGATGACTTTCGAAGGGGCTTTGCCGCTCACCACGCGATCAAGCACACTGATGGTACATTCGTATTCTCCATACGAGCAATGAATGTGTGGTGGATTGTGGTCCCGCCAATATAAGCTAATGATAATTCCAAAGAATTTACAAATTTCTGGCATCGTCTCTTACCTTTTTGTTCTGTGGGTGCAAATATACGAAAGTTTTTGCAAACATTTCATTTTTGCCGTAAAAAAGTACCAAGGTAATGATTAATTTGCGGCTTTACTTCTGTCAAAAGCCAGAACGTTGAGTAATTGCACATTCTTCCAGGCTTATGTGTTTTCGTTAACGACAGAAATCAGGGCCTTTGAGGCGGTTTGTCACATTATTCCCAACCTGTCGCATCAACTTTGGGGAAATCTCGCCTAATTACTTGGAGTCTTGGCAGAATCGCCGTATCTTTGCATCGTCAATCAGAACAAACAGCATCTGAGCGACAAGAGACAAGAAACAACAAGTTTAACAATTTAAAATTTATAAGATTATGACACAGAAGAATCAGAACATCCAGAAGGCCCAGAAGTTGACTAATGCAGAGTTAGGGAATGTGAACGGCGGTAAATGGTTTGGCAAGAGATTAATCCTTTTTTAAGGCGCAAAGATGAGGCTCGCAGCAATGCGAGCCTTTTTTTTGCTGTCATTTAGAATCATGGGGGACGAATCACGGGGACGGTTCCACTTGTAGTTTATGGAAGCAATTATCAAAACCGTCCCCGTCGTCTTTTTTGAAGCGTCCCCGTAATCTCACGGTTTTTGCATAAAATTGGTTGTAAACCAATCTAGGAAAGCATGTTTCCATTGGCGGCATTCTGGACTTCCCTTTGATTCAGAGGCTCCAAAGCCATGCTCTCCTGTTTGGTATTGTATATAAAGATGAGGAACTTTCTTCGCTGTAAGAGCAGAGTCTAGTAGTTCAGAATTACGATAATCCACAATTGGATCGTCTTTACAATTCACAAGAAAGACTGGAGGGCATCCTTCTGGAACATGCCTTTCCAATGACAAGAGATCTTTCAGATACTTGTTCTTGACTTTAGAATCTCCGAGTAACCCTCTTCTTGAACGTTTGTGAACACTTTCTTCTATCATGGTGACTACAGGATAAATGCAGACAATAAAAGATGGCCAATTACTCTTATCAAAAAGTTCTACCGAAGACATAGCAAGATGTCCACCTGCTGAAAATCCCATCACACCAATTCTGTCTATGTCGATGCCATAATCCATAGCATTCTCCTTTATATGGCATAGTGCCTGTTTTAGGTCGTTTTGAGGATCAGGATAACGATTCCCTCTGAAAATCAAACGATAATGCGTGATGAAGGCTGGGACATAGCCTGTGCGATAACGTAAGACGAATGCAGAGATACCATTTTTTTGCAACCACTCAGCCACTAAACTGCCTTCATTTTCTGTGTCGTGCCAGAAATAACTGCCACCGGGGCAAACAATAATGGCAGGATTATTTGAGCCACTTACTAAGAATGGAGTGAGTTCAACTTTTTTGCTGCAAGAAGTATTCTCCCAGATATTCACCTGAGCAAAACTTGTAGAGCATAATAAAAAACATAAAGTTGATATTACTAATCTGCACATAATCAGAAATATAAGCTCAGCCACACTTATAGTTGATTCTAAAAGAGTGACTGAGCTATTATGGTGGTTTAATCCTTTTTCGAATGAAATTACTTTTTCTTTTTGTCCTGTTTCTTTTGTCTTTTCTGTTGCTTTTCGTATTCTTTCTTATAATCCTCTAAATATTCGGATAATTCTTCACCAAGATTTTCAAATATCCCTTTTAATCGTCCAATTTGTTTCACACTGCCTTCTCCTATTAAATCTTTGAAGGCAAGTATCAGCACAATGTTATCATCATTGATATTACGAACCTCTAACTCACCGCTGGCAATTGCTGATCCACCAGAAAAACCCACAAAAATAGTCTTAGCAACATTTATGGTTTTACCAAAATTAATCATATTCAATCTGAGGATGACTTTATAATCTTTGCCAATTTTTGATAATTTTATTCCTTTCTTTATTTCGTCGTTAAAGTACTCCCGAAAGGCTTTGTGACATGCAATAGAATCCTTTTCTTCCCAATCTTTTAGCCATTCATCATCATCTTCATCTTGAGTAATCATCCATTCACGAAAAGGCAAATCATTATCATGTCCTTTACCGTCAGTGACCATCATTTTTGAATAATCAATCTCAAAAACTGCAGTCTTCTTCTCTTGCAACAAAATCAAAGGATCTCCTTGCTTAATGGTAAATAGTTCTGAATCCTTTGCGACAGAAGCAGAAACAGAAATAACATACATAAGGCCAAATAACAAGCCTCTTTTCAGATTCAAATGTTTTGTTGTTTTCATATTATTTTAATTTAATGTACCAACTAATCCCCAGAAGTCAGTGGTTATTTTTTATAGAGTGAGGGACTTGTTAAATCACTCCGATCTTTTTTTACGTTCCAATCACTCACATCGGTTATTGTACGAAATAGGTGGTTGAGCGTAGAAAACAGCAGCGTAGAAAGGGACTAGTCACGTTTAAAACTTGCGTTCATCTTTAATGAATAGTTTTTATAGGTTTCTACTGTAAATGAGCGTATGTATTCAACCCATTTGTTTAGTTTTACAACCAACTTTTCAACATTATTTCCACTATATTCTACTATTTGATATTCGTTATTATTAATCTTTTCCAAAACTATAGATTCAATTTTCCCATCTGTATTAGTTGAGATTTTAAGAGATTTGTCATAGAA
>CAMHKU010000064.1 GCA_946185805.1 uncultured Prevotellaceae bacterium | reverse complement strand
TGGGACTGGGCAAGTATATCGTCGACGGCGGACAGACGCTGCGCGTGTCGCCCTACCACCCTACGCAGGTGCTGCAGACCAGCGAGATGGAGACGGCCCTGCGCGACACGCAGACCAGGTTCTATGCCCTGGACATGAACTTCAGAGGTGAGAGAACAGGCCAGCAAGACACACCTCTCACCTCTCACCTCTCACCACTCCCCTCCGGATGGTCTGTCGACGATGGTTTCAACATCAAGAAGCTGCGCGTGAAACAAGCCGACCAGGACGGCGCCCTCACCTACATCGCCTCCACCTACGACCCGCTGGACCAGGTCATCCGCGACGGCATCTACGAGGGCGGGCGCAAGATTATCTCCTTCTGCGGCGTGTTGCAGCAGGGCATCTTCCCCCTGCCCGAGCTGTTGCAGATGGTTCAGAAATATGGCTCCGAGGAGATGAAGCGGCCGGTGGAGATAGAACTGGCCTGCAACCTCAACAACGACAAAACCGGCGAGCTCTACCTGCTGCAGATACGCCCTATCGTAGACGCCAAACAGATGCTCGACGAGGACCTCACGCTGGTGCCCCAAGAGCAGTGCCTGCTGCGGTCGGCCAACTCACTGGGCCACGGCATCTCCGAGGACGTCGTCGACGTGGTCTACGTCAAGACCGGCGACGACTTCACCGCCGCCAACAATCCCATGATTGCACGCGACATAGAGAAAATCAACCAGCGATTCCTGGACGAAGGCAAAAACTACATCCTCATAGGCCCCGGCCGCTGGGGCAGCAGCGACCCCTGGCTGGGCATCCCCGTGAAGTGGCCCCACATCTCGGCGGCGCGCGTCATTGTAGAAACAGCCTTGAAGAACTACCGCGTAGACCCCTCGCAGGGCACACACTTCTTCCAAAACCTCACGTCGTTCGGCGTGGGCTATTTCACCATCGACACCAACAGTGCGCAGAAGAGCGCCATCGACCCGTCTGCAGTATCAGCAGCAGGCGAAGGCACCGTCACGCCCATCTTCCGCCAGGACGTGCTCGACCGGATGCCCGCCGTCGAGGAGACGGAGTACGTGCGCCACGTGCGCTTTGAGAAACCTCTGAAAGTCATGATGGACGGCAAGAAGCAGCTCGGCCTCGTGCTGCTAGGGTAACCGCTGAATAGACACAAAACAAACACATCCAGCAATAGAAATGGTTGCTGGATGTGTTTTTTTAAAAGTTGTCCTCTTAACGTTTGAGAACTTTAGTTCTGTGAGCACCTCGGTCGGTATTCACTAAGTTTTGAAAGTTCTATCATATTACCTGACTTTTTTTTCTTGGGCAAAATTAGTGCATACATGTAGTCACTGCCCGCCTAACCGCTCGAAGTACTGGGCAACGTCGTCCCAGGTCTTGAAGGTATCGGTGCCAAACTGAATAAGTGTGGCCATACCTTCAGTCTTCTCAGGGTCGATGAGATAGTCGCCGTAGAGTAGCTCCTTCTGGTTGGTAAACACGGTGTGGCCGTAGGCCGGCACGTTGACATACTCATACAGCCACGACAGCATTGCCGCATAGGCCGACGGGTCGTCCGTTGCCGGTGCCACGAAATAGAGCTGATAGCTTTCAAGCAGCGTGCGCAGCGTCTTCTGCGCCGAGCTGGCCGGCGGCACCTTCGTACTCAGGCTGCCGAGCGGCTGTGCCGTAGTGACGGGCGCGGTCGCCTGCGCTCCTTCAGCGGCTATCTGCAGCTGCCGCTGGTCGATGAGGGCGTTGACGTCGATATAGATAATCGGCCGCTGGCGCTGTTCCTGGCGGTCGGCAATCCATCGGATGACGGGCACCACGGCGTGCATAAACGAGCGGTCGTTCATGCGGTGCTCACCGTGGAAGCGGATGGCCGTCCTATAGTGCGTGCGGAAGAGGTCGTAGGTATTCACCGTCGTATCCTCGTCGCCGAAGAGCCCGACGACGTGCTGCTGCTCTTCGGCCGTGTCGGCGCCCTCGAAGCAGTGCTCGGTCATCTCCTTATACTCCTTCACCAGGGCTTTGGTCACAATAAACTCCTGCACGCCGTCCTGCCGCGGGTTCTGGAAGTGCTGCGTGCCCGTCATGCCGTGGGCTTTCATCGTCTCACCCATCTCCAGGGCGGGGTTTACCAGGATGCGGTCGTAGCCTCGCAACATCTCAGCATACATGCCGCCCATCGACGTGCCGATGATCAGGTCGGGATGCGCCTCCCGGCATACATTATTTAATAAGTCCATAGCCTCCTGCGGGTGGACAGGCAGGTCGGGGGCTATCACCTCGGCCCCGGGCAGCACCTGCCGCAGACGGGCCACCGTGCCCGACTGTCCGCTGGAGCCGAAGCCGTGGACATAGAGCACCTTCTTCCCCTTCATCAACTGGGGAAACTGCTTGACATACTGATTCACTTGTTCCATACTGATGGCAAAGATACGCATAAAACTTCATACTTGCCACTGCCGCCACCTCAGAATTTGATAACTTTTGCAGCCGTTAACAATCATAAAGAATAAGAATTGACGACAGAAGGTTTGATTTAAGTCAAAAAATACTGCCACAACGGAAAATAGCAGCCTCAAAACTTGCAAAAACGCCTGAAAATCACTACCTTTGCACCGTGTTTTTCATAGTATTAGATTTAAGGTTAACAAAGGTTGGGGCTTAGCGAAGCCCCTTTTTAATGCCCGAAAGTTTGCATCGTCAAGGTTTTTTGATTATATTTGCACCCGAAAAGAAACTTCTACCATTCGCATGAAAAGAATTCTTTTATCCGTCTTTATAGCTATAAGCCTGTGCCAGAGCACCATGGCGCAGTATAGGAACCCTATCATCCCAGGTTTCCACCCCGACCCCAGCATCTGCCGCGTGGGCGATGACTATTACATCGTCAACTCCTCGTTCCAGTATTTCCCCGGCGTACCCATCTATCACTCCACAGACCTGGTCAACTGGCAACTCATCGGCAACGTCCTCGACCGCCAGTCGCAGCTGCCGCTGAAGAGGGCTACCTCGTGGCAGGGCGTCTACGCCCCCACCCTGCGCTACGACAACGGCATCTTTTACCTCATCGTTACCAATGTTGGCGGCGGCGGACCTACCGGCGACGGCAGCAGCGGCAGCGACAACTTCATGGTCACTGCCACCGACCCCCGCGGGCCGTGGAGCGAACCGATATGGCTGGAGCAGGGAGGCATCGACCCATCGCTGTACTTCGAAAACGGCAAGTGCTACATGGTGAGCAATCCCGACAACACCATCACCCTATGCCAGATTGACCCCCTCACGGGACGCCGGCTGACGAAGAGCCGCCCCCTGTGGCAGGGCACCGGCGGCCGCTATCCCGAAGGCCCGCATATCTATAAGAAGGATGGCTGGTACTACCTGCTCATCTCTGAGGGCGGCACCGAACTGGCCCACCGTCTGACCATCGCGCGCTCCAAGCATATCGAAGGTCCCTATGAAGCCAACCCCCAGAACCCGCTGCTGACGCACTGCTCGCTGGCCGGACAGGCCAGCCAGATTCAGGGCACCGGCCACGGCGACCTGGTGCAGGCTAAGGACAGCTCCTGGTGGATAGTGTTTCTGGCCTATCGCAACTACGGCGGCAGCTACCATCACCTGGGGCGCGAAACCTTTATGGCGCCGGTAGAGTGGCCCCAGGGCCAGTGGCCGATAGTCAACGGCGGCAAGCCTGTTGACACGCTGATGAACGTCAAGGTGGCGGCAGCCACCCCCCAAAGCGAGCACCGGCACATCCACACCACCTTCGACCGCCCCTTGGGCCCGGAGTGGGTATACATACAGAACCCCGACTCCACGGCCTACCAGATGAAGTACGGCCGCCTGAGACTCTTCCCCAGACTCAGCAGCCTCACCGAGAACCTGCGGCCAACGTTTGTAGGCCGCCGGCAGGAGAGCCCCACCTTCACCGCTGAGACGACGGTGGACTTCACACAGTCGATGCCGGGCGACAATGCTGGACTCACCGTCTACCAGATCAACGACGGCCATATCGATTTCTGCTTGCAACCGACGCGCAACAGCATGACCCTGAGGGTGGTGCTGACGATGAAAAACGTCAAAGCAACGCTTGATGAGGTACACCTCAACGACACCCGCTGCACACTGCGCGTGCGCAGCGACGCCAGCAAATATTACTTCGACTACGCCGTCGACGGCAAGTCGTTCAAAACCCTCAGCGAGGTGGACTGCGCACTCATGAGCACCGAGGTCGTCGGGGGCTTCACTGGCGTCGTCATCGGCATGTATGCCGCCATGAACCGTAGCTACGGGGGGTACGGCGACACCTATGCCGACTTTGACTACTTCGACTATAGGGAGGAGTAACTGTTTTTGTAACACACAACATGATGAAACACTACTTTTTACTTTTGGCCGCGGCCGTGCTGGCTGCGGCGATGCCTGCCACGCTGCGGGCTTTTGAGGTGAACACCGGCGAGCTGCAGAACCTCGTGTGCTTCGTGCGCTTTGCCGACGAGGCAGAGACGGCCGTCGACGGCGACCGCACGGTGAAGGCCTTTGAGTATGCACCGGAGTACTACGCGACGCTGTTCAACGGCGAGGCCGAGGGCGAGAACTCCGTGGTCAACTATTTCCGCCGCTCCAGCTACGGGCAGCTGGTGTGGCGTAGCGTTTTCTGGCCAGCCCTCAGCGGCGACCAGGTGACATCGCTCAGGGTGAGCCATAACCGCACGTACTACCAGGAGAAGAACACGTCGACGGCTCCTGACGGCTACGACAAGGACGACGCCACAGAGAAGGCCAACCGCGAGCTGGCGCTGGTGACGGAAATCTGCAACCTGCTGGACAGCCAGATGGACGACAACCTGGTGATTGACCAGAACGGCGACGGCATCGTTGACAACCTGACCATCGTCCTCAGCAACGGCTCGGAGCTGAGCAACCGCCACCTGCTGTGGCCCCACCGCTCAGACCTGATGCTGCCCGCCGACAAGTCGCCGCGCATCAAGGGCAAGCGCATGACGAGCTACCTCATGGTGTTTGACTATGCCAACGGCTACGACTCCAATTTCAACGGCCTCAGGCTCAACACCGGCGTGCTGTGCCACGAGATGTCGCACTCCTTGGGCACCTACGACCTCTACCATGTCAGCGACAAGCTGAACCCCGTGGGCGTGTGGGACCTCATGAGCGACAACCAGCAGCAGGCGCAGCAGATGACCGTCTACACTAAGCAGCGATACTGCAAGTGGGTAGACGAGATTCCTGAAATCACGGCCCCCGGCACCTACACGCTCAACCCAGTGGGCGGCCAGAAGAAAGAGAACATTGCCTATAAGATTGCGCCCGTGGGCAGCGACGAGTACTTTGTCGTGGAATACCGCAAGAAGGAGGGCTACGACGCCACCATTCCCGAGTCGGGACTGATTGTCTACCGCGTAAACCCCAAGCTCTCGGGTGGCAACGTCAACTATAACGGCACCACGCGCCTGGACGAGCAGTACGTCTTCCGCCCCGGCGGCACGACGACGGCCGATGGCGACATCACGAAGGCTGCCTTCAGCCAGGAGAGCGGCCGCACGGCCTTCGGCGGACTGGCCACGGAAAAACCTTTCTATAGCGACGGCACACCGGCCAACTTCGCCATTGCCGGCGTGTCGGCCTGCGGCGAGACCATCAGCTTCGAACTGCTGGAGATGAAGAAGCAGCTCATCCTCTCGGACGAGACGCTGACGCTGAAGGGCCAGGAGAACAGCGCCGCCTTCGTCACCGTGGCCAGCGACGAGGCGTGGCAGGTGAGCGGCGAGCCGCAGTGGCTGACGGTATCGCCCGGCAAAGGCAGTGCCGGCACCATGCAGGTGGGCATCTTTGCCAACAGCGACAACACCACGGGCGCCGACCGCGAGGCCGTGCTGACCTTCACCAGCCAAGCCGACGCCACGCTGACGAAGACGCTCACCGTCAGGCAGGAAGCGCTCTCTACGGGTATCATTCTCTTCGACGACTTCGAGAACATAAGCAACCCCAACGGATGGGTCATCGACTACGAGGGCGAGACGGGCCGCGGATGGCAGTACACCGAGGGCTCCACCACGGGCAAGACCACGAGCATGACCAACAGCGGCACCCACGCCATGACGATGAAGGACGTCTACTGGGAAGATGTGCACATGGACGCCAAGCTGACGTCGCCGCTCTTCAGCGGCGGCAAAACGCTGACATTCTACAGCCACTGCAATGGCGGCAACGCCACACCGAAGAATCCGCCGGTGTACGTTATCGAGGTGAGCAGCGACGGCGGCAGCACGTGGACGCAGATTTTCGACGTGCTCAAGGACTATCCGCGCGATGCCGACGGCAACACCGTGAAAGCGCTGACCTACACGAAAATCACGCTCGACCTGAGCCCCTACACGTCGGACCAGATGAAGATACGCTTCAACTGCTACGACACCAACGGCACCGGCCTGCAATACTGGTGGCAGATTGACGACCTGGAAATCAGCAGCGACGCCACAACGGCCGTCAAAGCCGTCAAGGCCCTCAGCCCCGCCGGCTCCCTCAGCCCCGCCGGTTCCGTAAACGGCGCTACCAGCGCCGTCCCCGCCGCCTACGACCTCCTGGGCCGCAAGGCCGACAGCCGCAAGGCAGGGCAGGGCAAGGCTATCTACATCATCGGCGGGCACAAGGTGCTGAAATAAGCCAGGACCAATCACACTCCACGCTTTTAGGGAATCTCCTACTGCAGTTTAGGGGATTCCCATTTTGTTGTCTCAGGATTAATTGCTACTTTTGCAACGTGAACATTAGAACGGCTAAAACAGAACGACTATGAAGAAAGTGTTGATATTCACGCTCAGCGCACTCCTGACGATGAGTAGCTGTGGCACATACATGGGAGCCGGAACCATTACCGGCGCACATTTCGGGTCGGTGGTAGGCTCGGCCATCGGCGGCATCTCTGGCGGGTGGCGCGGTCATCATGTAGGCACACTCATAGGACTGGCCAGCGGCGCAGCCGTGGGAGCGGCCATAGGGGCGGCAGCAGACAATGCTGCTACCGAGCGGCGAATGCAGCGCTACGAGGCCAACCGCAGTGCAAACGCCCGCCAACGCTCGGCTGACGACAGCGGTTTCGACCCCTCGATGAGCGGCGACGACCGCATCACCTTCGACGGCGGCAACGGCAGCAGCATCAGAAGCAGCCTGCAGCCCACAGGGCCGGTGAGGCTTGAAATCAGCAACGTGCGACTGGTGGATGCCACAAACGACGGACAGCTCACCCGCGGAGAGGCGGCACGCATGGTGTTTGAGATTACCAATAAGTCGAAGGAGACGGTTTACAGCGTGCAGCCCTCAGTGCAAGAGGTTAGCGGCAACAAACATGTGCATATCTCGGAGAATATCCTCGTGGAGGGCATGCGCCCCGGCGAGACCATCCGCTATACGGCACAGATCAAGGCCGACAACAGGCTGCGCAACGGCGAGGCTGTCATCCGCGTGGGGGTGTTCCAGGCTGGCCGGGAAATCACGTCGCAGACCCGTGACTACCCCATCCGCACCTTCAAGCGATGAAAGCGGGATGCCTCTTGTCAAATTGTCAAAGAGCGCCTTGGCCTCTCCTTGGCGGAGAGTCCGGGGCGCGTTGCGTTCTGTCCTGCGCCAAGAGTAAGGTACGAGGCAGTCGAGCGACAGTATCAACAGACAACGCGTGGGGGCGGTGGGAGCATGCTCGCGACCTATTGGAGTGCGCACAAATTCATCCTGACCCTCTCCGGGCAGCGTTCGCGTCACCACTCCGATGTTGACGGCTGCAAAATTACAACCATTTTCCCATTCCTGCAAGCATCGGCCACCACCGGGCGGAATCCTAAGTGCTACGGAGGCTACTATTGCGCTCCCCGGCAACTTGGCAAACTAGTGTGACACCTCTTGCACCTGACACTTAACTCACTGATAGTCAGCACGATTTTTACTGAAGTAGGTAGCACCTGAAGCCACACCTGAGGTAGCACCTGAGAAATTTCCGTTAGATTTTGGTGGTTTGTCCTTTTTACACTTCAATATTCATAATGAATAGTTAGTAAAAAGAACCACCATTCCCCAAAATGCATAATTATACATTCAAAATGGCGCGCGTTTCTGAAAAAACGGCCGCCGTTTTTTCAGAAACGTGCGCTGTTTTTGAAAAAACGCGCGCTGTTTTGCCAAAAACTCCGATTATCTAACAAAAGGACCTACTTTTTGCATAAACATACGGCATCATGTATATTTATACACAATCACTCTGTAGACCGTCATGCGGTCTTGGTTGTCAATCGTTGTCCATGTTGTCTTTGAAGGTGTCACTTCAGGTGTCACCTTAGGTGCTACCTCAGGTGTCACCTCAGGTGCTACCTACCGCCCAAAGTTAGGCACTGACTATCAGCGAGTTAAGTGCCAGGTGTAAGAGGTGTCACCTATGTTTGTTGTATATAAGTGCTACCAGCCGCCAAGGCGTCATGACCTCCTACGGCTGCTCTTTACTCTTGCGGGCCGACTGTGTGGCCGTGCGCTGCATAGACTGCCGCACCTTATGATGGTCAATCTGAGCGTCCTGCTGCCAGATGGGAATAAGATCGTCGGTAGCCTCAATGTCGGCTACCTCGAAATCAAGCTGTGGCAAATCCAAATCATCCTCTTCTGGCTTGAAGGGGATGGTTGCTCGCCGGAGCAGCTCTACGGTTACTGGCACCACGCCATGTGAAATCATGCCGATAGCCTTGGCGGCGCCCCACGACAGGTCGATGATACGGCCGTGGCGGAAAGGGCCGCGGTCGTTGACACGCACCACCACCTGGCGGCCGTTCAGCACGTTGGTCACTTTGAGCATCGTGCCGAAGGGATAGCTGCGGTGGGCGCAGGTCATGGAGTCGTGGTGCAGCCGCTCGCCGTTGGCCGTGCGGCTGCCCGTGGCCCGCTTGGCATAGAACGACGCCTTGCCAGACTGCTGCGCACGGGCGCTTACGCTAAATGACAAATGATAAATGACAAATGAAAAACTTACGAGCCAGTACAGGCCGAGCTTCAAGGCAAATATTTCAACTTTCTCTCTCATCATTTATCACTTATCACTTATCACTCATCACTTATCACTTCTCACTCATCACTCATCACTTACACAATGCCTTGCGCCATCATGGCCTTGGCCACCTTCATGAAGCCCGCCACGTTGGCACCCTTGACATAGTTGACATAGCCGTCGGGCTGCTTGCCATATTTCACGCACTGCTCGTGGATGCCCGCCATGATCTGGTGCAGGCGCTGGTCTACCTCGGCAGCCGTCCATGAGAGGCGCATGGAGTTCTGGCTCATCTCCAGGCCGCTGGTGGCCACGCCGCCGGCATTCACAGCCTTGCCGGGGGCAAACAGCTGATGGGCGGCCACAAACTTCTCGGCAGCCTCGGCCGTGCAGCCCATGTTGCTCACCTCGGCTACGCAGAGCGGCTTGTGGGCCAGTATCTGGTCGGCGTCGGCGCCGTTGAGCTCGTTCTGTGTGGCGCAGGGCAGGTAGATGTCGGCCTGGCGCTCCCAAGGCTTGCGACCTTCATAGAACTCAGCGCCGTCGAACTCGTCAGCATAGGGCTGGCAGATGTCGTTGCCCGAGGCGCGCAGCTCCAGCAGGTAGTCTATCTTCTCGGCATCCAAGCCGGCGGGGTCGTAGATATAGCCGTCGGGACCGCTGATGGTGATGACCTTGGCGCCCAGCTCAGTAGCTTTCTTAGCCGCACCCCAGGCCACGTTGCCGAAGCCGGAGAGGGCCACCGTCTTGCCCTTGATGTCGAGGCCGTGCTCGGTGAGCATCTGGTGTACGAAATAGAGGGCTCCGTAGCCTGTAGCCTCGGGGCGCAGGATGCTGCCGCCCCACTCGCGGCCCTTGCCCGTAAGCACGCCCTGGAACTGGTGGGTAAGTTTCTTGTACTGGCCGTAGAGATAGCCTATCTCGCGGGCACCCACGCCGATGTCGCCGGCGGGCACGTCCTCGTCAGGGCCGATATGGCGGTAGAGCTCGGTCATGAAGGCCTGGCAGAAGCGCATCACCTCGGCGTCGCTCTTGCCGCGGATAGAGAAGTCGCTGCCGCCCTTGCCGCCACCCATGGGCAGCGTCGTCAGAGCGTTCTTAAATGTCTGCTCAAAGCCCAGGAACTTCAGTATTGAGAGGTTCACCGAGGCATGGAAGCGCAGACCGCCCTTGTAGGGGCCGATAGCGCTGTTGAACTGCACGCGGTAGCCCAGGTTCACCTGCACCTCGCCCTTGTCGTCGACCCACGGCACGCGGAAAGTGATAATCCGCTCGGGCTCTACGAGACGCTCTATAATCTTGGCACGCTCAAACTCCGGATGCTGATTGTAAACGTCTTTGACGCTTTCCAGCACCTCGCGAACGGCCTGCAGATACTCCAACTCACCCGGATGCTTCTTCTCCAGGGCTGACATTAGCTTACTTACTTCCATAGTGTAGACAATTAAAAGGTTGTTTTATTGGTCATCGAATGACACTTTGTTGTTTTAGGTGCCGCAAAAATAAGAAAAATATCGGCAACTTCCAAGGAATTTGCCGATTATTTTTCTGTCAAGGTTACAAGATGTTAATTCCGCCCTTCAATCTCCAATGTTCAATGTTCAATCTTCAATCTTCAATGTTCAATCTTCAATCTTCAATCTTCAATGTTCAATCTTCAATCTTCCACAAACCCCTCCATGATAGCTGTCGGCGCACCGTGGCTGTCGAAAGCGCCCAGTTTGTAGCCGCCGGGCTTGCATTGCGGCTCCCAGTAGAACACGCCTCGGCAACGGCCACCGGTATCGCGGCGGGCCTCACGGATGACGCGCGCCAGCTGCCGGCGACCCTCGTCCATAATTTCGGGGTGCTGCTCGTTCACCTCGTAGCCCGTCTCTACAATCATCACGTCGCAGCCATACTTCTGGCTGATGTGGTGGATGTTTTTGATGCAGTCGGTGATGATGTCGTCGGCCTTCAGATCCGGGTGCCCCTCCATGGCCCAGTAGGGATAGAGCGACATGCCTACCATGTCGAACTTGCCGCCATATTTTAATAAGGTGTCGAGGTTCCAGTCGTAGATGCTCTGGCGGTGACCGCGGTCAAGGTGTACGATGACGATAGCCTCCGGGAACACCTCCTTCACGGCATCGTAGCCCGCACGTATGAATCCGGCATACTGCTGCGGCTCGGTCTTGATGTGGCCCATCGAGTGGGTGATGATGGTGTGCCCAAGCGAATCTTTCACCTCCCAGCCGCGCTCGTCGGTCTTCACGCTCCAGAGCATGCCGTTAGTAGTCTCGTTGCCCACCTGCACCCAGCGCGGCTTGATGTCGTTGTCCTTGAGCAGCGAGAGCACGTCGATGGTATGGTTGCGCACGTCGAGTTTCATCTCTTCAAACGAGTGGCCGAGCCACGCCTTGGGTATGGGCTGCTTGCCGGGGTCGGCCCACGAGTCGCTGTAGTGGAAATCTACCATCAGGTCCATGCCCAGAGCCTTGACGCGCTTGGCCATGGCCAGCAGTTCGTGCTTGTCGCACGACCCGCCCCGCGGATTGACCCACACACGCATGCGGATAGCCGACAGCTGATAGTCGGTCTTCAGCAGCTCCAGACAGTCGCGCTCGCGCCCCTGGCGGTCGTAGAATTTCTGTCCGTGCCGCTCCTGACCGGTAAGGAAACCCACGTCGGCACCTTTCACAAAATCGCCGTCGGTGCCCTGTGCCAGCGCCGCCCCTGCCATCAGCAGGCCGGCGGCAAAGAGTAAGATTACACGTTTCATTGTCTGAAGTCTAATAACGCGTTGCAAAGTTACGAAAAGCCGAGTGCAATACAAAATAAAATTCGTTTTATTTTTATTGCCGAGACAGAGTAACTTCGCGCTGAAGGCGCAAAGTTACGAAAATTATGCGAACAAAACAAAAATGCGAACCTAATTCTGCTGATATGAGCCTATAAAAGACCTTGGTCGCTTGCCACCGTAGGGACGCAAGAATCCGCCGCACGTCCATGTGCGGAGCGGTACGGACAATTTAGTTGTTAGACTGTATTCGTATCATTCGTGTTCGTAAAACTGAGCATACCATTCAGCGAAATGCCTTAGACCTTCTCGTAACGGAATCTTTGGTGTAAACCCAAAGTCGCGTTCAAGGGCTGTGGCGTCTGCGTAAGTAGTGGGCACATCACCGGGCTGCATGGGGACGAGCTGCTTGTGAGCTTCGAAGTCGAAGTCTGCGGGAAGAACACCGGCACGAACCAGTTCTTCTTGCAGAATTTGCACGAAATCCAACAGACTCTCTGGCTGGCCGCCACCGATATTATATACGGCGTATGGAGGGATGGGTAGCCCGTCCTCACCCTTCTTACGCTCTGGCGCACCCTGCATCACACGAACCACACCTTCTACGATGTCATCAACATAGGTAAAATCACGACGGCAGTTGCCGTAGTTGAATATCTGGATAGTCTCACCCTTCAGCAGTTTGTTGGTGAAACCGAAGTAAGCCATATCAGGACGACCAGCAGGACCATATACCGTAAAGAAGCGCAAGCCCGTTGTGGGAATATCATACAACTTTGAATAACAGTGGGCAAACAATTCATTGCTCTTCTTGGTGGCTGCATACAGGGACACCGGATTATCCACACGGTCATCTGTGCTGAACGGCACTTTCTTATTGCCACCATAGACAGAACTGGACGAAGCATACACCAAGTGCTCCACCGGATGATGTCGGCATGCCTCCAAGATGTTGTAGAAGCCTATCATATTGCTCATGATATAGGCATCAGGATTGGTGATGCTATAACGTACCCCAGCCTGCGCAGCGAGGTTTACTACCACCTGCGGCTTATACTCCTCAAAGATACTGTCAATGGTCTGCTTGTCGGCAATATCGCCTTTGACAAACTTCCATGTAACACCTTCAGAAACTGTTGTGTTCAGCTCGTTCAGGCGATACTCCTTCAGTGTCACATCATAGTAGTCGTTCATATTGTCGATACCGATGATGATAGCGCCTTTCACGTCCATGAACAGACGCTTCACCAAGTTTGATCCTATGAAACCTGCGGCTCCAGTAACAAATATCGTCTTATTATCTAATGCAATCTTTTCCATAGTCTTCTTATTTTCCATATTTCTCAATTGCCTCGTAATATGTATCGAGGCTTCCTATATCAAATCGTCCGGCACTCATGGGCCAGGCATGCATAGTGGTATGCTCTACCATATAATGCGCAAGATTACCCGGTGCATCTTTGCCACAACCATTCTCTACGGAGTGACGTACCAAGTCGAGGTCTTTCTTTAGATAAATATAGAACGGGGGCACAGCCCAGTGGCTCTTTGGCACCTGCGGTTTCTCTTCCATCCCAAGTACTTTATTGTCGTTATCCAGTTCCACCACACCAGTCCTTTGCAATTTCTCTATTGAAGGCTGCTCATGGCACATGATACACGATGTACCTTTGGCACGAGCAAAGTCCACAAACTCATGGAATGAGAAGAACAGCAGGTTATCCGCTGCCACCACCAACAGGTCATCGGGCCATTTACTATTGGACGATTTACTATTTGACAATTGATCGATTGCCAACAACAAATCGCACACAGCACCCAGACGAGTCTCGTTAGTCTCTGTCCCGTCATCCACAATGGTTATAGGTTTGCTATAGTGCAAATCCTTCTTCCAATCCTCGAAGATACCAGCAAACTTATGGTTGGTAATGATGATATGCTCGTCTATCTCTGGAATCCTGTCAATATCATCCAGCATGCGTCCCAAGATGGTATTCTCTCCTATCTTCAGCAACGGCTTGGGAAAGTTCTTTGTCAACTCTCCCAAACGGGTTGCATATCCTGCTGCTATAACAATATTCTTCATAATGCGGTAGAAAATTCTTCAATCTTCATTCTTCACTCTTCACTTTATAAGAATCTTGCGCCATCGCCGGACTTTACCCAGAATACCTGAAATGTCTTTTCATACTCGGGGAATTGCTCCAAATAGCGTACTGTGAGCACCTGCTGTATTTCTTCTTTATATGCAGGGTCCACAAGGGCAATGCAAGCCCCCTTGAAACCGGCACCTGAGAAGCGTCCGCCATAGACACCCGGCAACTGACGCATAATCTCATAGATGGCTATCAGTTCCGGCGAACCACACTCATAGTTGTGGATGCTGCTCTCACAGGAGTCGAAGCTCAGCTTTCCGAAGAGTTTCAGATTTCCCGTTTCCCAAGCCGTCACGCCCTGGCGTACACGTCGGTACTCCGAGTAGAAGTGCTCCGCCCGACGGGCAAAGCGCTGTGGCATGGCGATGCGCGTTTTCTCGAACGTCGCCTTGGGGATGTCACGCAGGAACGTCTTGTCGAACGTCTTCAGCGGTTGGTCGGTATAGGCCAGCATATTCCATGCCGCCGTCTTGCACTCATAGACACGGAGGTTATAGTCCGAATTCACCAGCGAGCGCGTCAGTCCGGAGAAGAATATACCAATCTCAAAGAGTCCCTCCAAGCCTTCTTTCTGTTTAGGGAGGCTATTGCCACCGCCAAACTGGATATGACGATATTCGTTAGTATCACAATCCAGGAACAGTAGTTCGTCCTTCTTACCTAAGGCTATACACGCCTGGTCGAGCAGGCCGTTGTTCAGCCCGATATACTCACGCTCTGCCTCCGATGCAATTTTCACTACCTCAAACGGCTGCAGCGTCACATCGTTGGCCTTGGCGAATGCCATCACATAAGCTATCAGCACAGCCGCAGAAGATGACAGTCCCCCCACAGGCAGTGAGCCCTGAATGACACCCTCGATGCCCCGCTTCAGTTCAAACCTTTTGCGAAGAGCGAACTTGGCACCACGGGCGTAGTCGCCCCAATGATGTTCCTTCACTTGACTCGGTGCATCAATGTCGAAATCTACCGTTCCTTCAAACGTTCTCGATTCCAAATGCACATGATTCTCAGCCCATGACCTTTGACCCT
Organism: uncultured Prevotellaceae bacterium; assembly: GCA_946185805.1. GTDB lineage: Bacteria > Bacteroidota > Bacteroidia > Bacteroidales > Bacteroidaceae > Prevotella. The sequence continues at coordinate 1,164 of CAMHKU010000064.1, read as the reverse complement.
CGACCTTTGACTTTTGACCGTCGCAGACATTGAACCACAGGTCCACGCCCTTGTCGATAGCAAATCCCGTCACCAGTCCATGCTGATGATCCACGTGTGCGCCCAACGGACACACACGGTATGGTGAAAATATATGGTACTGGTATTCCATAAATAACATGATTTTAATTTATCATCAGCAGGCAGACGCTCCCGCACAATGACTTTCGCACAATAAGCGCTTGCAAAGATACAAAGAATTCTCTTAATACATTATTAAATAAGAATTTATTTCTGCTTTTTGAAGAGAAAACCGGCTTTTTTGACAGTTTTCCTGACAGGAGTGGTAACGTAAAAGTGAGCAAAAAGCCATATAATTTTGACTTTTTACTCACTTATTGTTATCTGCAGCGGCTGTTATGCCTCGGCGGGGGCGTCGGTGGCGCGGAAGCTGTCGAGGTCTTCAACGCGGAAAGCCTTGATGTAAGCAGCCTTGCCGATGACGTCCTCCTCGGTCATGCGCACATAGACGTTGGCACTCTTGGCAAAGAGCTCGGGACACTTGGCGGCATCGCGGATAATGAGCAGGCTCATGACGAGCTCGGCGGTCATATCATAGAGGCGGCGGGCCAGGAAGTCGTGGGCATCCTGCGAGTCGAGGGCCTTCACAGTAGCAAGTGCCTCTTCGTAGACAGTAATCAGCTTCTTGACACGCTCCAGAAGGGCGGCAGCAAATTCTTCACTCTTCACTTTTAACTCTTCACTTTCCAACATCTCCTTGATATTGTTCAGCATAGTGCCGTTGGAGATATAACGGATGGCAGCGACCACCTGCAGCTGCGTGGTACCCTCGTAGATGGAGAAGATGCGGGCGTCGCGGTAGAGGCGCTGGCTCTTGTACTCCATGATGAAGCCTGAGCCGCCGTGGATGGAGATGGCATCGTAGGCGTTCTGGTTGGCATATTCTGAGTTCATACCCTTGGCCAGCGGGGTGAAGGCATCGGCCAGGCGCTGATACTTCTTCATCTCCTGCTTCTCCTCGGGGGTGAGCTTGCGGTCGCGCTCGATGTCCTCTAAGCACTTGTAGATATCGACGTAGGCGGCTGTCTCGTAGAGCAGCGAACGACCAGCGTCGAGCTTGGCCTTCATGCGCGAGAGCATATCATAGACGGCGGGGAAGTTGAT
>CAMHKU010000063.1 GCA_946185805.1 uncultured Prevotellaceae bacterium | reverse complement strand
TGTTGCTCAGGAACTTATAAATAAAGTTAAATCAAAGTGTTGCGGAATTAAGGAGATTGTAAAGAAGCTCCTGGCATAATCTTTGATCTTATGTCTAGAATTCGTGGCACAATAATGGCACAGAGCATTGTAACTCGTTGGTACTCAGTATGTGCTTTAAACTTCAACGAGGATGAGTATTAAAGCCTACACATAGGCTTAAATAACTGAATACCAGCGAGATAAGAGAAAATGATTTTCTTGCCCCGCTGGTGTTTTTATGGACTTATGAACGGTTCGGGTTTTCCGAACAGTTCAGGATTTCTTCATCAGTTCATAGAGATAGGCGGGACTTTGTACATAGAGTTCGCCTTCTTCATCTTGCAGGGCAGGCATCAGCGATGAGTTATAGACTTGCTCCATTGCTTGCTCTATCGAGCATCCCGTATCTTCCATGACGTATTTCACCAATTCGCTTAATGCGTAATTAGTCAGATAGGTTGCTATTTGGTGGTGAGTAGGCTGATTCATACGGTCTCGCTGTTTGTCTTATGAAGAAAGCTTAATGCTCGCTCTGTTCCAAAATAATATTGCTGGTCAAGATATTTGTCTTGAAGCAGTTGTGCTGCCTGTTCAGGGGAATAGATACCCTCTTTATAGTTTGTCAGTTGCAGAACCACGCCATCATCGGCTATTGGCCCAATAACGATGTCATAATCATGAACGGGCTGTTGGCGGTTTCTGTCGCGATTGGCATCAACGAACAGGAACCACTCTACGCTGGCTTTCTCAGGGAATATCTTCACCTTCAGCCCCGAGTTTAGAGCATCTTCGGACAAGTCGTAAGTGATGAGCGTGGGCGTACCCCCGAAGAGCCTTGCTTTCTTTTGTGCCATTCGTATAGCAGTAGTCTTATCGGGTGTCAGATAGAACCCCTTTCCGAAATCCTTAAACCTTAGTCCTTTCTGAAGGTCAATGGAAAGAATATCTTCATTAGAGCCGTGATACAATATCATGCTAAACTCCCTCCATTCTTTTGGCAGATAATAATCACATCGTCAATCGTCTCATCTATTGACTGAAGATGCTCTACGTCATAGAATTCTATTAAGAAGGCGAGCCCCTTGTGCTCATGCAAATATCTGAAAGCCGCTTGCCTTGTCATTGCAAAACGGTGGGCGAATGCTTGTATGCATGCAGTCAGAAATGGAATCTCGTACTTGCTCATAAATCCTATTTATATGATGTCTGCTATAATAGTCTGCTGCAAAATTACGAATTATTTTCGAAAACAAAAGGTTTCTATCGGAAATAATTAAAAAATAGCCAACGTATTCTCTCAGATGGGTATTGTCGAGGAATTGGGTAGTGGCATGAGGAAGATGTTCAAATATACGCCGCTTTATGCTAATGGTAAGGAACCCATTATAGAAGAGCAGGATGTGTACCGTATCGAGATACCTTATGTTCCCACTTTACAGGGTAGTGATGCATACACTACCCAGAAAACTACCCAGAAAACTACCCAGAAGATTTTGGAGCAGATGAAGGTAAATCCTTATATTTCGCGTGAGGAACTTGCTGAGGTATGTGGACTTTCTAGTGATGGGATTAAGTACAACATTAGAAAACTTAGAGAAAAGGGAATCATTAAACGTATTGGTCCGGACAAAGGTGGGCATTGGGAGGTAATAGAAGAAAAATGATATATTTACCAATTTTAGTTGTAGCATATACTATTGGAGTTTTTGTCGCCAGCACGCAATGATGGAAATAAGTTTGTCTATCCCGCTGACGAATCGCCTTTGACCGCCTCAGACCGCCTGGTTTCTTTGGCTAAAAATCGTTAAGAATTGCGTAAGTTGTTGATAATCAATTACGAGCCAAGTTTTCAACGAGGATGAGTATTAAGGCTTATACTTGAGCCAAAACCACTTAGAGCGCATCGCTGCATTCATAGAGGGACTGCTCCCTATGAGTGCAGCGATGCAAGTTTAATTGTGAGACTACCGCTTGTTCTGGTTGACGACCAGCTCGGGAATCTTGGTGCCGTCGATAATGCCGATGTCGTAAACTCCCTTATAGGCCGCGAAGTCCATGACGATGACGCCTGAGGGCTTGCCCTTGTGGGCTTCGTCCTTGAGGGCTCTCTCGCAGGCTCCCTGCATGGCCAGTGCCGTGCGCGAGTAGTTGACGACGCCGGTATACCCCGACAGATGGTTGAAGTGCCAGTGGCAGTCTTTTGACGTGGCATGGGCATCGTTGAGATTATCCAGAAACTCTTTCTCCTTCTCGTCCCGGTAGGTTCGTTCAAAATAAGTGATTTTGCCATAGTAGTCCTGAACCATCAAGGGCGTGGAGACCCTTACAAATAACTCCGTGTCCTCTGTGTTGAAAGCTAAGCAGGTGAGTATCTTTTCAACCGCACAGATCGAAAAATTTTTAAAATCGCTTTTCTAATTCAGCATTATTTTGTAATTTTGCACCGCAAATATATAACTCAACTTTCGCAAGTTGGGGAGTTAAAGGAGTTAAAAGAACTCCACCTAACTCCCTTTAACTACTTAAGTTGAGCGAATGCGAAACTTGAATTATATAACACAAGAATGAAGAAAACAGGAATATTTTTAGTGACGGTATTGCTTTGGGGTTTGTCGGCAGCGGCTCAGTCCACGCAGCATGTCGGGCTTAGTTCTTCCAGCCGTCTCTGGACACTGCAGGACTGTCTGGACTATGCCCTGCAGCACAACATCACGCTGCAGCGCGCCCGTTTGCAGCTGCAGTCGGCCAAGGAGGACGTGAGTCAGTCGAAGTCGGCGCTGCTGCCCTCGCTCAGCGCCTCTACGAGCCATAACCTGGCCTACCGCCCGTGGCAGGACTCAGGCATCACCACCGTCACCAACGGTACGGTGAACACCAAGGTTGACAAGGCATCGTACAATGGCTCCTACGGGCTCAACGCCCAGTGGACGGTGTGGAACGGTGGCCGTAACCGCAACCAGGTGAAACTCAACAAGCTGGCGCAGGAGCAAGCCGAGCTGCAGACGCAGCAAACGGCCAACAGCATACAGGAGCAGATAGCCCAGCTCTACGTGCAGATACTCTACCTGACGGAGGCCGTGAAGGTGAACGAGGAGACGCTGAAGACCAGCCAGAAAAATGAGCAGCGCGGGCGCGAGATGGTAGAGGTGGGCAAGATGTCGAAGGCCGACCTGGCTCAGTTGTCGGCGCAGCGTACTACGGATGAGTACAATATCGTGGCGGCTCAGTCGCAGGTGAGCAACTATAAGCTGCAGCTGAAGCAGCTGCTGGAGATTACCGACGATGTGGCCTTCGACGTGGCCGTACCCCCTATGACCGACGACATGGCGCTGGCCGAGGTGCCGGCGCTGGCGGGCGTCTACGAGCGGGCCCTCGGTTCGCGCCCCGAGATTCAGAGTGCCGAGATGGCCGTGAAGAGCAGCGACGTGAGCATCAACATTGCCAAGGCCGGCCACATGCCTACGGTGAACCTCGCCGCCAGTGCCGGCACCAGCACCAACTCGCTGGCCGGCAACGGATGGGGCAACCAGATGAAGTTTAACTTCAACTCCGGCGCCGGCGTGTCGGTGAGCGTGCCCATCTTCGACCAGCGGCAGACGCGCACCAACGTGAACAAAGCCCGCCTGCAGCGTGAGACCAACATGCTGGCCCTGCAGGCCGAGCAGAAGCAACTTTACAAGACGATAGAGACCTTCTGGCTCGACGCCACCACCAACCAGCAGAAGTTCCGTGCCGCCAAGGCCACCGTGGAGAGCGAGCAGCAGAGCTACGGACTGCTGCAGGAGAAGTTCAACGTGGGCCTGACGAACATCGTGGAGCTGATGACCGGTCGCGACAAGCTGTTACAGGCCGAGCAGAACTGCCTGCAGGCGAAGTACACCACGATACTGAACCTGCAGATGCTGCGGTTCTATAGTGGCGGCAACGCATTGACGACAACGAATTAAAACTATTTTTACGAATTACAACCAATACGCAATATGAGAAGAGCATTATTCTGGGCTGCCATCGGTTTGACGTCGCTGATGGTGTCGTGCGGCGAGAAGCAAGAGAAAGTGACGTTTGAAACTGCCAAGGTGGAGAAAGGCAATATCCAGACCACCATCACCGCCACGGGCACCATCGAGCCGGTGACCAGCGTCACCGTGGGTACACAGGTGAGCGGCATCGTGGCCAAGCTCTATGTAGACTACAACTCGGTGGTGAAGAAGGGCCAGGTGATTGCCGAGCTCGACAAGACCAACCTCATCAGCGAGCTGAACACGGCGCGCGCCAACCTGTCGAGTGCTCAGAGTTCGGCCACCTACGAGCAGGCTAATTATAATAGGTATAAGACGCTCTACGACAAGGGCCTCGTATCGGCCAGCGAGTACGAGAGCGCCCTGCTGTCGTATCGCAAGGCCAAGGAGCAGGTGGTGACGGCGCAGCAGAGCGTGCAGAAGGCACAGACCAACCTGGGCTATGCCACCATCACCAGTCCCATCAGCGGCGTGGTGCTCAGCAAGAGCGTAGAGGAGGGCCAGACCGTGGCCGCCTCGTTTAACACCCCTGAACTGTTTACCATCGCCCAGGACCTGACCGACATGCGCGTCATTGCCGACATTGACGAGGCCGACATCGGCGGCGTGAAGGACGGTCAGCGCGTAACGTTCACCGTCGACGCCTTCCCCGACGACCAGTTTGAGGGGCGTGTGACACAGGTGCGCCAGCAGGCTACCACCGAGAGCAATGTCGTGACCTACGAGGTGGTCATATCAGCCCGCAACAACGACCTGAAGCTGAAACCCGGCCTGACGGCCAACGTCACCATCTTCACCTTAGAGAAAAACGGCGTGCTGACGGTGCCCGCCAAGGCGCTGCGCTTCATGCCCACAGAGGCACTCCTCGGCGAGGGCGAGACCATAGTCGACGTGGAGGCTCCCCAGAAACTCTGGACCCGCGAGGCGGGCACCTTCAAGGCCCACAAGGTGACGACGGGCACCACCAACGGCATGCTGACAGAGATTACAGGCGGGGTAGGGGAGGGCACCGAGGTGCTCGTAGACTTCGAGCTCAGCGGTGGCGAGGCTGCTCAGGAACAGCAGGCCCAGAACCCCTTCATGCCGCGACCGCGACGGAATAATGACAAAAAGACAAAGTGAGAACAAAGAGTCAGAATGTTTTAGACAAAAGGACATAGGAACAAAATGTTTTTTAGACAAAAGGACATAAGAACATAAGGTTTGGACTAATGAGCAAAAGAACAAATTGTTTTAGACATAAGAACATAGGGACATATTTTATTGTCGGAATGTTTAACTTTGAGTTTGAAGGTACAACCTCTCTGCGTGCTATATATTAATTTATGCCCTCATGCCTCAGTCGTAAAATTTATGTTATTCTGCCCTTATGTCAAAAGCATCTGTCTTTCTGTCCTCATGTCTAAAATTATGTTTTTCTGTTCTTATGTCAAAAGAATATGATTTTCTGTCCTTATGTCAAAAGAATATGTCTTTTTGTCCTTATGTCAAAAAAAAATGTTTTTATGTCCCTTTGTCTGAAAGATCTGTCTTTCTGTTCCTATGTCTAAAAATAAAAATATGTAGTTATGTCAAAAGAAAGGAAGGTTGTTATCGAGTTGCAGAACGTGAAGCGCTACTTCCAGGTAGGCTCCGAGACGGTGAAGGCCCTGCGTGGTGTGTCGTTCAAGATCTATGAGGGCGAGTTCGTCACCATCCAGGGCACGTCGGGCAGTGGCAAGTCTACGCTGCTGAACCAGCTGGGCTGTCTCGACACGCCCACCAGCGGCGAGTATTACTTGGACGGTGTCTCCGTGCGCACGATGTCGAAGACGCAGCGCGCCCATCTGCGTAACCAGAAGATAGGCTTCGTGTTTCAGAACTATAACCTGCTGGCCAAGACCACGGCCGTGGAGAATGTGGAGCTGCCGTTGATGTACAACACGAAATATAACGCCCAGCAGCGGCGTGAGGCCGCCGTCAAAGCCCTGCAGGCCGTGGGACTGGGCGACCGCCTGGAGCATAAGTCCAACCAGATGTCGGGTGGTCAGATGCAGCGCGTAGCCATCGCCCGCGCCCTGGTCAACGACCCTGCCGTGCTGCTGGCCGACGAGGCCACCGGTAACCTCGACACCCGCACGTCGTTCGAGATGCTTGTGCTCTTCCAGGAGCTCCACCGCCAGGGGCACACCATCATCTTCGTGACCCACAACCCCGAGATTGCCGAATATTCAAGCCGCAATATCAACCTGCGCGACGGCAAGATCCGCGAGGACACCGTCAACACCAATATCAAGTCGGCTGCCGAGGCACTGGCCGCGCTGCCTAAGCCGGTGGACGACTAACTCACCCCCGACCCCTCCCAGAGGGAGGGAAGGTAGATGAGTTTATAGGCGAGAAAAAAGTATAATATTAACAGATGTGGAATAACCCCCAGCAAAGTAACCAGACGCCCCTCCCTTTGGGAGGGGATGGGGGTGGGTTTTTATGAACATACTAAACCTCTTTAAAGTCAGCCTGCGGGCTGTGGCCAACAATAAGATGCGGTCGTTCCTTTCGATGCTGGGAATCATCATCGGTGTGGCCGCCGTGATTATCATGATGAGCATCGGCCAGGGGTCGAAAGAGAGCATCCGTGCCGAGCTGTCGACCATGGGTACCAACCTGCTCACCATCCGGCCCGGTGCCGACATGCGCGGCGGTGTGCGCCAAGACCCGTCGGCCATGCAGACACTGAAGATGGCCGACTACGAGCGCATCTTGCGCGAGAAGAAATTCGTGACGAAGGTATCGCCCGAGGTGACGTCCTCCGGCCAGGCTATCTATGGCAACAACAACACCACGACATCGCTCTACGGCGAGTCGCCTGAATACTTAGACATCAAGCTGTGGGACATAGAGGAGGGCGAGTGCTTCACCGAGGAAGACGTGAAGAAGGCCGCCAAGGTGGTGGTGGTGGGTGCCACCATCGTCAAGGAACTCTTCGGCGAGGGCGTCGACCCCATCGGCAAGACCATCCGCTTCAAGGCTATCCCCATGCGCATCATCGGCGTGCTGAAGTCGAAAGGCTACAACTCATGGGGCATGGACCAGGACAATGTGATGATAGCCCCCTATACCACGGTGATGAAGCGCATCGCCGCCCAGACGTGGTTCTCAAGTATCGTCTGTTCGGCCGTCACCGAGGAACTCTCCGATGCTGCCATCGAGGAGCTGACGCAGATACTGCGCAACAACCACAAGCTGAAGGACGAGGCCGCCGACGACTTTACCATCCGTTCGCAGGCCGAGATGATGGAGACCATGTCGAGCACGATGGACACCGTGACGCTTATCCTCGTGGTGGCCGCCGCCTTCTCGCTGCTGGTGGCCGGCATCGGCATTATGAACATCATGCTCGTGAGCGTCACCGAGCGCACCAAGGAGATAGGCCTGCGCATGGCCGTGGGCGCCACTGGGCCGGTCATCTCGCTGCAGTTCCTCATAGAGTCGGTGCTCATCAGCGTCACTGGCGGACTGTTAGGCATCCTCCTGGGCGGCAGTGTGGGCATGTTCCTCATACCGATGATGGGCATGCCGTCGAGCGTGCCCGCCTGGTCGGTCTATGTGTCGTTCCTCGTCTGCGTCTTCATAGGCATCCTCTTCGGCTATATTCCCGCACAGAAGGCCGCCAACATGGACCCCATCGAAGCCATCCGCCACGAGTAACCCGTGTAAGTCTCAGAACTCTACCAGTATGCGGAACACCTTGCCGGGGTTCTGGCTCCACCAGCGCATGGTGTCGAGGGCTGCTTCGGGACGTATGATGCGCGTGATGAGCGCTTCGGTGAGACTGCTGCCATGTCTGGCGGGGTCGGCATACAGCTTCTCCAGGTAGTGGATGACGGCGCGGAAATCCTGCGGCATGGCGTTGCGCGAGCCGCGGATGTCGAGCTCCTTCTGAACAAAGAACTTCGTCTCGAACGACACCTCGGCCTTGGCGTAGCCTATGCACACCACACGGCCCGTGAAGGCCACCTCGTCGACGGCCATCTGGTAGGTGGGCGTGCTGCCCACGGCCTCGATGACCACGTCGGGGCCGAAGCCGGCGGTCATCTCCCGCAGACGGGCGTGGACATCGTCGCCGGTGGTGTTCACCGTGTACGACGCTCCCATCCTGCGGGCCAGCTCCAACTTGTGGTCGTCAATGTCGGCGGCAATCACGGTGGCTCCTCTCATGGCCGAGCGCACGATGGCCCCCATGCCCACCATGCCACAGCCGATGACGAGCACGACGTCGATGTCGGTGACCTGAGCACGGCTGACGGCGTGGAACCCTACCGACATCGGCTCCACCAGGGCGCAGATGTCGGGCGTGAGCAGACCGGCGGGTATCACCTTCTCCCAAGGCATGATGAGAAACTCGCGCATGGCGCCGTTGCGCTGCACGCCCAGCGTCTCGTTGTGCTGGCAGGCGTTGACGCGCTGGTTGCGGCAGGAGGCGCACTTGCCGCAGTTGGTGTAGGGGTTGCAGGTGACGGTCATGCCGGGCTTCAATCCTTCGGGCACGCCGGGGCCTACGGCCTCGATGACGGCGCCCACCTCATGGCCGGGAATGACGGGGTTGAGGGCCATGGCGTTACGACCCATGAAGGTGTTGAGGTCGGAGCCGCAGAAGCCTACATAGCGTAGGCGCAGCAGTACCTCGCCCTCGCGGGGAGTGCCGGGGGCGGGCAGTTCTATGATGTTCAGTTCCTGCTGGTGGGTAATTTGTATGGCTTTCATTGCTTTTCTTTTTTTTGTTGTTGATGTATAAAACCTATTCTGACATATTCTTGATATAAGGCAGCGCCGGCAGCTGGCCGAAGCCGTAGAAGGTCTTAGCGTTGCCGCCTAAGAAGAGTTGTTTCTGCTGCTCGGTAAGTTCGGGGCTGCGGCTGATGAAGTCGTAAGACATGCGGTAGGTGATGGCCGTGATGGTGCGCGGGTAGTCTGACCCCCACATCAGGCGGTCCCATCCTACCCAGTCGGCGGCCTGACGGATGCTGCGGACGGCCGACGGGTAGGGGTAGAACTCCTTGTGGTAGAGCCAGGTGATGCCGCCCGCCTCTATGTGCACGTTGTCGCCGGCGAGCGCCAGCTTGACCTGCTGCTCGAACGACGGCGTGGTGACCATGCCAAAATGGCCGATGGCCACCTTCAGTTGCTGACATTCACTGATGAGCTGCCGCATCTCGGCAACCTGCCGCTCGTCGTCGGCCAGGCATATTGAGAGCACCAGTCCCTGCTGTTCCATCCATTTCAGCATTGGCAGCAGCGGTGCCAGCTCCCCGTGCCAGCGGTGGGCAGGAAGGGCGATGCCTCGCAGACCGGCGGCGGCCGCGGCTTTGGCCTGCTCTACGTCCCAGGCCATGCCCATACAGAAGAGGCGGTCGGCATAGCGCTGCTGAACAGTGCTGAGGTAGCTGTTCTGACAGCCGTCGATGATTTCCTGCACCACGACGGCACCGCCCACCTGGGCGTAGTCCATGTTTGACAGCAGCACCTCGGCAGAGTTGACACCGTCGGTCATGAATGGCGGCAGCATCTGCACCTCCTCGTCCATGAAGATGCTGCGGCCGTTTTTGAGGCTCAGGATGCGCTTGCCGTCCACGGTGGTGTCCTGTCTGAGCCACAGATGTGTATGAGCGTCAATGATATCGTACATGGCCATGATGAATGATTCTGGGGTTCAGGTGTTCTTCCAGGTGACGCGCTGCTGGTCGCCAATGATGGCCTTGACCTCGTCGACCAGTGTCTGGTCGGGTGCCTCATTGGCCCATGCGATGTTGCGCTTTACATTATCGGGATTAGCCGACGAGAACAGTGTCGTGGCTATGCGGCTGTTGCTGACGGCATACTGTATGGCCAGCCGCTCAATGGCGTAGCCCCGCTCGCGGCAGTGGCGTGCGGCCTTGGCACAAGCCGCCACCAGAGTCTTCGGGGCGGGATGCCAGTCGGGCACGCCGCGCTCAGAGAGCAGTCCCATCGACAGCGGCGAGGCGTTGACGATGCCTACGCCGCGGCGCTCGAAGAAGTCGAGCGCATCGGCCAGCGCATCGTCGCAGAGGCAGTAGTGGCAGAAGTTCAGCACACTCTCTACCGTGCCTGCCTCCGTATGGCCGACCACCCACCTGAGGTTGTCTATCTGCAGGTCGGTAATGCCCACATGGCCTACCACACCTTCACGCTTCAGAGCCGTGAGGGCTGGCAGCGTCTCGTCGCAGACTTTCTGCAGACCTCCGGGCAGGGCGGCCTGGAATTCTATGTCGTGAACATTGATCAGGTCGATATAGTCTACCCCCAGGCGCTCCATGCTCTCATAGACACTGCGGGTGACGCGGGTAGCGGAGTAGTCCCATGTGTTATGGCCGTCCTCGCCGTAGCGCCCCACCTTCGTGCTGAGGTAGTAGCGGTCGCGAGGAATACCGCGCAGCGCCTGGCCAAGCACCTGCTCTGCCTTGTAGTAACCATAGTAAGGACTGACGTCGATGAAGTTGATGCCGCCGTCGATGGCGGCCTCTACGGCGGCGATGCTCTGGTCGAGCTGTGTGGCGTGGAACACGCTGCCCAGCGACGAGGCACCGAAGGACAGGTGTGACACCTGCATGCCTGTCTTTCCAAGTTCTGTGTATCTCATATTTCGTTTTAATGGTTTGTAGCGCGTATCGTCCGCAAAGGTACGAAGAAAAAACCGTCAAAGCACCAAAATTACAGCAAAATATGGGCTGATGAAACAAATGGGGGCTATCTTTGCAACCATCGTCGCTACGCGACATTGCAAACTGCATGTGGCATTTTCTGTCAATGCACTCTGCAGACACGGCCTCTGACAGACAAATTGCGTTAAATCAATATAAATACGGAGAAAGTTTCTTCCGTTTCTCAGTTTTTCTTGCTACCTTTGCCGTCGGAAAGGAATAAATGTAAATAATCGATATTTATTTGTAAACTTTAAAATCAAAATGGTAAACTACAAGGATTTAGGTCTCGTGAACACTCGCGAGATGTTTAAGAAAGCCGTAGCCGGCGGCTACGCTATCCCCGCTTTCAATTTCAACACCATGGAACAGATGCAGGCCATCGTCCAGGCTGCCGTTGAAACCAAGTCGCCCGTTATCATGCAGGTGTCGAAGGGTGCCCGCAACTATGCCAACGCTACCATCCTGCGCTATATGGCCGAGGGCGCCGTGGCTTACGCCAAGGAACTGGGTTGCGAGCATCCTGAGATTGTGCTCCACCTCGACCACGGCGACAGCTTCGAGCTGTGCAAGGACTGCATCGACATGGGTTTCTCCAGCGTGATGTACGACGGCAGCGCCCTGCCTTACGAGGAGAACATCAAGATTTCGCGCCAGGTGGTGGAGTATGCCCACAAGTACGACGTGACCGTAGAGTGCGAGCTTGGCGTGCTGGCCGGTGTTGAGGATGAGGTAGCCTCTGAGGTGAGCCACTACACCAAGCCCGAGGAGGTTATCGACTTCGCTACCCGCACGGGCTGCGACTCGCTGGCCATCTCTATCGGTACCAGCCACGGCGCTTACAAGTTCAAGCCTGAGCAGTGCACCCGCGACCCGAAGACCGGCAAGCTCGTGCCTCCCCCATTGGCTTTCGACGTGCTGCATGAGATTGAGCAGAAGCTGCCCGGCTTCCCCATCGTGCTCCACGGCTCGAGCTCGGTGCCCCAGGACGAGGTGGACACCATCAACAAGTACGGTGGCAACCTGCCCGACGCCGTCGGTATTCCCGAGGAGCAGCTGCGCGAAGCTTCTAAGAGCGCCGTCTGCAAGATCAACATCGACTCTGACTCGCGTCTGGCCATGACCGCCGCCGTGCGCAAGTACCTGGCTGAGCATCCCGACCACTTCGATCCCCGTCAGTATCTGAAGCCCGCCCGCGAGAACATGAAGAAGATGTACATCCACAAGATTGTCGACGTGCTCGGCTCCGACGGTAAGCTGGCCCAGTAAGTCACGGTCTTAGCCTAATATAATAAGGTGGAAATGTTAAATATGCATTTCCACCTTTATTTTTTTGCCGATAAGTTTGGCGCGAACGGCAGAAAGTACTACCTTTGCAGTGTAATAGCAAAGTAGTATACCAAGACACTGTTAGTTATGATTGAAGTAAGCAACATCAGTTTCAAGTACGCAGGTCAGAAAGACCTGGTATTCGACGATTTCAGCCTGCGGTTGGAGGAGGGCAATATCTACGGCCTGTTAGGCAAGAACGGCACGGGCAAGTCAACCCTGCTTTACCTCATCAGCGGTCTGTTGCGGCCCACCGCCGGTTCCGTAAGCTGCGATACTATCGCAGCCCACGAGCGAAGGGTGGAAATACTGCAGGAACTCTTCCTCGTACCCGAGGAGTTCGACCTGCCGCAGATGACCCTCGACCGCTATGTGCGGCTCAACGCGCCGTTCTACCCTCGCTTCTCGCGCGAAGTGATGGACCGCTGTCTGACGGACTTCGAACTCGACACCCGCCTCGACCTCGGCGCCCTGTCGATGGGCCAGAAGAAGAAAGTCTTCATGAGCTTCGCCCTCGCCGCCGGCACGCGCTACCTGCTGATGGACGAGCCCACCAACGGCCTCGACATCCCCTCGAAAAGCCAGTTCCGCCGCGTGGTGGCCCAGAACATGAGCGACGAGCGCACCATCCTCATCTCCACACACCAGGTACACGACGTGGAGGCGCTGCTCGACCACATCCTCATCCTCTCGCAGCGCGCCCTGCTGCTCGACGCCCCGGTGGCCGACCTCACGGCCCGCTATACCTTCAGCTACCGCAGTGTGGACGACGGTTCTGCCGTCGTCTACAGCGAGCCCGCCCTCCAGGGCCGCGCCGTCATGGCCGAGCGCCGCGAGGGCGACGCCGAGACGCAGCTGAACCTCGAACTGCTGTTCAATGCCGTGACGAAAGGGCAGCTCTGACCTCCGGATTCAATGTATTAAGCGGACAAAGAATGATACGAATTAAACGAATATTACGATGAACGACTTTAATTTGAATCGCTTTCTGATGGTGCTGCGGCTCGACTTCACCGTGGGCCGGCGCCAGTTGCTCGTCTATACTGCCGGCGGCGTGATGGTCTACCTGTTTTACTTCTGGTTTGCCTATAATGTCGGCATGCACGCCGTGGTTGTCAACGACATGGCGTCGTACGTCAACCACATCTGCGAGGCCGTCGCCATGTTTGGTGTTATGACGATGTATGTGTTCTTCCTCGCCGTGGCCAGCACGCTGTGGCGCCACGAGCAGAAGAAGGCGGGATGCACCATGCACCTGATGCTGCCCGCCACGCAACTGGAGAAGTTCCTGTCACGTTGGGTGTATATGCTCGTACTGTCGCTTACGGCCGGCTGTCTGACATTCTTTGTGGCCGACGCCCTCCATATCGCGTGGCTCTGGCTGACGGACAAGCCCGTCGTGGCCGCCACTGCCTATTTTCTGAAAGCTTTCAAGACAGACTTCAGTCAGGGCGCCCACTCCCTTTACAGCATACTGATAGCCGTACACGCCTTCTTCCTCCTGGGCGGCATCGTGCTGCGCAAGTTCCATTTCGTGCTCACGGCCATCGCCGCCTCCCTGCTGGTTTCCACGATGATGTACTTCCTCACGACCGACCAGCCTTACATGAAGGCTGTCCCCATACTGTGGTGGCACACCGGCGTGGCCGTCCTCTTCGCCGTGCTCACCTGCGTCTTCACCGTCGCGGCTTACCGTATTTACTGCCGCTGGCAAGTTGTAACCCATAAACTGCTGAACCGATGAAAAGCCTGCAATTCTCACCCCGCCGCTTCTGGCTGACGCTCGTCTGGACGCTGAACTACCAACGCCGCACGCTGCTGACGCTGTTCGTCAGTGCTGTCTCAGCCTTTGCCCTTTACCAGTACTTTACCTTCATCGATCTCAAGAACGATTTCCCCAACAGACAACTCTACGGTCACGACATCGATGCCTACATCGCCATCTGGCTCGACCAGGTAGCCCTGGCCAGCCTCGCCATTGGTGCCGCGCTGATGTGCGTCGGTGCGTCGATAGCCTTCTGGCACCTGCACCGGCCGAACGAGGGCCGGCGCCTGCTGATGCTGCCCGCCACGCCGATAGAGAAGTTCCTGGCTCGCTGGGTGCTCTACGTACCCCTGCTGCTGGTGCTGCTCGTGGCGGCCTTCGTGGCGGGCGACGTGCTGCGCGTGCTCACATGGCCGCTGTTCGGCTACGACGTGTCGTTCCCGTCGGCCATTCCGGCGTTCTTCACCCAGCTGAAGTACCTGTTCTTTGTCACGCCTACAGCCCGTCCGTTGGGCGTCTTCGCTCTCTGGGCGTTGTTCCTGTTCTTCCATGCCCTGAGCCTCTTCTGCAGCGTGGCGCTGCCGCGCTTGGCGTGGCTCGCCGTGCTGGCGACGTTCTTCGCCGTAATAGCCCTCATCGAGAACGCCATCGGCAACGCCGCCACGCTTCACCTGTGGCCATTTGCGGCCCTGACCATCGTGCTCGCCGTGGGCGCCTTCTGGCTCTTCTGCCGCTACCCCCAGTACCAGTTGTTTCACCATCAATAAAGACTGACTACCACTATGACCTTTACTAACGACAAAGCGATATACCTGCAGATGGCCGACCGCCTCTGCGACGAGATTCTGGCCGGCACCTACAAGGACGACGACCGCATACCGTCGGTGCGCGAGTATGCCGTGCTGCTTGAGGTGAACACCAACACCGCCGTCAAGGCCTACGACGAGCTGGCTCGCGCGAACATTATCTATAATAAGCGCGGCCTGGGATACTTTGTCACCCCCGGCGCCCGGCAGCAGATACTCCGTGAGCGCAAGCAGGCGTTCATGAAGGAGCGCCTGCCGGAGCTGTTCCGTCAGATGCGCCTGCTGGGCATCGACATCGGCGACATCGTTTGGGCGTGGGAAAGAAATGGGTAGGAGCTTAAGTGACAAAAATCTTCAGAAATCTAACAAAAACATAATAGAAGTTATTTGCACGTGATTTTTTGCACATTATGTTCGGTACACCGCAACTTTTATGTATCTTTGCACGTCAAACTATTAAATAGTCCAATTTTCGTAACTCTTTCTTAAACGCAGAGGCGCAGAGTTATAGAGGTTTACGCGTACCACTAGAGTGGGCAGAGGCATGCCAGAGGCATTATAAGAGTACGCAGAGCCATGCGGTAGCCACTCGGCGACCTCCAAAGAATGCTTTAGCATGACTCCGGATATAACATGAAAACTCCTCATTCTCTGCGTCTCTGCGTTTAAACAAAAAAGAGAAACTTGAAATAGTAAATCCGTAAATAGTAAATCTAAAATAGTAAATAGTAAATCCGTAAATAGTAAATATAGATGATTCATCTGCAAGACGTCAACAAGACCTATTACGGCGCCCAGCCGCTGCACGTGCTGAAAGGCATCAACCTCGACATCGAGGCGGGCGAGTTCGTCTCGATCATGGGCGCCTCGGGCTCAGGCAAGTCTACGCTGCTCAACATCCTCGGCATCCTCGACAACTACGACTCCGGGCTCTACGAGCTGGCCGGCGTCAGGATATGGAACCTGTCGGAGAGTCGCGCCGCCGAATACCGCAACAAGATGATAGGGTTCATCTTCCAGTCGTTCAACCTCATCTCGTTCAAGACAGCCGTAGAGAATGTTGAGTTGCCGCTGTTCTATCAGGGTGTGAGCCGCAGGAAGCGCCACCAGCTGGCTCTAGAATATCTAGAACGCCTGGGACTTCTAGACTGGGCCATCCACTATCCCAACGAGCTCAGCGGTGGCCAGCGCCAGCGTGTGGCCATTGCCCGGGCGCTGATCACGCAACCCAAGATCATCCTGGCCGACGAGCCCACGGGCGCCCTCGACTCGAAGACCTCGGTTGAGGTGATGCAGCTGCTGAAACAGCTGAACAGCGACGAGCATATCACCGAGATTATCGTTACCCACGACCCCACCGTGGCCCAACAGACTAACCGCACTGTGAGAATTGTGGACGGATGCCTCACCCCCGACCCCTCTCGCTGAGGAGAGGGGCGTAAATACTTTATTGGCAGTATGGAAAAAAAAGGATTGTTCCGATATTTCACGCCCCTCTCCTTGGGAGAGGGACTGGGGGTGAGGCCCCTGCTGAATGAAATATGGCAGACGGCGCGCCGCAATAAGCTGCGCACCACGCTGACGGGCTTCGCCGTGGCGTGGGGCATCTTCATG
>CAMHKU010000062.1 GCA_946185805.1 uncultured Prevotellaceae bacterium | reverse complement strand
CGAAGATGCTCAGAAATCGAACAGGCTGAGCGAGAGGTCTTTACCTGCTTGTGTAGCGGCATCGTCCTGATGTTCTTCATCAGACATTTCAGACTTAAACTCAAGCATCAACTGCCGCGCCGCCGCACTACGGGGGTTGAGCCGGTAATAGCCGCGCCGGCCGGTGTGCTCAATGATTGACTGTGACGACTTCGTGTTTCTCAACAGATACTTCTGTACATAGGCATAAACCTCCTGCCAGTCGGGCTGCGAAAAGAGGCTACAGTTCATGTTATACACATGTCGGGCTAAGTGTCGCACACTCAATCCCCGGTCTCCAACGTCGGACAACACCTGAAGTATCTGTTTGTCGTAATTCATGCGGTAAAGAAAAAGAGGTCGGCAAACTTGTTTCGCTTACCGACCTGCTTTTATCATTGTAATGTTGATTAGGCCAAAGTAACCTTGTCATCCTCAGTGCTCAACAGCTTGCCCTCCTTAAAGAGCCAGCCGAGACCGAGCAGTGTCTCCTCTTCTGAAATGCTTGCTGCCTTTGCAATCTCCTTTACAGAGAGAGCCTTCTCGGCTGCTGCCAGTGCCTGATAAACATCTCCTGCCTTAAAACCGATATTTTCTGCATTTACTGCTACGGTTGCCTTTACGGCCTTCTTAACGGTTTCGGTCTTCTTAGCTGCTGTAGCCTTAGTCTCAGTAGCCTTCTTAGTTGTTGCTTTCTTTTCTGCCATAATTGCTAATAATTAATACCTGTATTTTTGTAAATACTTTGTTATTCCTGTTTCACGGTGCAAAGTTACATCAACTTTTGTTACAAGTTACTGATTTTAAGGCTTTTTTGGCCAAAATAGCATTATTCTTGATGTAAGTCAATTGTCAAGTTCAATTCATCGAGCTGTTTCTGGTCCAGATAGCCGGGAGCATCGAGCATCACGTCGCGCCCAGAGTTGTTCTTGGGGAAGGCGATGCAGTCGCGGATGGAGTCGAGACCAGCCATGAGGCTCACAAAGCGGTCGAGACCGAAAGCCAGGCCGGCATGGGGAGGGGCGCCATACTTGAAGGCGTTGATGAGGAAGCCGAACTGAGCCATTGCCTTCTCGGGTGTGAAGCCCAGAATCTGGAACATCTTCTCCTGCAGCTTGCCGTCGTGAATACGCAGCGAGCCGCCGCCCACCTCCACGCCGTTGCACACGAAGTCGTAGGCCACGGCGCGCACCTTCTCAGGGGCAGAGTCCAAGAGGGGGATATCGTCGGGGTTAGGCAGCGTAAAGGGATGGTGGGTAGCCATCAGGCGCTGCTCCTCGTCGCTCCACTCAAAGAGCGGGAAGTCAACAATCCACAGGCAGACAAACTTATCCTTGTCGCGCAGGCCCAGGCGGTCGCCCATCTCTAAGCGCAGGGTGCAGAGCTGGACGCGCGTCTTGTTGGCATTGTCGCCGCTCATGATGAGCACCAGGTCGCCGTCGTTGGCGCCCATAGCCTCTTTCACCTTGGCCCATACCTCAGGCTCGTAGAACTTGTCGATGGATGATTTCACCGTGCCGTCCTCATTGAACTTGACATAGACCAAGCCCTTGGCGCCCACCTGCGGACGCTTCACGAAATCGGTGAGCTGGTCAAGCTGCTTGCGCGTGTAGTTGGCGCAGCCGGGCACGCAGATGCCGCCGATATACTGAGCCTCGTTGAACACGGGGAAGGTGCCGGTGCCCTTAAGCTGGTCCATCAGCTCTACAAACTCCATGCCGAAGCGCAGGTCGGGCTTATCGCTGCCGAAGCGGCGCATAGCCTCGTGCCACGTCATACGCTGCAGCGGCGGCAGCTCTATGCCGCGCACCTCCTTGAACAGGTGGCGGGCAAGGCCCTCGAAAATCTCGAGCACGTCCTCCTGGTCGGCAAACGACATTTCGCAGTCTATCTGCGTGAACTCCGGCTGGCGGTCGGCACGCAGGTCCTCGTCGCGGAAACACTTCGCTATCTGGAAGTAGCGGTCGAAGCCCGACACCATGAGCAGCTGCTTCAGCGTCTGAGGCGACTGCGGCAGAGCGTAGAACTGTCCGGGATTCATGCGCGAAGGCACCACGAAATCGCGGGCGCCCTCGGGCGTGGAGCCAATGAGTATCGGCGTCTCCACCTCGATGAAGTTCAGGTTGTCGAGGAAGTTGCGAATGAGGATGGTCATGCGGTGACGCAGTTCCAGGTTCTTGCGGACTACCGAGCGTCGCAGGTCGAGATAGCGGTACTTCATGCGTATGTCGTCGCCGCCGTCGGTCTGGTCCTCGATGGTGAAGGGCGGCGTGAGGCTCTCGCTGAGAATGTTCAGCTCAGAGGCCATAATCTCAATGTCGCCGGTGGGCATCTTGGGATTCTTCGACTGGCGCTCGCTGACAGTACCCTTCACCTGGATACAGAACTCGCGTCCCAGCTTATTGGCACGCTCACAAAGGGCCGCATCCTCAGACTCGTCGAACACCAGCTGCGTCAGGCCGTAACGGTCGCGCAGGTCGACAAACGTCATGCCACCCATCTTACGGGTGCGCTGCACCCATCCGGCCAGCGTTACCTGCTGGCCGGCATTGGCAAGCCGTAGCTCACCACAAGTATTGGTTCTATACATGATAACACGTGTAATTGATATTTCGGGGTGCAAAGGTACATATTATTTTGCAAACAACGTGCGTTTTTGCCAAAATAAGTGAACATTTTGCTGATTATTCGGCTACCCGGACAAGCTTGACGGCAGAGTTGAGGCCGCTGGGCACGGGCTCCCACTGGTCGTAGAGGGTCTTCTTGTAGTTGATGTCCACGACGTTGATTTCCTCCATCTTGCGCCACTTGACGCCGCGGCGGTCGAGGTCGCTGATGCGGTTGGCAGGCAGGTTGGTCACCTCGATGCGTATCTCGTTGTCGCCCTTCTTCAGCGTTTGGCGGCAGTCGAGCACGAAGGGCACGCTCCAGGCGCAGCCTATCAGCTGGCCGTTGATATAGACGCGGGCCGACTCACGCACGTCGCCGAGGTCTATCTTCCAGGCCTTGACGCCCTTGAGCTGTTTTTTCGTCAGCTTGACGTGGGTGGTGTAAACGCCGGTGCCCATCGTCACGCGGGCGTTAGCGTCGTCGAGGGTTTCCCAGGTCTGGGGGGTGGCAAGAGCAAAACTCTTGCCCACAGTGGGGGCTTCGTCGGTGAAGGTGAGCGTCCAGGGGCCGTCGAGGGCTATGGTTTCTTCGGTGGCAAAGGTGTCGACCATGACGTTCTGCTGCAGGGTGCCCAGGTCGGCAATGTAGTCATTGTCAAAGGTCTGAAGAATCATCGACTCGCCGCTCTTCAGATCGACGAGGATTTCACCCTCGTCGTTGACGTTGACGGCATAGCGGTCGCCGTTGAGGGGGTTAAACCACAGCGCCTTCTTGAACGGCACGGCCAGCTTGACGTAGTCGCTCATATCCTGCGGCGTAAGGTTGGCCATGAAGTAGTGATAGCCGGTGGCGTTCTTGCGGCGGATGGCCTTCAGACCGCAGCTGGTCTTCATGGCTTCGGGCGTAGCGGCGCTCTTCAGGGCCTCGGCGTCGGTGGTATAGAAGATGTGTGCCCCCTGCGCCTTGAGCTGGCCGATGTGCTGCTTCACGGCGTCAGGCATACGGCCGCTGCCAGGAATGATGAGGCCCTTGTAGCGGGTGCCGCCCTTGGTCACGAGCTGGCCGCCCTGCTGGCAGGTGACGCCCATCAGCAGGCGCTCCGAGATGTAGTCGCAGTCGAAGCCCGCACGGTCGATGTCGAGGATGGTCTTGATAAACTCCGGCGCCAGCTTGCCCATGGCGTGGATTGAGAACTGCATCAAGAGCTTGCCGGGGTTCTTCTGCCACATGTCGCGCACGGGCAGCAACACTAGGAAGTCGTTGTCGGGCTGTCCCCACTGCAGGAACGACTGGCAGCGCTCCACATACTGCATGAAGTAAGGGGCGTCGCGCCAGATGCTGTTAGTCGGCGACATGTCGATAGAGGCATAGAACTTCCACCCCGGCCACACATCGTCCTTGGGGCTGTAGCAGGTGCCGTGGAAGAACATGTGGTTGACGCCGGCGCAGAACATCAGGTCGAGGTCGGGCTTTAGCTGCGACAGCGACGTGCGGAAGTGCTCGGTGAGCCAGGTGAAGGTCTCGCTCGACGTGTAGGGCTTGCCGCAGACATGGGCAGCCGACGGGGCATACTTGAACATGGAGTAGTCGGAGTCGTTCTTGCGCGTCTTGCCGGGGTCGGTGCGCAGGCCCTTGATACCGAAGTCGGAGAGTCCGAAACCCTCAATCTCGGGTATGTCGACGGCGGCATAGCAGTCAATCAGGTTGGCAGGCGAGCCGTGGGCCTGGTTGCGGGTGATGGCGCCGTGGGAATGGGCCCAGGCCGTCCACTGCTCGGTGAAGTTCTCAAGCAGCAGGTCGCCGAGGGTCTCGCGGTAGTCGCTGAGCACCTGCTGGGGCTGTTTGCCTTTCCATACCAGATTTTTGTCGGCAGCATGAATAAGCTGCAGCAGACAGTCTTGCAGCTTATAGCCGCGGCGCTTCTCAAACTCGTCAAACAGTGTAGGCGTCCATGTGGCGTCGGCCACCTCGTAACTGTCGTTGAAGAATGTGTGAGGATAAGGCGTCTTGGTGCGCTCAAAGGCTTCCTCAATGTGTTTCAGGTAATTGGCTACAGCCTTGCGGTCGAAGTGGTCGATAACAAGACCCTCGCCACCGGGAGCTGCCCGCTTCACTTTCATCACACCATATTTGATATATACGGCAACCACCGTTCTCACGTCATCCTTGCCTTTCCCCAACATAGGTTCCAGGGCCTTTGGCAATTTCCATGTCAGGCTGCCGTTGCTGACATTTTCCGTAACGTCGACAGCGCAGTTGTCGCCACCATAGAGCATCACTTTCTGAAGAGTCGAATTCTTGCGGTCTTTCTCTGCCGGCAGCAGGTCTAATCCTTCAACGCTCTTGCCCTTAAAATCCCGTTCTACAAAAACCACCCGGCAGGCGCTCTCCTCCAGCGGCACCCACGGTCCGCCGAAAGGCCAACCCGTGCCGGTGGCCATGTCGAGCTCTATGCCGTTAGCCTGACACTGCTGCCGGGTGTAGCGCAGCATCTCCATCCACTGGTCTGAGAGGTAGGGGATGTTGTTAGTCTGGTTGCCCTGCACGCCGTAGAGGGGCGTTATCTCCACGGCGCCAATGCCGTGGTCGGCATACTGCTTGAGGTTCCACTGCAGGTTCTCCTTGTCTACAGCCGACCCTAACCACCACCAGCGGACACCCGGCTTGGCCTCAGTCTTGGCCTGCGGCCAAGACTGTGCTGACGCTGCCCCCGCAAGGGCTGTCAGCAATGCGATTGATATCAGTTTCTTCATATATCTTTATTGATTAGTTTCCGTCGGGTTTTACGATGTCTTGCAGTTTGCTGGGTGCCCACTTGAAGGTGTGCCAGTCGTCGGGCTGGGCGGGGTCGAAGTCCTGCCACTCCGGGCGCAGGTAGTTGACGTAAGGCAGCTGCAGCTGCTTCATGCCCATCACCACGCACTTGGCCACCTCGTAGGCGCCGTAGGGATTGAAGTGGGTATTGTCGGCCAGCTCGCGGCCGTAAAGTTCCTTGGGATAGTGTACCAAAGCGCGTTTAGAGTCCTCATAGCCAAGGGTTTCAAAGAATATCTTCGTCATTTTGTTTAAGTCGATGACGGGCACCTTCTCACGCTCGGCCACACTCTTCATCGCAGCGGGAAACTCGCCGTGGGTGTTCTTGATGGTTTTCTGGTCAGCCTCAAAGGCGCGGCGCTGCGTGGGCGTACAGAACACGATGTCGGCTCCCTTCTTGCGCACCTGGTCGACGAAGATTTTCAGGTTATACACGTAGTGATACCAGGCGCCGTCGCCGGGTTTCTTCTCCTTCTCGTCGTTATGGCCAAACTCGGCTATCAGCAGGTCGCCCTTCTTCAGCGTCGACAGGATTTTGTCCAGACGCCCGCCGCCAATAAACGTGCGCGCCGTCAGGCCGCTCTCGGCGTGGTTGCTGATAGCCACCTCAGGGCCAAACCAGCGGGTAATCATCTGTCCCCACGACGCCCACGGCTCATTGTTCTGGTCTACCACGGTGGAGTTGCCGCACAGATAGATGGTGGGCACCGCGTCGTCGCGCTCTATATGTATGCTCTCCACGGCCGGGGCGTCGCCGTTGAACTCCAGCGTCAGCTTGTCGTCCCAGTCGAGGTAGTCTTTCTCGCGGTCCTTGATCCTGACGCGCGTCTTGTCGTCAATCTTCGGCGAGCGCTTGTTCACCACAAACTCAAAGGTCTCGGTCTTGCCCTTCTTCGTGGCCACATTGTGCACCATCAGGCGGCGGCTCTCGGCGCGCACGGTGGTCTCGCCAGCCTTCTTCTTGGAGCCTAACACCACGCGCACGCGGTAGTTGCCGTCGTCAACCTTCACCGAAAAGAAGTACGGCTCGTTCTGAGTCTTCTTGGTAGGCGCCGGCGTCAGGTCGTAACCGTAGCCCGTCTCGGCGCTATACACTGGTTGTGGCTTCGTCATATCGAAGTCGAAGGTTTGAGCCACAGCCATCGCTGGCAGCAGGGCCAGCATCAGCATCAGTTTCTTTTCCATCTTGCGAATTGTTTTAGAAATTAGTTTAAGTTTTGAGCGCAAAAATACAAATAAAAATCCTAACAGCAAAGAAAACGAGGAAAGAAATACACTGACACAGACAAGAAAAGTGCATAATAATTTGCCGTTCCAAAACTTTTTCGTAATTTTGCACAACTTTAAAACCAGCCATACTATGATTAATAAAGAACTTCTGCAGCCTGAGAGCATCGTCGTCATTGGCGGTTCCAACAATGTACACAAACCCGGTGGCGCCGTGGTGCGCAATCTGCTGAGTGGTGGCTACGAGGGCACGCTGCGCGTACTCAACCCCAAGGAAGACGAGGTGCAGGGCATCAAGGCCTTCCACAAGGTGAGCGAACTGCCGCCTACAGACCTGGCCATCCTCGTCGTGGCGGCGCGCTTCTGTCCTGACTATGTACGCGAACTAGCCGCCGAAAAACACGTGCGCGCGTTCATTATTATATCGGCGGGCTTCAGCGAAGAGACGCCTGAGGGTGCCGCCCTGGAGCAGCAGATTGTCGACACATGCCGCGAGTATGGCTGTGCGCTGATAGGCCCCAACTGCATCGGTCTGCTCACGCGATGGCACCACTCGGTGTTTACCAAGCCCATACCCCACCTGACGCCCCGCGGCGTCGACTTCATCAGTGGCAGCGGCGCCACAGCGGTGTTCATTCTCGAGAGTGCCGTCACTAAGGGGCTGGCGTTCAACTCCGTATGGTCGGTGGGCAACGGCCGTCAGATAGGCATCGAGAGCGTGCTGGAATACATGGACGAACACTTCGACGCCGAGCACGACTCGCTGGTGAAGCTACTCTATATCGAAAACATCGCCGACCCCGACAAGATGCTCTACCACGCCACGTCGCTCATCCGAAAGGGCTGCCGCATAGCGGCCATCAAGGCGGGCTCGTCGGAGAGTGGCAGCCGCGCTGCATCGAGCCATACGGGAGCCATCGCATCGAGCGACGCCGCCGTGGAGGCCCTCTTCCGCAAGGCGGGCATCGTGCGCTGCTTCAGCCGCGAAGAGCTCACCACCGTAGGCTGCATCTTCACCCTGCCGCGCTTCACGGGGCGCAACTTTGCCATCGTCACCCATGCCGGCGGTCCCGGCGTCATGCTCACCGACGCCCTGTCGAAGGGTGGCATGCAGGTGCCGCCGCTACAGGGCCCCGCCGCCGACGACCTGAAGGCACAGCTGTTGCCGGGCAGCAGCGTGGCTAATCCCATCGACATCCTAGCCACCGGCGGTGCCCGGGAGATGGAAATTGCCATCGACTTCTGTGAGCAGCGCTTCGACAATATCGATGCCATCATGGTCATCTTCGGCACCCCCGGACTGGTAAAGATCTACGAGGTCTACGACGTGCTGCACCGCAAGATGCTGGAGTGTCGTAAGCCCATATTCCCCATCCTGCCCAGCGTGAACACGGCAGGCCCTGAGGTGCAGGAGTTCCTCAAGCGCGGCCATGTGAACTTCAGCGACGAGGTGACGCTGGCCACGGCGCTGACGCAGGTGATGAAAACCCCGGCACCCGCCGACCAGAACGTAGTCATCAACGGTGTCGACGTGCCGCGCATACGCCGCATCATTGACGGCATCACCACCGACGGCTACATAGCCCCTAGTCTGGTGCATGAACTGCTGGAAAGCGCCGGCATACCCACCGTGCCGGAGTTCGTGAGCAGCGACAAGGCCGAGGTGCTGCGCTTCGCGGCCGAGTGCGGGTTCCCCGTAGTGGCCAAGGTTGTGGGGCCCGTACACAAGAGCGACGTGGGCGGCGTGGCGCTCAACATCCGCTCCCGGGAGGTGCTCGCCGCCGAGTTCGACCGCATGATGCAGATACCCGAGGCCACGGCGGTGATGGTGCAGAAGATGCTCCGCGGCACAGAGCTGTTTATCGGCGCCAAGTACGAGGAGCGCTTCGGCCACGTCGTGCTCTGCGGACTGGGAGGCATCTTCGTAGAGGTGCTGCGCGACGTGTCGTCGGGCTTGGCACCGCTGAGCTACGAGGAGGCTCACTCCATGATTCACTCCCTCAGAGGCTACAAGATATTAAAAGGTACGCGCGGGCAGCAGGGCATCAACGAGCGCCGCTATGCCGAAATCATCGTCCGGCTGTCAACGCTGCTGCGCTTTGCCACCGAAATCAAGGAGATGGACATCAACCCCCTGCTGGCCGATGCCGACAGCGTGACAGCCGTCGATGCCCGCATCCGCGTGGAAGTAAACCGATAAAACCATTACAGAAGATGAAACTGAAATTTTCAATAGAATACGGCACACGGTGGGGCGAGACCCTTCATGTGGTCCTGTGCTATCTGAGCAAGGACGGCACCCGGCGGCAGACGGACCTGCTGATGCAGACTGCCGACGGTCTGAACTGGGTCGTAGAGACGGCCGCCGTAGAGAGCCGCCAGCACCCTATCAGCGCCATTAGTTACCACTATCAGGTGGTCGGCGGTGAAGGGCGAGTGATGCGCACGGAGTGGCACCAGGTGGAGCGCACCTATTGGTTTGACTCATCACGCAACTACGTATTCAACGACCAGTGGCGCGACCTCCCACTCTGCGCCCACCTCTATAGCAACGCCTACCTCACCACCCAGCATGCGCCCCACGGCGAGCAGGTAGAGGCGCGGCGCGTGCCTCTCTACCGCCGCACTGTGGTATTCCGAGTGGCGGCGCCGCAGCTCACCCGCGGTCAGGCGCTGGCACTCATCGGCAGCCACCCCATGATGGGCGGATGGAACCCCGCCCGCTATCTGAAGATGGAGTATATAGGCCAGCACGACTGGCTGCTGGCGGTGAACATGGACGCCGTGCCGCTGCCTGTGGAATATAAATATGTGGTCATCGACACCCAGACCCACGAACTGCTTGCCTGGGAGGAGGGCGACAACCGCACCATAGGCACCGACGCCGCCGAGGGTGCCGAGAGCGACGGCCGTACCGTCGGCGTCCACATTGCCGAGGGCGAGGTGCGCGTGCTCTATGGCGGGCTGCTCCGCATGAAGGAAAAGACATGGCGCGCCGCGGGTGTCGTCGTGCCGGTGTTCTCACTGCGCAGTGACCATAGTTATGGTTGCGGCGATTTCGGCGACCTACGACACCTGGTAGACTGGGCCGTGACGACGGGCATGAAGGTTATACAATTGCTGCCCGTCAACGACACCACCACCGACGGCCAATGGCACGACTCTCACCCCTACAATATCACCTCGTGCTTTGCCCTACACCCTCATTATCTCGACCTGGAGCAGCTGGGCGAACTGAAGGACCGCCAGAAGATGACTGCCTACCGCCGCCGACAGCGAGAGCTCAATGCCCTGAGTTATAGTGACTACGAGGCCGTCGGCCGCGTCAAGGGTGACTACGTCAGCGATAGCTTTGCCGAGCGCGGACAGCAAGTGCTGGCCTCGAAGGACTATAAGACTTGGTACGACGCCAACGCCACATGGCTGGAGCCCTACGCCGCCTGGCGCCTGACACAACAGCAACCAGCGCCACAACTCACAGCGTCACAGTCCACGCAACAACCAGGGGCGCAACTTATTTATTATGTGCAATACCTTCTGCATCTGCAGCTGAAAGCCGCCGCCGACTACGCCCGTCAGCAGGGCGTAGTGCTCAAAGGCGACGTGCCCATAGGTGTCTATCGACACAGCGTGGAGACGGCTACCCATCCAGAACTGTTCAACCTCGACTGCCAGGCAGGCACGCCCCCCGATAACGCTACGCCACTGGGACATAACTGGGGATTCCCAACCTATCAGTGGAAGAGCGAGGCCAAGACCGGAAGCCTCACCGTAGACGAGTGGTTTGGCCGCAGATTCAAATGGATGGAGCAGTATTTCGACGCCGTACGCATAGACCATGTGCTGGCCTTCTTCCGCATCTGGGAGATTCCCGCCGATGCCGTCCATAGCTTGCTGGGACACTTCTCACCAGCACTGCCGTTTACACCCGACGAGATAGAGTATTTCGGGCTGTCCTTCCGCAAAGAAGCCTTCACCAAGCCCTATATCAACGACCGCGTGTTGGAGCGGCTTTTCGGCATGCACGCACAGTACGTGCGTGACACGTTCCTCACAGCCAAGGCCTACGGGCTTTACGACCTAAAGGCCGACTATGCCACACAGCGTCAGGTGATGGTCCACTTCGAGGGCCGCGGCGACGAGAACAGCCTCTGGATTCGCGACGGGCTGTTGCGACTCATTGCCAATGTGCTCTTTGTGGAAGACCCACGGCAGCCGGAGATGTACCATCCCCGAATCCTGGCCTATCAGGAGACGGTCTACGACGCCCTCAGCATGGAAGAGAAAGATGCCTACCTGCGCCTGTATAACAATTATTATTACCAGCGCCACTCTATGTTCTGGGGCGGCGAGGCTATGCGGCGGTTGGATGCCCTGCAGCATCACACACGCATGCTCATCTGCGCCGAAGACTTAGGCATGCTACCCGACTGCGTAGCCCCAGTGCTTGATGCTCAGCGCATACTTACCCTTGAAGTGCAGACACTACCTAAGCAAACGGGCTTTGAGTTCAGCCATCTCGACGGCTATCCCTACCGCTCCGTGGCCACTATCACCACCCACGATATGGCGCCCCTCAGGCTCTGGTGGGAAGAGAACCCTGAGCGCACACAACGCTACTGGGTAACGATGCTCCAGAAAGAGGGTCGCGCCCCTGAGCACCTGCCGGCCCACATCGCCGAGGAGATCATTGCCCGCCACATGTACTGCCCCAGCATGCTCTGTCTGTTGTCGCTGCAAGACTGGCTGGCCATGGACAGCGAGCTGCGCAGCAAGCAGCCCCGCCAGGAGCGTATCAACACCCCCAGCGATGCCTACAACCGCTGGCAGTACCGCATGCACCTCACCATAGAACAACTCATGAAAGCCGACCGCTACAACCAGAAGCTGCTCACAATGATCAATCGCAGCAAGCGAGGCGGCTGACTTTCTATAGATTCTATAGCTTCTATAGATTCTATAGCTTCTATAGACACCATAGATAGTATAGCTAAAAATGAACAAAACCTTCATCTTCGACCTTGACGGCACGCTGCTCAATACTCTCGGCGACTTGGCGGCATCAGTGAATTACGCCCTGCGCACCCACGGCATGCCCGAGCACAGCGTCGACGCCGTGCGCCTCATGGTAGGCAACGGTGTGCGCCTGCTGATGGAGCGCGCCGTCCCAAACGGTGCCGCCAATGAGCAGTTCGACAGAGCCTTTACCACCTTTAGGGAGCATTATATGCACCACTCTCTCGACACCACACGCCCTTACGACGGCATTCCTGAGATGCTCCGTGAACTGCGCCACCGCGGCTGCCGCACAGCCGTCGTCAGCAATAAGTTCGACGCTGCCACCAAGGAACTCTGCCGTCATTTCTTTGCCGATACCATTGAGGTAGCCATCGGCGAGCACGAGGCCGAGGGTATCCGCAAGAAACCTGCTCCCGACACTGTTGTCGAGGCTCTGCGACAGCTCGGTGTCGACCGTAAGCAGGCGGTATATGTCGGCGACAGCGACGTTGACATCCTTACAGCCCGCAACAGCGGCCTGCCCTGCATTAGCGTGCTCTGGGGGTTCCGCTCCAGAGATTTTCTACTGGCTCACGGCGCTACCACTTTTATCACACAACCGGCAGAGTTATTGGATGAAAACAAATTTATGAGAATCTAAAGTGAGATTCGCAGCACAGATAACTATACCCCCCGCTGGACTGCCTGCAGGCGAGCAATGTATTTACCAATGATATCAAACTCTATGTTGACGACGGAGCCTACACGGATGTCCTGAAAGTTGGTGTGCTCAAAGGTATAGGGTATGATGGCCACCTGGAAAGTGTCGCGGGTGGGGTTGCAGACGGTGAGCGATACGCCGTTGACGGTGACGGAGCCCTTGTCGACGGTGAAATAGCCGTGGCGCGCCTTCTCGGCGTCAAAGTCGTAGGCAAAGGTGAAATACGTCGAGCCGTCGGCATCGGCGACGGCGGTGCAGCGGGCGGTCTGGTCGACATGGCCCTGAACGATATGGCCGTCGAGACGGCCGTTCATCAGCATGGAGCGCTCAACGTTGACCTTGTCGCCAACCTTCAGCAGGCCGAGGTTGGAGCGGTCGAGGGTCTCCTTCATGGCAGTGACGACATAGGTTGATGGGGGTTGGGTGATGGGTGATGGGTGTTGGGTGTTGGGGGACGGCTGTATGTCAACGACAGTGAGGCAGACGCCGTTATGGGCAACGCTTTGGTCAATCTTCAGCTCGTCGACAAACGAGCAGGTCAGCGTGAAGTCGATATTCTCGCGGTCGTGGCGGATAGCTACGACAGTAGCAAATTCTTCTATGATTCCGGAAAACATATTCTATAAGATTTGAGAGTTGAGATTTAAAGATTGAGGGTTGAGGATTGAGGTTGTGTTTTTAATTTTTTAATTTTCAAAAAGTGGGTCGTACCGATGATTTGGTGAAAACTCCTGTTTCACACGATGTGGGCGCTCTCCGTCGTTGTAATCCACCGGCTTTTTCAAAGCTCCCCAATACAGGGTAATAACATGGCCCGCCATTGGCAAGAGAAGTCATCCCGAGGTTTTGATGTTAATGTAGAGTATCCCGATCAATCAGGTACGACCCTTTTATCTTTTCTTCCTTTCGGCCTGCAAAGGTACGAAAAAATCTTAATCTATCAGCTCATAATCGTCAGTTTTTTCTTCTTTTTCCGTTTTTTCTTCTGTTCTGCCGCTTTCCTTGCGTTTTTGTTCGCGGTATTTCGAGGGTGTAAGGCCTGTCTTGAACTTGAATATCCGTGTAAAGGCCATGGCATCGGCGAAGCCTGTATGCTCGGCAATCTCATTGATGCCGTCATCGGTATTCTCCAGATACATGATAGCTTTCTTCAGTCGGAAGTCAATGATAAACTCCTTGGGCGACTGGCCAATGAGTTCCTTCATCTGCTTGATATATACGTCACGGTCGATACCCGACTGCTCAATCATAGCGTCAACATTGAGGTCGGGGCTACTGAAGTGTGTTTCGAGCCAGTCAAGCTGTGACTTGACAAAGTTATAGTCTTCCGGGTTGGCGAAGGCCATTTCCTGTGGGCCAAGCTTGAGGACCTTCATCTGCTGTATGCGCCTGATATAAATTTGACGTAGGAACATCACGGCCAACGCTGTTATCATAAAGATTGCCATGTAGAGCCAGATTGCGTGACTTGAAAGCAGGAAGAATGGCGGCACGACGACGACGATGCTCTTCATGTCGAACTTCTCGGGCGACTCCAGCAGGAACGCTTTCACCTTGAAGACGTAGGTGCCTGTGGGCACGTCGGCATAGCTCACCATGCGCGACTTGTCGGCGTTTTGCCACTCCATGTCGTAGCCTTCGAGCATATACTGATAGTGTATGCGGTGCTGCAGCTGGTAGTTCATGGCGGCGAAACGGAACGAGAAAACGGTGTTGTGCTGTGGCAGCTCTACGCGCTTGGCGTCGGGCACGTAGAAATCGTAATAGCTGTTGAGGTTGGGGCTTATCAGCTCGTCGTTCATGTAGAAGTCGGTGATGCGCAGCTTCAGCAGCGAGCCGTTGTTGGTAATGAGCTTGTTGCGGTCTACGGTGTAGTAGCCGTTGACGGTGCCTATGAGTATGTTGCCGTTGGGCAGGGTGATGGCAGCGCTCTCTGAGCAGATGGTCTCGTCGACGCCGTCGAGGTTGGAGAAGGTGGTGAAGATTTTCTTCGACGTGTTGTAGGAGCAGAGTATGTGGTCGGTGGCAAACCACACGTTGTTTTCCAGGTCGAAGGCAATGCTCTTGATTTCCTCTGAGGGCAGGCCGTCTTTGCTGCCAAAAGATTCAAACGTCCACACGCCCTCGTCGTCGGTGCCTACGGCACGGGCCAGTCCGCCGCCGTTGGTACCCACCCACATGTCGCCATTGCGGTCGGAGGCCATACAGACGATGTCGGTGCTCTGCAGAATCTTATCCGGATACTGTTTGGAATTGCCTAGGCGCTCAATGCTGATTTTATGATTCTTCAGCTCCATGATGAGTATACCGTCGGTAGAGCCTGCCCAGATCTTGCCGTCCTTGGCGCGGGCAATGGTGCGCACCTTGAGGAACGAGTTGCGTGGGTAGTATCGCTTCAAGTCGTTGCGGTAGTTAAGCACCACCTCCTGTCCCTCCTTGTTGCGTGTCAGCACGTTGACGCCCCCGCCGTAGGTGGCTATCCAGATGTTGCCCTGGGCATCTTCCACGGTCTGGTAGGCGGCGTCTGATGAGAGACTGTATTTGTTGTTGTCGTCGTGGCAGTAGTTCCTGATGTCAAACGACGTGCCGTTGGGCGTCATCTTAAACAGGCCATGGTCTTTAGAACTGAGCCAGTAGTTACCCTTAGAGTCCATCGATATGCCGTATGTACGGCCTATGGGATTGCCTTTGCTGTCGTGGGTGATAACAGTGCGCGTGCTGTCGGGATGTATGACGAAGAGCGTGTTGTCTTTGTTGCCCATGAGCAGCAGTCGGCGCTTCTGGTCGTAAAGCATACCTCTCACCTCGTTGGCAATAGGCTTCTCGGCATTGGGTACGAGCAGCGTGCGGGTGATATTGTTCTTCAGCAGCTCCAGCTTCTCCAGGCCGCGTCGGCTGGTAGAGAGGAACACCACGCCCTCTGGCAGCTCACAGGAGGCATAGACGGTGTTCGACAGGTTCCAAGGGTTCGACGGGTCGTTATGGAAGTATTCCACCTCGTCTGTCTGGCGGTTATAGTAGCCGTAACCGCCGTGGTTCATGAGCATCCACACGGTGCCCAGTGCCTCGTTGAACTCGCCGCCGTAGCCGTCGTGCTCGGGCACGGGCACATACTGCTGGAAATGTTTCTCGTTGTTGGTCTCGGGTATGAACCGGTTAGTACCGTATCGCGTATCGGCAAACCAGACGATGCCGTGGCTGTCGACAAAGATTTTGAGCAGCCCCATGCCAGTGGGCGCTTTCAGCTGGCGTGGCTCCTGACCGTAGCTGTAAAGATAGATGGCGCCGCTTTGGCAACCCACGTAGATGTTGTAGCCGTTAGAGTAGATGGCAGTGACCTCTTCGTTTTCAAAGAGTCCGTTGCGCTCTACGCTCATGTTGCCGATGTCTATGCGGTGCAGTCCCTTGTTTGTGCCCACCCAGATGTCGTCGTGATAGCCCTCGGCTATGCAGTTG
Source organism: uncultured Prevotellaceae bacterium (assembly GCA_946185805.1). Lineage (GTDB taxonomy): Bacteria > Bacteroidota > Bacteroidia > Bacteroidales > Bacteroidaceae > Prevotella. The sequence continues at coordinate 703 of CAMHKU010000062.1, read as the reverse complement.
ACCTTTAGCTGCGCGGTGGTGATAAATTGCATGTCGGGCTCGCCCTTGTCAAGCTTCATGCGGTACATGCCTACGCCGTCGATGGCTGAGAGCACGTCGCCGTTGCTCATGGTGAAAAGGTTGCACGACACACGGTACTCGTCGCTGCCGCTGACGTTCTTAAAGGGGTTGATAATCTTGTCGGCCTGGCGGTTCAATACGAATACGCGGCCGTCGTACATGCGCATCCAGATGTTCTGCTGCAGGTCGATCACGGTGTGGGCTATACGGTTGTGCAGGTTGCGTATGTGGCTGGCATTGCCCGTCTTGTAGTTGTAGAACTCGTATCCGTCGAAGCGCGACAGACCGTTCCATGTGGCCAGCCACAGGTATCCGTAGTCGTCTTGCAGTATCTGGGCGATGGCATTGCTGGCCAGGCCGTCGTCGGTAGAATAGTGTGAGAGCGAGGCCTGCAGCTGCTGGGCTTTCAGGGGGGTGGCGGCCGTCAGTGCCAGTAACGATAGTATTAGCAGTAGTTTATATTTATACATAGGAACGGATGCTTTTCTTTGCAAGCGACAAAGTTACGAATTTTTCTTTTTACGGCCAAGAATTTTTATTTTTTTTATTACTTAGTGCGCGTTGGCAGGGCGGCCAAGATGTATCCGTGAATAACATGAAAGTATTATGTAACCGTTAAAAAATAACTTGGTATGAATCGAGG
>CAMHKU010000061.1 GCA_946185805.1 uncultured Prevotellaceae bacterium | reverse complement strand
CTCCTTCTAACTCCTTCTAACTCCGAAAGTTGAGCGAATGCGAAACTTGAATAAAAGATTAAGAAATTAGAACCGAAAAGAAGCATTGAAACCGTTAACTGTCTATAAGGCCAGTGCCGGCAGTGGCAAGACCTTTGCCCTGGCCGTACAGTATATCCGTCTGGTGGTGCAGAACCCTCAGGCTTATCGCAACATCCTCGCCGTGACGTTCACCAATAAAGCTACCGAGGAGATGAAGACCCGCATCCTGAGCCAGCTCTACGGCATCTGGAAACAGCTGCCCGACTCCGAGAGCTACCAGCGCGAGGTGTGTCGTGCCCTCGACGCCTCGCCGCAGTTTGTCAGCGAGCGTGCCGGCCAGGCGCTGTCGCTGCTGCTGCATAACTACAACCACTTCCGCGTGATGACCATCGACACCTTCTTCCAAAGTGTGCTGCGCAACCTCGCCCGCGAGCTCGACCTGACGGCTAACCTGCGCGTGGGGCTCAACGACAGTCAGGTGGAAGAGATGGCCGTCGACGAGATGATCAGCGACCTGAAGACCACCGACGTGCTACTGCAGTGGATCATGAAGTATATCATGGAGAACATTAGCGACGACCGCTCGTGGAACGTCATCGGACAGATCAAGCTATTTGGCAAGACCATCTTCCGCGACTATTATAAGGACATCGCCCCGCAGCTCAGCGCCACCTTGCAGCAGGAGGACTTCTTTAACCGCTATACGCGCATGCTGCGGCAGGTGCGCCAGCAAGCCCAGGAGCGCATGGCCGCCCTGGGGCAGGAGTTCTTCGACACCCTCGACGCCGAGGGCCTCACCATCGACGACCTGGCCAACAAGCGGCGTGGCATTGCCAGCTTCTTCCTCAAGCTGCAGGACGGCGTGTTCGACGAGACTATTGTCAACCAGACCGTCTGCAATTGCATGGACAATCCCGCCAAGTGGTACACCAAGACCCACCCCCGCCGCGAGCAGATCCATGCCCTCGCCGACGGCCCCTTGGGCACGCTGCTGCGCCGCGCCGTAGAGGCACGGCCGCAGCAGTGGAAGCTCTATCAGAGTGCCACGCTCACCCTGCGCCACCTCAATCAGGTGCGCCTGCTGAGCAGTATCGAGCAGAAGGTGCGCCAGCTCAACGACGAGGCCAATCGCTTTCTGCTGAGCGACACGCAGAAACTTCTCAACGCCCTCATCAGCGACAGCGACTCGCCCTTTATCTTCGAGAAAATCGGCACCCAGCTCGACCATATCATGATCGACGAGTTTCAGGACACTAGCACCGTGCAGTGGCAGAATTTCCGCATCCTGCTGCTTGAGACCATGAGCCGGCGGGGCAGCCAGAACCTCATCGTCGGCGACGTCAAGCAGAGCATCTACCGCTGGCGCAGCGGCGACTGGCGCCTGCTCAACGACATCGAGCAGCAGTTTCCTAAGGAGATGCTCCAGACGGAAGTGCTCAAGACCAACCGCCGCTCGTCGCGCCGCATTATCGAGTTCAACAACGTCTTCTTCACCGAGGCCGCTCGTCAGGAGTATCTGCAGATAGAGGAGCAGGCCGACGCCTCGCAGCTGCAGCGTGCCTATCAGGACGTGGAGCAGGCTATCCCCGACGGCAAGCCCGCTGAGGGCTATGTGCGCGTGGAGCTGCTCAAGGGCGACGACTATCAGGAGCAGGTGCTCAGCCAGACCGTCGACACCATTGCCGACCTCATTGCCGCCGGCATACCTCAGAGCCGCATAGCCATCCTCGTGCGCGTCAACAGTCTTATACCACTTATTGCCAGCTACTGCGCCGAGCATCGCCCCGAGGTGAGCATCGTCAGCGACGAGGCCTTCCGTCTCGACGCCTCGCGGCCAGTGAATATCATCATCCAGGCCCTGCGGCTGTTGCGCAACAGCGACGACCAGCTGGCTTTCGCTTTCCTCAAGAAGACTTGTCCCGAGGGCTTCCCCTTTACCGGCGAGCGGCAGGCTCTCTACCGCCGGCTCTCGCTCTATGAATTAGTAGAGCAGCTCTTCACTGACCTCCGTCTCGACCGCTTCGACACACAGAGTGCCTACGTCTGTGCCTTCTACGACCAGCTGATGAAATATACCACCGACAACGCCGCCACCATCGACGGCTTCCTGCGCGAGTGGGAGAGCGACATCTGCGGCAAGACCATCCAGAGCGACGTTACCGACGGTGTGCGCATCATCAGTATCCACAAGTCCAAGGGCCTGGAGTTCGACCACGTCATCTGTCCCTTCTGTGACTGGCAGCTGGAGAAGACGGGCAACGTGCTGTGGTGCCACCCGACGGAGGCACCCTTCAGCGACCTGCCCCTGGCCCCCATCGACTACAGCCAGAAAGGCATGGCGGGCACCATCTACGAGGGCGACTACCAGCGCGAACATCTACAGAATGTCGTCGACAACCTCAACCTGCTCTACGTGGCCTTCACACGTGCCCGCACGTCGCTCTTCGTCTTCGGCAAGCGCGGCGCCAAGAATTCACGGTCGGAGGTCATTGAGCGGGTGTTTGCACAATGGGCAACAGGCGATAGTGCGCAGGTGATGGGCGATAGCGCTCAGGTGCTGGGCGTTGACGACGAGGAGGCAGCGCTAATCTTTGAGTATGGCAACCAGCCGCAGGGCAGTGCCCTCGTAGCCACGCCCCCCGCTACTCCCGCCTCTCTGCAAACCAACCCCTTCCTGCAGCCCTCGGAGCCGCTCCCCGTCCGTGTGACCAGCTATCCCGTGACTGCCGAGTTCCGCCAGAGTAACCAGAGCCGCGCCTTCATTGCCGCTATCACCGAGGACGACATGCCTGCAGACGAAACCATCACCCATCACCCATCACCCATCACCCAACCCCCATCACCCACCCCCTACATTCAGCTTGGCAGCATCCTCCACCGTGTCTTCTCCACCGTCCGCACGACGGCCGACATCGACAGTGCCCTGCAGCAGTTAGAGCGCGAGGGCGTGCTCTACGACGATAGCCTTACCTTGGAGCGCATCACCACGATGCTGCGAAAGCGTTTGGAGCATCCCCGCGTGGCCGACTGGTTCTCCGGACGCTGGACGCTCTACAACGAGTGTACCATCCTCAGCGTCGGTGACGACGGTCAGGTGGTGGAGCGACGTCCCGACCGCGTGATGACCGACGGCCGCGAGTGGATTGTCGTCGACTTCAAGTTCGGACGTCCCCGGCCTGAGTACCACGATCAGGTGCGTGAGTACATGCAGCTTATCGCCGGGATTACGTCTGCTGGTGCGCCTGCCGCCGACGGTGTGCACACTTCCTCTGCCGGCACACTCGTTCGTGGCTATATTTGGTATGTCTATAGCAATGAGATAGAAGAGGTAAAGTAAAGAAGGTTAACGTAAAGCTATGAAAACATTTCTCGAACACGTAGCACAAGATATCATCGCCAAGTGGGGCACCGACCTGTCGCGCACGGCTGTCGTCTTTCCTAACAAGCGCGCGTCGCTGTTTCTCAACGACGCCCTGGCGCGCGCTGCCGGCCGTCCGCTGTGGTCACCGGTATATATCACCATCAGCGACCTCTTCCGCCGCCACTCCACGCTACAGGTGGCCGACCCCATCAAGCTCGTCTGCGACCTCTACCGTGCCTATACCGACGTGACGGGCTTCGACGAGACCCTCGACCACTTCTACGGCTGGGGCCAGGTGCTCATTACCGATTTCGACGACATTGACAAGAACATGGCCGAGGCCGACAAGGTGTTTGCCAACTTGCGCAACATACGCGAGTTTGACGACGTCAGCTATCTTACTCAGGAACAGCGTGATATCATACGTAAGTTCTTCTCAAATTTCAGCGACGACCACAACTCGCTGCTCAAGGAACGCTTTCTCAGACTATGGTCGCGCATGGGCGACATCTACAGTGCCTTCAATAGCAGGCTCCGCCAACAGGGGCTGGCCTACGAGGGCGCCCTCTACCGCGAGGTGGCCGAGGCCGCGACCCTCGACTTCGAGTATGACCGCTTCATATTCGTGGGGTTCAACCTGCTGCAGGTGGTTGAGCGGCGACTCTTCAGCCGACTGAAAGGGGAGGGTAGAGCGCTGTTCTACTGGGACTTCGACCACTACTATATGCATTCCGAGGCCGGACACTTCATAGCCCAGTACCTGAGCGACTTCCCCAATGAGTTGGCGACGGACAGCGACGACATCTACCGCAACTTCGAGCGGCCCAAGCGCATCAGCATCGTCAGCGCCTCTACTGAAGACGTGCAGGCGCGCTACGTGGGACAGTGGCTTATGGAGGACGACGTTAAAACGGGCGAGGGCGCCAGCGCTCCTCAGAGCACCCGCATCGCCGACGGTCGCCAAACAGCTATCGTGCTTTGCAACGAGGGCCTGCTGCAGACCGTCGTCCACCAGTTGCCGCCCGGAGTGGAACATGTCAACATCACCACCGGCTATCCCCTGTGGCAGACGCCAGTGGCCTCGTTTGTGGTAAGGCTGATGAAAGACCATACGCTGGAGCAAGTCATCGACCGTGTTACAGCCGAAGCCCAACAGTTGAATTCTTCTACTATGTCAAGTGCCTTTAAGCCGGAGCATGAACAAATCTCTCACCTCTCACCTCTTACCACTTCTCCCTCTTCAGACAACCCTCTCAACGCCGAGGCCTGTTTCCGTACATACACCCTCCTGAACCGTCTGAAGAGTCTCCGCGACAGCGGCGACCTGCATGTAGACGCCGTCACCATTCAGCGGCTCGTCATGCAACTCTTGCAGCAGGCCTCCATACCCTTCCACGGTGAGCCCGCCGTAGGCCTGCAGGTGATGGGCGTGCTTGAAACGCGCAACCTCGACTTCACCCACCTGCTGCTGCTTTCCACCAACGAGGGCAACCTGCCCCGCGGGCTCACCGACTCGTCGTTTATACCGTATTCTATACGCCGCGCTTTCGGACTGACTACCGCCGACCACAAGGCGGCTATCTATGCCTACTACTTCAACCGCCTGCTGAGTCGTGCCACCGACGTCACCCTGGTCTACAACAATGCCACCACCGACGGTCAGACAGCCGAGATGAGCCGCTTCATGTTGCAACTTATGGTAGAAGACCACCATCACCATATTAACCATTTCGCGCTGCGCCCGGCAGACCTTCAGCCGGCCACCATCCCCGTGACAGCAAGCGAGCACAGCTCAAGCGTATCTCTCCCTTCACCCATCACCCACCACCCATCATCCATCACCCACCACCCATCACCCATCACCCACCACCCATCACCCATCAACAAGCCCCCCGAAGTGATGGCCACCCTGCGCCAGCATTTTGCCGAGGGTATCCTTTCGCCCACGGCCATCAACCGCTACATGCGCTGTCCCTTGCAGTTCTACTTCTGTTATGTCGAGGGTCTGCGCGAACCCGACGACACCGAGGACGGCGTCATCGACAACCGCATCTTCGGTAATATCTTTCACAATGCCGCACAGTTCCTCTACGAAGGGTTGTCACCCTCCCCCCATCACCCATCACCCATTACCCATCACCCATCACCAATAACTCCCTCCATTCTCGACCGCCTGCTTAAAGACCGCGTCGACATCGAGCGCGCCGTAGACCGTGCCTTCAATGAAGAGTTCCACGGCCATGTGCCCACCGACGGCATGGCCGTCATCAACCGTCAGGTCATCATCCACTACCTGCGTCAGCTCGTAGAGGTAGACCGCCATTTGGCGCCCTTCACCATCCTCGGCCTGGAGCGTGATGCCTTACAGCCCCTTTACATCAAAACTTTAGGGCAGACCGTCACCATCGGCGGACGCATTGACCGCCTCGATATGATCGACACGCCGCAGGGTAGGCAGGTGCGCGTTATCGACTATAAGACCGGCGCCCACCGCCTGCGCCCGCTGAAGACCGTCGCCGACATTTTCGACGACGCCCAGCTGCGCAACCATAGTGACTACTATCTACAGACGTTCCTCTACGCTCGCATCGTCAGCAGGCAGTTTTCACCCATCACCCATCACCCGTCATCCATGCCTGTGGCGCCAGCCCTGCTGTTTATCCAGCATGCCGGCACCGATGACTATAACCCTATATTGAAGTTCGGTGCCGACTACATCAACGATGTGGCCACACCCGACGGCGACCGCTTCGTAGAATTGCTTTTAGATAAGGTCAACGAGATGTTTGACGGCTCGCGTCCCTTTATACCCACCGCCGACAGCGACCGCTGCCGCACCTGTCCCTATCAGCAGCTCTGCTCCCTCTATGGGACAGAAGAAGGGTGAGAGAGATTTTCAAAAGAAGGATTCTTGGACAGGTGAATACGAAAAGAGGTGAACACATCTTATTAGTGTTCACCTCTTGATTTATCGCTTTATCACTTTCTGTGTGTAGACACTATTATCGGTGCAAACTTGAATATGATAGATGCCGGCTGGTAACTGCCCTGTAAAGACACCTTCGCCCTGGCGCAGATGTTGTCGCTGTAGTCGTTTCATGCCGTTCAAGTCGTAGACCGTCAGCTGGCGAATTTCGTTGAAGTTGCCTTTCACGAACATCTGTTCACCCAGAGGCAGAGGCGTAATGACGATTCGGTCACGCTCATCGCCGTTGTCGGCCTGCACGTTATGTACGGCAGTTTCCTCGGAACGCTCCTCGAAAGTGAGCAGCCACGTTTCAGCAGCGGCACCCTGCGTCTCACAGATGAAATGCAGGCGATGCTCATGGACGGGATCCTTGCCGTCACGTATTGTCACGGGTGTCTGCCATAAGTTGTCAACAGGGATGGAAGCACCGTCGCGTCGCCGGATGATGGAGGCCAGCTGTAGCTGCCCGTTGGTGGGGTCGGCCAGTGAGCCATAGTTCCAGCCTGTCGCCGAGGGTGAAATGTTGAGCAGGAAGACGTTCTGTCCCAGGCTACTGATGGTCGCACCGGTGGCCTTACTCACACTCTTCTGCGTACCGTTGACGAAGTACACCTCATCGGGCTGATCCTCGGCATCCGCCACGTCGTTGACTAAGAAGCCGCGGCCTGTGGCATCGGTGTTCAGCCAGTCGGCAGGCGTGAAGCCGTGTATGAGTTCATGTATGCTCACCTGGCCCAGCAGCGACAGGTCCTCGTTGCCATAGCTGGTGACGTGGGTGGCCTTTACGTCGTAGTCGGTGAAATGGCCCAGCAGAGTGCTGGTGAGCCACCACTGTGCGTAGGCTTGCTGCTTGGCGGCGATGGTACCGAAGTCGTTGGCAATGGCTTCGCCGAAGCTCAGCACCGCCGGCTTGCCGTTCACCTGCGAGCTGACGAGCTGGAAGTCTACAAGCAGCCCCTTCTCGTTCTCAACGATGACAGGCTGCTGTGTCACCATGCGCACGTTGGTAGCGTCGCCATAGCCCTTGTTGTCGATGATGAGTGCGAACTCGGCAGGAATCACCGGTTCCACTTCTTCCGTCAAGGGGTCGTCGCCTAACAGGTCGCGCTGCATAAAGTAGGTCAGGTCGAGCTGGGGCGAGGGCTTCACGGTGAGTACCATAGGGTAGAGGTCGCGCGTTACCTCAAGATTCGTGAAGGGGTCAATGTAGGTGACCGTGCCGCCAAAGCTGTATTGTGCAGGTGCCTCGGGGGCGGCATATACCGTAGGTATGAACAGTATGGTAGCCGTGCCCGTCTTCTGTGCATCGAGCGTCCAGCCACTGCTTAAGTCGAGCGCACCGCTGAAGCCGTTCAGACTCTCTGCATTGACCTGGAACTCATGTGCGGTAGCCACACGCCCATACATATCGCGTATGAGGAGGTTCAGCCGGACGTCCTTCATAGCAGTGTCCTCATGACCATTGAAAATCTTCAGCTTTCCGCGGAAAGCTTGGCGTGTCATGGTCATGGTTTGTTCAAAGCTCAGTGTCAGCGTGGCGCAGACTGATGAGGAAGCCATTTCTTCAAAGTGCTTTTTATAGTCATTATAGGCACTGTCGAAATAGTCAGCCATAGTGGCAAATCCTTTAGCCTTTGCCTCTGTCTCAGCTTCTATGAAAACAGCAAATTGTGATTTTATGTCACTAAGTGACGGCATGTGTCCAGCCATGCCATGCACATAGTACACATAGGCGCGTGCTTGGTCGAAAGTAACAGATTCGGGTTTCTTAGCTAATAGCTCTTCATCAGAGGGGATGCTGCTGCTTGACAGCTGACGAACCCATTTCATGAATTCCAATTTCTGCTTGTCCATCTCATTAAACCAGATGCGGTCGCCAAAAGCTATGGCTGCAAGGCTGTCGATAGCCTGAAGCTGACTCACAAACGACTTTCCTACTTGCTCAAATACTTCCATCCAATCACGTCTTTTTGCTTTCCTGCTGTACGAACGTGATTTGGAATTGTCTCCATTGTCTGTAGTGTCACAAGGCTCTATGATTTCGTAAACGTCGTAAATGATGTCTACAACACCAGCATACTCTCCTAATACTTCTTCAAGATGAGCTTCTTCAACCTTGTCAAGTATGTTGTCATTGACATCTTTAATGACATAGATGAGATCTGGGTCCTTTTTATTTTGGAATGCTTCAATTGCCTTGCTTATGGCTTCGTCGAGAGGGCCAAGCCATGTATATTTCAGTCCTTTGGCTATTAGTTTTTCCATCTTCTGTGCATCGCAGGGGTCGCAAATGTCGAGTGTCTTCGTGACTTCGCCAACTACGCCATCGCCGCCACCGCCGCCGCCTGGACTGCCACCAGGAGAGCCAGGGCCGCCACCACCGGATAGACCACTTAGAAGATGCATGACAAATTGTGCTGTGGCACTATATGCACAGGCTTTCATGGCTAGTGCCTGGGCAGATTTGTTGTGTTTCAGTTTGTCGCCGCAGTTATGTTCGTAGGCTGCCTCCATGGACTTCATGCAGTTGCCATAGGTGTCTATCATATCGTGTGTGGCGTCTTCAATTGTATTTTTCCGCCTGGCTGTGGCTGTCTGCGAGGTATCGCCAATGCGGGTGATGCGGATGGGAATGACGACGGAGTCGTTGGGAAGAAGGGTGAACCCCTCGTTTATACCTATTGACTCGAAATGCCATTCCTCATCGTCTTTTGGCAATATGGGAATGACGTTCTCCGCTTTTATCAGTCCCAGATTAGTCAGCTTCATGTTGATCATGATGGCATCACCTACGGCCATGTTGTCACCGTCAATGCTTTTGGGAATATCGATTTTCACGACAGGCATAGGTACATTCGTTTCGTATTTTAGCGAATGTGCAATGTGGTATTCGTCTTCCACTTCCGTTTCTTCCACGTCCCACGAAATGGTGATGGGCTGGTAGCCAATGTTGACGACGACACGTTCAGTGGCAGCAGGATTGACAAATACGTAGTTGGTGTAGTTCTCGTGCTTGTCGGCACTGACTTCCAAGCGATAGTATCCCTCGGTAAGCTCGGCGGTGAATGTGCCGTCGGCACCGGTCTTTCCTTGTGCCAGCACTTTCCCGCTGGTGGGGTGCTTCACCACCACTGTGGCATCCTGTACATGGGGTGCTTCGGCAGTGTTGTAGGTGTACTCGTCGCAGACGTCAACTTGCAAGATGCCTTTCGCCTCAGAGACGAGTGTCATACTGAAGGGAATGACCACCCCCTGGCCATTGGGGCAGTTCACGCCAATGGAACCAGTCATGGGGACGTTTAGATGCATAAGTTCCAAGGGAGTGAATCGCAGGGCGATGGTGGTACTCTCGCCTTGTTTCAGCGAGGTCGTGCTGCTTGCGAGGCTGAATCCCTCTGGCAAGGCAAACTTCAGTGGTCCCGTCTCGCCATGGCCAAGGTTGGTGACTTGCAGCGGAATGTCGCGAGTGGTTCCCTTACTGACGGTCATAGGCAGGCTGTCTATGTTGCATGCCAGCACTGCCTCAGCGGAGCGGCAATAATAGTAGAGCAACAGGTCGAGTTGTGCTCCTTCGGCCGACGTAACGCGAATGGTGATATGTTCCCACTCCCTGGTACTGCTGGCCACGCTGCCATTCAACGTGTAGCTCAGGCTGGCGTGCCCGCCACCGTCGATGGTGCCGGGAATCTTGAGGCTTGCCGTGCATCCTTCCGGTGCAGAGAGCACTTCGGCTTTCATGCCAGACAACTGCAGACCGCCGGGGTTTACCAGCTCCACCACGCCGGTATATGGCTCGCCGCATGTCACCTCACAGGTAAGATAGTGGCTGTCGGCCCGTTGCAGGCCATAGACATTGAACGAGGCTTGTTCCTCGTTGCTGTCTTCGTCAGGATAGCATGCTCCCACGCTGAAGTGTCCGGCCTGTAGTGGATGGAGCTGCCACTCAGTGCTGAAGTGCCCGTTGGCGTCGGCTTTTATGCGGCGCGTCTGTCGTGCACCCTCGTTGACCATATAGACATCTACATCGGCCTCGCTGACGTTGTGACCTGACAGCTGCCCGCTGATAATGACTTTGTCGCCTTGTCTGTAGGCTGTTTTGTCGGTGCTTACCTCCGTGCGGAACGATGAGAGCGAGCGTACCAGCACATCGGCCGATGTGTTGTTGGTGTACGACAGTTCCTTGACCTTGTTCCCTGCGTTGGCTACTGCGTAGTAATAGTTGTCGCCAACGGTGGTGGGGAGTGATATTTCTTTCAACAGCTTTTGCTGCTCACCTGCAGGAAGGACGCCGGACGTGTAGAGACGTGCCACGGGAATGGCACTGCCCCGCTGATAGATGAAAACGGGGGTGGCGTCACGCAAGTCGGCCACACCGTTGTTAGCCACGACAACGGTAGCCGTCACGCTGCTTCCAGCCTCGGCCTCTGAAGGATTAGCCGTGAAGCTCACGATGCGGGCGTCGGGCAGCGTCTGGTCGGTCACAAGCAGCCAGCATGTACCGCTGCTGTATCCATCGGCTTCGGCGGTGAAGACGATGGCTTGCGAGTCGTCCTGCGTGGCATCGGCTGCCGGTGTCACCTCTACATAGGCCGTCTGCTGACCGGCGGCAATGGTGATGTTGTGGTTGTAGGTCAGAATATTGTCGTGGTCGCTGCTCATGTGTACGGTGAGAGGCTGGTCTGTCGCCGTGTTGCGTGTCAGCACCAGACGGGTAGTGACACCTTCGCGCACGGTTCCCTCGGTGGTTGTCAGCATCAGGGCCGGACCGTCGTCGTCGAACACTTGTAACTGAGCCTGCACGTGACCGGCCGCTTGGCCACTGGCGCTGCAGCTGCATGCCGACAGCCATACGGCTGCCGTGACAGTATAGATGCGGTCGCCTTCAGCCTGACTGTTGTCAACGGGGCCCAGATTGAAGTGCACTTGCTCTACTCCTTTTGGCAGCACCAGTTCGGTCTGGGAGAAAACGAGTTTTCCGTTTGAATTGTCGCTCAGACGCACGATGATTTTCTTGTCTACGTTGGTAGTGCGACGTAATGTGCCTGTGATGCTGACGGGGCCGTCGCTCTCTTTTACTCTTGATGGTGCGAATGAAAGCTCCAATACAGGCAGGTCGTTGTCTTTCAGTATAACGATGGCTTCGGCTGGGTCGTAACCGTAGGTAAATGCTTTGAACGCACACGATGTGTCGGCGTCGGGCGCATCGTCGTCAACAACTTCCACGTCTACGCTGCCCTGCGTCTCACCAGCTGCAATACTGATATGGGCAGGCATACTGAATCGCTTTGGCTGTTCACAGCTGAGGCTGATGATAAGTGGCCGTGTGGCGGGCTGCCCCAGCGTCACCGTCAGCTGGAAGGTGTCGCCTTCGGTAACTTCGGTGGTGGAGGCGGTGAGGCGCAGCGGTGGCAGCTCGTCGTCGCGGACGATGAGGGTGGCCTGCCGGGCATCGTAGCCGTTGCCGGAGACTTGGATGGTGAAGACGGAGTCGTCGTCGCAGACAGCATTATTGGCCAGGCTGAGGTAGAAGTAGGCGGCCGACTGCTCGCGGGGAATGGTAACGGTGGCCGGTACGCTGAGGCGGTCGTCGCCCAGCAGTTTACTGAGGTTGAAGGTCTCTGTTGCCGCCCGGTTGCCGCTGCGCGACAGCTGGCAGCGCACCGTCGTGGTTGCGCCCTCCTGCAGTGCTGTCTGGGGCACGTCGAGTATGAGCCGCTTGCCTACGGTGAGCGGTGTGCCCGTGGTTTGCACACTGTTGTTGGCCAAGAAGTCAGCAGCCTCGCCGGCACCTACAGCGGGGATAATGGTCACGCCCAGGTCTGCGGTGCCGTCGATGCCCGGCAGCAGTGGCAGGCTGACGGTGGCACTGCGGTCGACTGTAGCTCCGGGCTGCAGCGTCTCCGTGTCGTAGTAGGTGCTGCCGATGTTCACTTTCCGGCCATTGGGAGCAATGAGGTATATGCGTTCCGTCCAGCCGCCGTAGCCCGCGAGGTTGCCTTGGTTCGCTACCTTCCACGTCAGGTGGACGGCGTCTTGCGGCATGACGTCGCTGCTGGTGGTGGCCACGTTGCTCACGGCATAGTCGGGGCTGTCGGGGCGCTCGTTCTCGTTGCTTACTATTTTCAGCTGTCCGCTGCGCACGCCGACGTCAGCCTGCGTGCCGTCGGCCTTGAACACCACGCCGTTAGTCAGGGCTATGGTGAACACGTCGCCGATGGTGGCGCTGACGGGCACGTGGACGGGAATGCTGAGCACTTTGCCTTCCACGCCTTGTATGCTCTCGGTTCCGCCGACGGTGAAGCGCCAGCCGCCGTCGGGCAGCGCCTCTACCTGCAGCGACTGTGCTGCGGCCCTGTCGCCGAGCGTTGCGGCATTAGCATCGACGACGAAACCTTTAGGGAAGTTCACATCGACGGCGAAGCCCGTCACACTGCTGCCACGGTTTTGCAGGTAGAGCGGATAGGCCAGCGTATGGCCCGCCTGGACGTTTGCGCGCGTACCATATATGTTATACAGGTCGTCTTGAGGCTCTCCCGGTTCGTCAGGGTTGTCGGGCGAGAAGCTGTAGTCATAGTTTACCACCAGCGTCACGTCCTTGTCGGGCATGGTGAAGGTGAAGTTTTTCGACGACGAGATGATGCTTCCGTCCTGTATCCAGTTGCGGAACGAGTAGTGTGCGCTGGAGTTGTATGCTTCTATGTAGACTTGTTCGCCCACGGCGATGTCGTTGTCGCTGCTCAGGTTAAACCATCCTGCATTGGCAGGGTTGGTACGCAGGTAGAGATGGCGCTTGATGCTGGCCTGGCCTGGCTCGTCGGGCAACTCAGGGGCATACCTGAATCGTGCCACGAGGGTGATGTTCTTGGCGGGCATGGTGTAGTTCAGGTCGCTGGCCGTGCCAATGACGTTGCCCTGCTCGTCCTCCCACCGCTCAAAGCTGAAATCGCTGTGGCTGTAGGCATGTAGCCAGACTTCCTCGCCGGCAGCGTGCATCGACTGTGCGTTCACGTTGTAGTAACCGCCGGTGGCGGGCACGGTCTTCAGAGTCAGCCGCCAGGGGTGCGTACCCGGTTCGTCGGGGTTCTCGGGGTTGAATTGTGCCCACGTGGCTGGACATAAAGTCAGCAACAGCACGGTGAGCAAATATTGTAGGTGTTTCATGCTGCTTCGCGTTGGAGGGTTATTTCATTAAGTATTTCTTGCCTTGCTTCACGCCGATGGTGGCACGCCGTTTGCCGTTTGCCGCAGGTTGCGGGCGTCCCTGCAGGTCGTAAACCGTGGCATCGTGACGCGACGGTGCTGCCACAGCGTTCACCTCCGTGGCTTCGTTGCCTCCGATAGAGAGGCTGAAGCGCTGGCTGGTGGCAACAGGGTCGTCGATGGTGAAGTGGTAGTCCTGCTGGCTCAGGTCAATGGTCTGGCCGGTCAGGGCGTCGTGCAACAACAGCTTGCCGCCAGCCCGGCCGAGGCTGATGGTGTAGACGCCGGGGGCAGCAGCACTGAAGCCCAGGGCTACGGCGTCGCCCTCGTTGAACGGGCGCTCGTTGATAGCCAGCTGGTTGCCTTCCTTGTCGAGGGTGAAGAGCTGCAGTGTGCTCTTGGTGCTGATGAACTTGGAGGCATCGCGCTGCGGCTCGTAGCCTGCTGAGGCCTGAGGGTTGGCCACCACGCGCGTCAGGTCGCTGCGCGTGCCGTCGGTAAGCGTCAGGTCGAAGAGCTGCCGATTGGTGTTTGCGGCGCTGCGGGCCGAGGCTGGTCGCTCCACCTCGGCGGTGAACAGGCGTCCCTCCTTGGGGAAGAGAATCTGGCCAAGGCTGGCCGGCTTCTGCACAAAGAAGGCTTCCATGGGGCGTAGCACGTAGCCGTCGTCAATAGGCGAGTAGGCTCGGTAGGTCCAGTTGTCGTAGTCCCACACGGTGATGGGTGCTGCCAGCTCCATGCTGTAGGTGTCGTAATAGCAGGGATAGGGGTTGCCCACGAAGTTCCAGCTGGCATCGGCGGCGTTGGCGGCTGCGTAGGTCTTCAGTGGTGTGGCCGCGTCGCCGCTTTCCAGTGCCGGTGCCTTTCCGGTGATGGTGGCGGGCATGGTGAGCCATCCGTCGCGGTCGGTCTGCAGTATGTAGCCCTGCCCGGCGTGCAGCGTGTTGTCAGTCAAGTCTTGCCAGCTGCCCTGTGGGCCGTTGCCGGCGCGGTTCTGGCCGTTGTAGTAACGGAATACGAACGAGGCCTCAGCATTGTCGTGCACCACCTCGCCCACGTTCACGTCGGTCAGCGGCGTGATGAAATACCAGTAGTGGCCGTAGGCGTAGAAACGGGTGTTGATGTGGTCGGCTCTCATGGCGGGCGTGCTGTTCTGTAACTGGCCAAAAGTGTTGTTGAGGCGATTGACGGTGAAGGTGAGCGTGCCAATCTCGAAGGGTGCGTTGCCGCCCACGGTGAGGCGGGCGTCGTCGCCCAGCAGCACGTCGACCTTGTTCTCCGGGCGGCGGTTGTTGGTCAGCGTCAGCGGGCCGCCGATGTTCAGCATCGGCGACTCGGCGCCGCCCACGATGGTGCCGAACCCATGCCAGTAGTTGTCGAGCTTGTAGTCAACGAGTGAGAAGGCGGGAACCACCAGCGTCACCTTGCTGCGGTCGAGTTCGTAGAAGGGGTTGTTGTCATCGTATATTAATGGTGGTGTGGCCGAGTGGCATGTGACGGTCTCCAAAGCTGTACAATCATCGAAACAATACTGATAGCCGTAAGAGTTATAATTGGAATTGTATATTCTCGGGGTTGACGGCAGCTCCAGTGTCTTCATGCTTCTACATTCACCAAAAGCATAATTATCCAGAGTCGTCAGGTTCAAGGGCAGCACCACGCTTTCGAGGCCACTACGATAGAACGCAAATGCGCCGATACCGGTCAGCGTCTGCGGGAAATCAATATGCTTGAGGGCATAAGTACTAGAGAAACTATACCTGGCGATGCTCTCCAAGGCTGGTGGCAGTACTACCGACGCCAGCGACTGGCAATTGTTAAAAGTAGATTCTTTTATTTCCGTTATGCCAGCCGGCAGGCTGATGGTACTCAGACTTCTACAATCATCGAAAGCACGGTCGCCTATACTGCTCAGCGCTGAGCCGGCGGCAATGTCTACTTTAGTGAGATACAGGTTCTGAGAGAATGCATAGCGCCCGATGGTGGTGACGGTGGCGGGAATGTAGATGCTGCCAATGGCAGTGCGATAAAAGGCATACTCGCCGATGGTCTTCAGCCCTTGGGGAAGCCGGATGTACATGAAGTTGCTCCGATCGCGGAACTGCTCGTTGGGCACTTCGCTGGCGGTGGCCTTGCTGAGGTCTGCTCCCACAAGGTTTGCCATGTTCTTCAGCGTGTTCCAGTCGTCGCTGTTCATGGCGCCCTTCACGCGGATGAACTCCACGTCGCTGAGCATCTCCACCTGGTAGAGCACCTCGCGCCCCAGCGTGCCGGGCGACGACAGCTCCACGTCAATCCACTGCTGGGCGTCTATGCTGTAGAGGCCGAAGTCGGCGAAGGCTTCGCCGCCGCCAGTGTCTCTTACCCTCATGGCCAGCACATTGTCGCCGGTATGGAGCAAATCTTTCGGGACGTATACCGTCCTGTAGTCGGGAACGACGTCGGAACTACTATAAATCCTCACACCGTTAAGGTACATTTCGCAGCCGTCGTCATGACTCGCGTAGGCTACATACTCATCGCTGCTGAGGCTGCTCACGTTGAAGTGGCGGCGCAGGTAATACTGCCGATAGTTATCTCCCCAGTCGGTGGCGTAGTAAGGCAGTCCGTTGGCGGTGCTGACGGGGCCGCTGACAGTCTGCCAGCCCGACTCGTCGAAGTCGGCGGCATACCAGTTGGCCGGGTCGCTGTTGCCGTAGTACTGGTTATAATACTTTGCCTGCCAGGGTTGCTGGCTCTTTTGGCCGAAGGGACACAAGGCCGTGCTGGCCTGCATGCATACGCATCCTAATAATGAAAGGATGACTGCGGCGATGCCGCGAAGACAGATTTTTTTCATAGGTAATGTTTTTTGTTATAGTATTATATCTATTTCTGTATAACTGCGGTTTTACCGCTGTTTGCCCGTGAACGCGGCGTCCTCACTGCATCAATAGCGGGCGAAGGTGCCCGCGTTACTCCTATAACTGCAAAAATAATACTTTTTTGTCGATAAACTTTGCTCTTTTTATAAACTCCTTAATTCCGCAACACTTTGATTTAACTTTATTTATAAGTTCCTGAGCAACA
>CAMHKU010000060.1 GCA_946185805.1 uncultured Prevotellaceae bacterium | reverse complement strand
CGGATATACATATTCATTTATTGTAATAGGAATCAAATACCTGTCCCCGTGATTCCACTTACTGACAGTAGATAAAACAACATAGGTGACACCTCTTACACCCAGCACTTAACTTGCTGATAATCAGTAGCCATTTTCTGTGGGCTGGTCTCACCTGAGGTTACACCTGAGTCACACCTGAAGTCGCAACTGAGGTCACACCCGGCTGCTTGCGGGCAACTCAGGGAGCGCGGGCAACCTCGCCCGCCCCGCCGCTGATTGCGGGCGACCTCGCCCGCAATCAGCGGCGGGGCGGAAGTTAGAAGAAACAGTGAAACGATGGAATTGCATAAATATTCACTCAAAACGGCGCGCGTTTTTCCAAAAACGGCCGTCGTTTTTCTGAAAACGCGTGCCGTTTTGCCGAAAACACTCATTTTGCGGCTAAAACCTCCGATTCTTTGACAAAATCCGTACTAATTTGTATAAATATACAACAGTAACTGCATATTTATGCACCACCGCTTTTTAACCGCTCTGACATTTTATTATGAATTTATTACGGTAATTTCTTTCAAGACAAAGTACCTCTATCCTCATTAGGCCGCTGGCCACCAGGTGCGACCTCAGGTGTGACTCAGGTGTAACTTCAGGTGCGACCAACCTACAGAAAATAACCACTGATTATCAGTAAGTTAAGTGCTGGGTGTAAGAGGTGTTACCTACTTGTTTTTTACCTTATACCTTAATTCCAAATCACGGGGACAGGTTCTTGATTCTATCATAGATGCCTGTACCTCTCTGCACTCGTCCGATTCTTGGCATAATAGCATAAACAATTCTCGTCAAATCATTAACGGATATACATATTCATTTATTGTAATAGGAATCAAATACCTGTCCCCGTGATTCGCTAAAAAAACAGAAAGAAGCAAAGAATTCTCTTTACTTCTTTCTGTTTTAACTTTCGTTTTCTTTCTGAGGTCCTGTTTTACTTTCCGTGATGCTCATCAGAAACTGTTAACTTCTTACGACCCTTAGCGCGGCGTGAAGCCAACACGCGGCGTCCATTCTTAGTGGCCATTCTCTCACGGAAGCCGTGCTTGTTAACGCGACGGCGGTTGTGCGGCTGAAATGTTCTTTTCATTGCTTCGTTGCTATTATTTTATTACTTATTGTTCGTTTTGGGGTGCAAAAGTACTCATTTCTTTTCAATTACGCAAGTTTTTCACTAAAAATTATGAATTATGAATTAAGAATTAAGAATTATTTCGTACCTTTGCAGCCAAATTCCAACATTTTACATTATTTTATTTTTATGATTAACTCACAAGACATTAAAAAGGGCACCGCCATCCGTATGGACGGAAGCATTTGGGTGTGCATCGATTTCCAACACCGCAAGCCGGGTAAGGGTAACACCATCATGATTATCAAGCTGAAGAACGTCAGCGACGGCCGCGTGCTGGAGCGCCGCTTCAACATCGGCGAGAAGCTCGAGGACGTCATCATCGAGCGCCGTCCTTACCAGTATCTCTATGAAGACCAGTCGGGACGTATCTTCATGAATCAGGAAACCTTCGAGCAGATTCCCATCGACAACGACCTCGTCATCGGCCATGAGTTCATGAAGGAGAGCGATATCGTGGAGGTGGTCAGCGACACTACCGACGGTACCATCCTCTACGCCGAGATGCCCGTGAAGACCATCTTGCGCGTCACCCACTCCGAGCCCGGCATCAAGGGCGACACCGCTACTAACACCTTGAAGCCCGCCACGCTTGAGACTGGCGTTGAGGTACGCGTACCTCTGTTTATCAACGAGGGCGACCTCATTCAGGTTGACACCCGCGACGGCAGCTACCTTGCACGCGCCAAAGAGTAAAAGTTATCCTAAAATAGTGGCCAGGTCATCAACAGACTTGGCCACTTTTATATTCTGGCGCCACTCACCCCTAATCATACCGCGGTGCTGCAAGTCATCAAGCGTGGCGATAAGCGCATCCCAAAAACCGCCAACATTATAGAGAATGACGGGTTTCTGATGATAGCCAATGGTGGCAGAGGCAGCTACGGTGAATATTTCGTCGAGTGTGCCGATACCACCAGGCAGCGCTATGAACACATCACTCTGATCCATCATCAACTGCTTGCGGTCGCTGAGGTTGTCACAGGGAATCTCCACGTCCACATACTGGCTGGTGCGGCCGCTCTTTTCAACAATTATTGGCACCACGCCGATGGTCATACCACCAGCCTCATGAGCAGCCTGCGCCACACATTCCATCAATCCTTGATTCACACCGCCATACACAATGGCATGGCCATCATTTGCTGCCCAAAGCCCCAACTCGCGGGCGGCAGAGAAGTATTCAGGGGCTATCTGGCTGTTAGCCGAACAAAAAACGCAGATTTTCATAAGAGTTAGAAAGAGTTTATCCAAATATCGGAAAAAGGTATTATATCAGAGATAATCCATAAGCATATCCCAGACGGCCAGGATATGACAGACGGAGCCTGCCAGGACGAAAAAGTGGAACACGGAGTGCATATACTTACGCTTGTTGAGCGAATAAAACAGCGCTCCGGTGATGTAGCACACACCCTCGGCAATAATCCATACAACGGCAGCAGTGGAGACGGCATCCATCAAGGGCTTGAAGGCCACAAGCACACTGAGACCCATGCCCACGAAGCAGAGCGTCTCTACATTGGAGTGCTCTTTCAAGCGGATGAAGCTGACAATAGTGCCAGCGATAGCGCAAAGCCATACAAATACAAAGAGTCCCCAGCCCCAGTAACCCTGCTGACGGAGGGCAACAAGCGTCAGCGGCGAATAACTGCCGGCGATATGCCAATAAATGGCAGCATGATCCCACCGGCGCAGGCGCTCCTTCCATTTAGAGTGATGACGAATAGAGTGGTAGAGTGTCGACGTGATATAGGAGCCAAGCATGCCGAAAAGATAGAGGATAACGCCCACACGCGCCCAGTCATTATCATCACGAAACACCCACACCAGGAAGATGATGCCCATGACTACCCCCAACAGGATGCCGCCACCATGCGACGTTGCATTCCAGATTTCCTCACGCTTAGTATAACGTATCATTGCCTTCTATTGAAGATTGAAAATTGAAAATTGAAAATTGAAGATTGAGAATTGAAAATTGAAGAATGAGAATTGAAAATTGAGGATTGAAGATTGAGAATAAATTTTTTAATTTTTTAATTTTCTAACGATTGTCAGCCCGTCGCGCAGGGGTAGTATGACTTGCTCCGTACGCGGGTCGCTGGCCACGTAATCGTTAAACAGTTCTATGCCCTGCGTCTGGCGGTCGCGGTCGTAGGCACGGTCTATCACATGACCGTCCCACAACGTATTGTCAGCAATAAGAAAACCGCCGGTACTTAGCACAGAGAGCACCATGTCGTAACACTCACAGTAGGTACGCTTGTCACCATCGATGAAAGCCATGTCGAACTTGATACCCAGTCGTGGTGCCTCCTTCATAGCGTCGCCAATGATAAATGAAATTTTATCCGCCACTGGCGACCGCTCTATCCATGGCCGTGTGAAGTCCTCCATCTCGTCGTTAATCTCAAAGGTGTAGAGATGGCCATCGTCGGCCAATCCCTCGGCCATGGCAATGGCAGAATAGCCGCTAAAGGTGCCCACTTCCAGAATGTTCTTAGGGCGAATCATCTCTACCAGCATCTTCAGCAACCGCCCTTGCAGGTGACCACTGGCCATACGCCCGTGAATAGTGTGCACATTGGTAGCCCGCCACAGCCGATACAGGTAGTCAGGCTCCGGCGACGTGTGGGCGAGGATGTAGTCGTCAATGTCCATTCGTCAACGCTTCTACTGCCAACCGGTAGCTGTCAAGGCCGAAGCCACAGATAACGCCCTTACAGGCCGATGAGATAAACGAATGATGGCGAAACTCCTCACGCTGATGCACATTAGAGATATGCACCTCAATCACCGGACAGCGCAGCGAGCGTATGCAGTCGTGCAGCGCCACGCTGGTATGGGTATAAGCACCGGCATTGAGCACGATGCCATCGTAACCTTCGTAGAATCCTGCCTGCTGCATCTTGTCAATCAGTCCGCCCTCAATGTTGCTCTGGTAATAGTCTATCTGCACAGCAGGATATCGCTGGCGCAACTGCTCCAAAAAGTTGTCGAACGACTCACTGCCATAGATACCTGGCTCTCGCTGACCCAGCAGATTCAGGTTTGGCCCATTGATAATCTGTATCTTCATCTTAATCCTTCTTGTCTCTTTGCGGTGGCAAAGATATTATTAATTGTTATTATCTATTTAAAACTACGAGTTGCGACCAACGAGACTATAGCAAGTCAAGACATTTCTCTACGGGAATGCCGCGATTCTTATCGTCGGTGTCTCGATAGCGGTCAATCATGCGGAAAACGGTGTCCATGGCCGTGCGGGTGCTCTGCCGCAGTGGTTCGCCGTTAAGCAGATGGCCTATAAGCACGGCCGAGAAGATGTCGCCCGTACCATGGAAGAGTCCTGGAATCTCTTCATACTCCAAGTGGAAGTATTCGCCATTGAAGTGGTTGTAGCCACACACCGAAGGAACGTTGTCAATACGACAGCTAGTGATAATCACCGAGCGGCTGCCAATGTCGCGAATGGCAGAAAGCAGTTCGCGAGCTTGCTGCCAGGTGATGCCCTCCTGCTGAAAGGGCGTATCAGTGAGGTAGCACGCCTCCGTGTAGTTAGGAAAACAGAGATGAGCCACCGACACCATCTCACGCATCAGGTGCACCTGCTTCTGCGTAACACCGTTGTAGAGGCGTCCGCCGTCGCCCATGATAGGGTCTACAAAAACGGCCGTCCCTGCCCTACCCTGCTCCTTGCAGTAAGCCGCCACCAGCCGTGCCTGCTCATCGCTGAACATCAGGCCGGTGCAGATGGCGTCGAAACGGAAGCCCAGCTCCTTCCATACAGGCAGCGTGCCACGGATATATTCGGTGGTATCCTGGATATTGAAACGCCCGTAGTCGAGGGTGTTCGACACCAAGGCCGTGGGCAGACTATAGGTAGGAATGCCAAGGTACGACAGTATGGGCAGCATGGCCACCATGCCTACCTTGCTGTAACCTACAACATCGTTGATGAGCAGTATTTGTTTCATTTCGCTTGCAAAGTTACGAATAATTTCGTAACTTTAGCTTCGCTGAAGTTACTTTTCACTCGGAAATGAAAGAAAAAGATGTTTTTCTTTCATTTCTCTCACTTATTGCGTAACTTTGCAAGCGAAATGACAAATATTACATCGCCTATCCTGGCACTGCAGCAGCAGCGAGCCTTGCTACAGTTAGAATATCAGACCGAAAAAGAGGCTTACCGCCGCCAGACCGAAGAAAAAGGCCTGGCGAGGCTCATCAAGCGTGGCGAGGCGTGGTGGCCCCTGCGCATCGGCAAGAGCTTCTACAATTCTCTCAACCAGCTGTGCATAGAGGTCTATCGCACCACCGACGAAGAGATAGAGCATAACTTCGAGTTTGGCAAGCCAGTGATGTTTTTTAGGGGAAAGCAGCAAAGAGGCAGGGAAAGTATAGATGCTATAGATTCTATAGATTCTATAGAAACTATAGAAACTATAGATGCTATAGATGCTATAGAAACTATAGACGCTATAGCTTCTATAGAGCCAAGAGAACTGCGCTACTTCAACTTTACCGGCACGGTGAGCTTTGTCGACGGCGACAGGATGGTGGTGGTGGTGCCCGATACCGCGCCGCTCGCTGACTTGCAAAGCAACTATCAGGTAGGCGTGCAACTATCGTTCGACGAGACGAGCTACAAGATGATGTTCGACGCCCTGGACCGCGTCATGCGTGCCAAAGGGCGATTAGGCTATCTGCGCGACCTCTTCTACAGCCGCCAGAAGGCCGAGACTTACAGCTTTGCGCCGATGCACTTCCCCTATCTGAACAAAACGCAGGAAGAGGCTGTCAACAAAGTTTTATGGGCTAAGGATGTGGCCATCGTCCACGGGCCTCCAGGCACGGGCAAGACCACTACCCTGGTAGAGGCTATCTATGAGACACTGCGCCGCGAACCGCAAGTGCTGGTATGTGCTCAGAGCAACATGGCTGTAGACTGGATCAGCGAGAAGCTCGTCGACCGCGGCGTGCCGGTGCTGCGTATCGGCAACCCGTCGCGCGTCAACGACAAGATGCTCTCCTTCACCTATGAGCGACGCTTTGAGAGCCACCCCGACTACGAACTGCTGTGGGCTATCCGCAAGGCCATACGCGACCTGCGTGCACACCGCAAGCGGGGCGACGACAAGTACCACCAGAAGATGGAGCGCCTCAAGGAGCGCGCCACCGAGCTTGAGATACGTATCAATACCCAGCTCTTTGGCGAGGCGCGTGTCATCGCCTGCACGCTGGTAGGATCGGCCAACCGACTGCTTGACGGTCAGAAGTTTGGCACGCTGTTTATCGACGAGGCCGCCCAGGCCTTGGAAGCTGCCTGCTGGATTCCTATCCGCCGATGCTCCCGCGTGATTCTTGCCGGCGACCATTGCCAACTGCCGCCAACGGTAAAGAGCATTGCCGCACTGAAAGCAGGACTCGGCAAGACGCTTATGGAGCGTATCGTTGACAACAAGCCCGAGGTGGTGACGCTACTGCAGATGCAATACCGCATGAATGAGGAAATCATGCGTTTCTCCAGCGACTGGTTCTACGGCAACCGCGTGGAGTCAGCGCCTGAGGTGAAATTCCGCTCTATCCTCGACCTCGACATACCCATGGAGTGGATAGACACAAGTGAAATGAGAAATGCTGATGACAAAAGTATAGAAGAAACAACAGAAAATTCTCTGTCATTACCTGATTCTTCACTTTTCAAGGAGCAGTTCGTGGGCGAATCCTTTGGACGTATCAACAAGGCTGAAGCGGAACTGACGCTGCTCACTCTGGAGCAATACTTTGAGCGCATCGGCAAGACGCGCATCCTCAACGAGCGACTCGACGTAGGTATCATCTCGCCTTATCGTGCTCAGGTACAGTACCTGCGCCATCGAATAAAGAAGCACGAATACTTCAAGCCTTTCCGCCAACTCATCAGCGTCAACACCGTCGACGGCTTCCAGGGCCAGGAGCGCGACATTATTCTTATCTCACTCGTGCGCTCCAACGACGAAGGACAGATAGGTTTCTTGCGCGACTTGCGACGCATGAACGTAGCCATCACCCGCGCCCGCATGAAGCTTATTATCCTCGGCGACAGCCAGACAATGACTCGACATCCCTTCTACCAAAAGCTATACGAATATATTAAGGCGCTAAAATCATAAAAGCACTAAATTTATTTGTGGATAACTTGGTGGAAAACCCTGTGGAAAACATGGTGAAAACTCTGTGGGTATGCCCTACCCTACCCTGCCGTCGGGATATCCACCAAGTTATTTGCGGGTTTTTAGAAAGTTTTCCACCGTTTTTTGATGGAAAAAGATATAAACTTAGTAATTTTGCACCGAAAACAGAAACTGTGGATAACTACCAGAGCCTACGCGTAGTCAGTGAGTTAGCATGCACAAAGAGTGTGGAAAGCCGACAGCCACGGGTGGACAACCTTTCTGGCAAATGTTTTAATTGAAAGTTTTACACTTATCAACGGCATATCATCCTACACATTTTTGTTTTCTCTAAAAAAAGAAAAAGAATAAAATAATTTTGTGATGTTGAAAAACGAGTGGACCGAGCAAGGCTTTATCGATGAGCCGGTGGCCGAGGGCACAGACCTGAAGGCCGAGATTCGTAGAATGTGTAAAGAGAAAGACGCCATCATCCTGGCGCACTATTACACGGTAGGAGAGATTCAGGAGGTGGCCGACTTCGTTGGCGACTCCTTAGCCTTGGCACGCAAGGCAGCGGAGACCGACGCCAGGATGATGGTGATGTGTGGCGTGCACTTCATGGCCGAGACGTGTAAACTGCTGTCGCCAGAGAAGACGGTACTCTGTCCTGACTTGAATGCCGGTTGCTCATTAGCCGACTCGTGTAAGGCTGAAGACCTGAAGGCGTTTAAGCAGGAGCATCCCGGTTATCAGGTGGTGAGCTATGTCAACACGACGGCCGCCGTGAAGGCGCTGACCGATGTGGTAGTGACCAGCGGCAATGCCAAGAAGGTGGTCGACCAGCTGCCGCGGGATGCCAAGCTCATCTTCGGTCCCGATTATAACCTCGGTAACTATATCAACGGGGTGACGGGGCGGCAGATGCTGCTGTGGAATGGCGGCTGCCATGTGCACGAGCGCTTCTCGGTGGCCAAGATTACAGAGCTGAAGGCACAGTATCCCGACGCCGTGGTGATGGCCCATCTGGAGTGTAAGGCGCCAGTGCTGGCGCTGGCCGACGTGAAGGGAAGTACGGCCGATATGTTGCGCTATGCACGGCAAAACCGTGCATCACAGTTTATAGTGGCTACAGAGGCCGGTATTTTGCACGAGATGCAACGGACGTGCCCTGACAAGGAGTTTATACCTGTGCCGCCGGAAATCAGTGCCAGCGGGCTTGAATGTAGCTGTAACGAGTGTCAGTATATGAAGATGAACACGCTCTTGAAGGTTTACAACACGCTGAAGTATGAATGGCCCCGTGTGGAGGTAGACCCCGAGGTGGCTCGTGAGGCGGTGAAACCTATCAACAGGATGCTGGAGCTGAGCTGAATCCGTGCTTTATAGATAATAAGACAAAAATCTTCAGAAATCTAACGTCAATACTTATCATCAAAAAGATTTATGTTAGATTTTTGAAGATTTTTGTTTCTTTTAGTATAGGCTTTTCTATATAGCGCCACGAGAGTGAGGCCAGCGCGATGGTGATGGCCAGTGCCAGTGCAAAGGTCAGCCAGATGTTATAGCGGTGTACGCCAGCCATTATCAGTACCTGAATGACGGGGTAGTGATACAGGTAAAGTCCGTAGGAGATATTGTCGTGGTGCTGCAGGAAGTTGAGCGGCCTGCAATAGTAGGCCACGCCGATGAGCAGTGCCGAGAATAGCAGCGGCTCAATGTAGTTGAGCACGTAGAGGTTGGCTACGTGGAGCAACAGCAGCAGCGCCACCGTTGCAGGGAAGATGATTCTGACGTGGCGGCAGAAGATGTCGAAATAGAGTATCAGCACCATGCCGCTGAAGAAATAAACCATCGTGTTGAAGCTAGCATGGTTGATGGCGCCGTAGAGGGCCACTTCGGGGTGATGGTCTTCCAAGTAGTCGAAGGTCACACGATAGGCGAGATAAACGGCAAAGACCGCTATCAAGACAGCCAGCTTGCCGTAACGGCGCATGAGCCATATAATGATAGGTATGAGCGCATAGAATAGCATTTCAAACTTCATAGACCACAGCGAGCCGTTGACGGCCTCCTCGTAGTGGCCGGGAAAGAGTCCCGGCAGGGAGGGTTCTATGAAGTTGAGCATCGTGAGGTTGGCGACCAGGTAGCGCCATGTCTGCGCACTGGAAATATATTCCGTGGTGCTTGCAGGCGTGACTGCGAGACCTGCTACTGTGCAGAAGATGATGACGGTGACGTAGGCCGGCATGATACGTCTGAGGCGCTTCGTGGCGTAGATTTTGAGGTTGTCGTGACGCAGGTAGCTGTAGACGACGAGAAAGCCTGTGATGGTGAAGAACGCCTTTACGCGGGTCTGTCCGCTGATTACCCAGAACTGCTCGGTCTCGGTAAGCGTGCAGAAGTGTACCAGTATCAGCGAAAAGGCAAAGAGATAGCGCAGGAAGTCGAAACAGTTGTCGCAACGCACGCGCTCTATGGTCTCAGGGCTTAATAGCTTCTGGTTCTTCATTGCTTTCGTTATTTCGTTATAGCGTCATTTCGTTATAACGTTATATCGACTATTCACTTAATGACCGCAATGCGGCAGACGGTGCCGCTGGAGCCGTCGTTGGTAGCTGTGACGACGTGGTAGATGCCAGAGGCCACGCGGTTGCCGTCGCGGTCGCAGCCGTTCCAGGTGTAGGTGCCGCCGTTGCTCTGGCCCTCGTTGACGAGCTTGCCACTCGACGTGACAATCTTTACATACGCCTGGTAGCTCAGTCCTACAATGGTAATAAGGCCGGTATAGTCGGGCGTTACGGGGTTAGGGTAGGCATAGACGTTGTCGCTGTTCATGTCGCTGCTGGCGGCGGTGGCGTCGCTCATATACGAGCAGAGGCCTACGTTGGTGGCTATAAACACCTCGCCGTTGCTGTCGTTGATAGCCAGGGCAGTGATGTTGTCTGACAGTAGCGGTGTGCTTGAAGCCTGAAAGTGCTGCAGTTGCGTCATGTTGTCCTCGCTGATAAGGTAGACCCCATTCTCGTTGGTGCCAAACCACTTGCGGCCGCCGCCGTCGACGGCGATGGCGTTGATATATACGCCCGAGAGCAGATAGTCGGCATAGTCGCTGCCGTCGTTGCGCGGCACTTTTACCTGCGTGAAGATTTCGCTGCCCGAGGCAATGTTGGCCGCTTCGAGCATGAAGGGTCCCAGGTTGGTGCCTATCCAGATGTTGCCCGATTTGTCTTCGGTCACGCAGGTGACGTAGCTGATGTCGTAGTTCGTGCCGTCCTGGTTGACAATGCGGCTGTAGACCTTCAGCTCGTCGGTGGCGGTATTGTAGCGTATGAGTGCCGGCGTGCGGAAATAGTTGTTGACAAACCACAGATAGCCACGTGAGTCGAACATCAGGTGCTCCATGCCCTCCATCGAGCAGTCGGTGTCGATCATCAGTTGCTGTTTATGGTGCGACTCCCACTGTGAGCCGCTGTTGAGTGCGAAGAGCGACGTGCCGGGGCTGATGCTGTTGGTGAGCCAGAGGTTGCCGCGGGTGTCGAACTTCATGCCGGTGACGAGCACGTAGTCTTTGTTGTCGTTGCCAACGGTAGAGGCGGTCTTCAGCGGGCTGTTGTCGTTGCTGTAAGCCTTGATTAGTTGGCCGTCGCGAAACTCGTAGAGTCCCGTGCGGCCGCCGGCAAAGACGTGGCTCTTGTCCTGAGGATCTACATCGACACAGAAAAGGCGGGCATACTGGTGGCCGGTTTTCTCGCCGACGTTGTTGTCGTAGCAAGTCCATTCGTGGTTGCTTACGTCCAGTGTCTGCACACA
This sequence comes from uncultured Prevotellaceae bacterium, assembly GCA_946185805.1. Classification (GTDB taxonomy): domain Bacteria; phylum Bacteroidota; class Bacteroidia; order Bacteroidales; family Bacteroidaceae; genus Prevotella. The sequence continues at coordinate 5,818 of CAMHKU010000060.1, read as the reverse complement.
GGCTATATTGGCCGACGACGGCGCCTTGTCAACAGAGTAGAGCGTGCCGCCCGTCAGGTGCAGGAATCCGAAGTAGTTGTATTGCGGACCGCCGGGCAGCAGGCTTTTTACCATGTCGATGTATTCGTTCCAGTGGGTGTTTACCGTACTGGCGGGCAGCGACGTGGGGTATTCGGGGTGCTGCTTGGTATAGGTGTCGCTGATTTCGGCGCGCTCCATATTCACTTTCACTATGCCGAAACGGGCGTAGAGATAAGCGTAGATGCCGTCGATGGTGAGGCTGTCGACGGTCTTGTCGGCGGTCATCGCCTTGCGGTAGAGGGCCGATATGTTGGTCACGTTGCCGCTCTGGTCCATCAGGTCGATATTGGCATTCTGGTAGACGATGATCAGGCGCTTTACCTGCTCGTTCCAGCCGATATGGGAGATGTAGGAGTCGTTGAGCCCCGTCACCTTGTCGTAGGTAGTGATGCTATGGTCGTTGAGGTTATACTGATACAGACTGTTGGAGGCCCGCACGTAGAGCTGCTGGCCACCCTTCACTATCTGCTGCGGCTCGTGGTACGACATATAGTTGCGCCAGGAACCCACCTGCGCCCCTGCAGGGCTAGTGAACAGTGAACAGTGAACAGTGAACAGTGCCGCGAGCACCATCCATTTAGCTTTTATAACTGTAGTTAGCTTCATCTTTCTTTTTTATTGTTTTCCTCTACTTATCACTTATCACTCTTCACTCTTCACTCTTCACTAGGACTTCGCCCGCAAGTATTGAGCTAACTTTTGAGTGGCTATGGAGCGATGGCTGATTTGGTTCTTTACCTCTTCGCCTAACTCTGCAAAGGTCTTGTCATAGCCGTCGGGACGGAAGACGGGGTCGTAGCCGAAACCCTCTGTGCCGCTCTTCTCGCGTGTAATCTCGCCTTTGACGATACCAACGAAAAACTTAAGGCTCCATACGCAGTCCATGTTATGTAGTTTTTCAATGATAGCTATGGCGGTGACAAATTGTGCCCTGCGGTTGTCGTTATCTTTTAGTTCGCCCAGCAGTTTCTGCATGTTGGCCTCCGAGTCGTGCCCTTCGCCGGCATATCGTGCGCTGTAGATGCCGGGAGCACCGCCAAGGGCCTCCACCTCCAGGCCGGTGTCGTCGGCGAAGACGTCCATGTGGTAGCGGTTGTAGATATAATGCGCTTTCTGGGCGGCATTCTCTTCGAGTGTCCGTCCGGTCTCGGGTATGTCGCCCTCGAAGCCGATGTCCTTTAGCGAGAGCACTTCAAACTGGTCGCCTAATATGGCGCGTACTTCATTGAGCTTATGCTCGTTGTTGGTGGCAAAGACAATTTGTTTCATGGGTGTTTCGTTATTTTTCGTTATTCCGTTATTCCGTTATCTCGTTATTCCGTCATTCCGATTTTACTTTGACTTTCATTTCGTCGAAGCCCTCGCCGTAGACGCCGATGACGGCGCTCTGCGAGACGAAGGCGTTGGGGTCGATCATCTTGATCAGGCGGAAGATGTAGGTGCTCTCACTCTTGCGTGCCAGCAGACAGATGACTTTCCTCTGCTTGCCGGTGTACCAGCCGTGGCCGTCGAGGATGGTCACGCCATGGTCGGTCTTTGTGCCTAAGGCGTTGGCTATCTCCTGCCATTTGTTGCTGAAGATAAAAAACTGTACCGACTGTCGGCGGCGGTTCATCACATAGTCGAGCATGAAGTTCTCGATGACCATGGTGCAGAATCCGAATACAATCTTGTGGATGCGGTCAAGGGTGTCGCCAAACTGCGGTATGAACAGGCAGGAGCCGATGATGATGAAGTCGACGAAGGTGAGCACCGTGCCCAGCGACACGTTGCGGAACTTATTGACCGAGGCCGCAATGATGTCGGTGCCGCCGGTAGAGCCGTTGTTCAGAAAGACGATGGCTAAGGCCGTGCCCGTCATCATACAGCCGATGACCAGCGACATGAAGTCCTGCCCGTTGCCAAGAATCTTGACGAAGTTGCCGTCCGGGTCTTTGGGTATGAGCTCCTGGGCCATGCCTAAGAGAAAGGTGAGCATCAGGATGGCGTAGATGGTCTTGGTGAGGAATTTCCACCCCAGGATCTTGAGGCCCACGATGAGCAGCACACCATTGATGAGGAAGTAAGTATAGCTGATAGGGAAGTGGCTCACATAATAGACGATGGCACCGATACCAGCCACGCCGCCCGTCACTATCTCGTAGGGCATGAGGAAGAATGTGAAGCCAAATGTATACAATAAGAGGCCGAGGGTTATGCCGACATAATCCCCGACCTCTTTGAGTATCAATTTGTGATCTATTGTCAATGTAATTTACTATTTAACAATTTACTGTTTATTGTTGTGTTTAATCATTTCCCCAATACGATGTTCACCATGCGCTTGGGCACGATGATAACCTTCTTCACCTGGAAGCCGTCGAGATATTTCTTGGCGCGCTCGTCGGCAAGGACGGCCTGCTCGATGGTCTGGTTGTCGGCGTCGGCGGGGAACTGCATCTCAAAGCGCGCCTTGCCGTTGAAGGCCACGCCGAGCTTCTGCTGGCTCTCCACGAGATACTGCTCGTCCCACTTCGGCCACTGAGCGTCGCAGACAGAGCCCTCGCCGCCCATCTGCTCCCACAGCTCTTCGGCCATGTGTGGCGCAAAGGGTGCTATCAGCACCACGAGGGTCTTCATTATCTCCGGGTTTTTGCTCTTCAGGGCTGTCAGCTCGTTGGTGCAGGTCATGAATGCCGAGATGGCGGTGTTGTAGCTGAAGGCCTCGATGTCCTGCGTCACCTTCTTGATGAGCTTATGCACCGATTTCAGCTCGTCGGGCGTGGGGGCTGTGGCGCTGTCGGTGGTGGTTCCGTTTACTGCGCTATTAGCGCAGTTTACCTGACCGCAGTCAGCCTGACCGCAGTTTACCTGACCGCAGTCAACCTGACTGCAGAGGTTCCAGAAGCGGTTCAGGAAGCGGTGGCTACCCAGGATGTTGCTCGTGTCCCAGGGCTTGGCCTGCTCTACGGGGCCGAGGAACATCTCAAAGATGCGCAGCGTGTCGGCACCGTATTTCTCGACAATCATGTCGGGGTTGACCACGTTGAACATCGACTTCGACATCTTCTCTATGGCCCATCCGCACTTGTACTGGCTGCTGGCTGTTGGCTGCTGGGTGCTGGTTAATACGGTGCCGTCTTCGAGAATGAACTCTGCCTGAGCATACTCCGGACGCCATTGGCGGAAGGCCTCAATGTCAAGCACGTCGGCGTTGACGATGTTCACGTCTACGTGGATGGGCGTCACGGTATATTTGTCTTTCAGCGAGAAGCTGACGAACTTACCCTTGTCCTGACCCTCGTCCTCTATGCGGTAGACGAAGTTGGAGCGTCCCTGGATCATACCCTGGTTGACGAGCTTCTTGAAAGGCTCGTCCTCGCACGAGTAGCCGCTGTCATAGAGGAATTTATTCCAGAAGCGCGAATAAATCAGGTGGCCCGTGGCATGCTCCGTGCCGCCGACGTAGAGGTCTACTGAGCGCCAGTATTCGTCAATGTCCTTGTCTACGAGGGCCTTCTCGTTCTTCGGGTCCATATAGCGCAGGTAGTAGGCGCTGGAGCCTGCGAAGCCTGGCATGGTGTTGAGTTCCAAGGGGAAGACGGTTTTGTTGTCGATGTCAGAAACATTGACCACAGTGTTGGTGTTGGTGTTCCAGGCCCACTTCTTGGCGCGGCCCAGGGGCGGCTCGCCGGTCTCCGTGGGCTTGTATTCGTCAATCTCGGGCAGCTCTAAGGGCAGACACTCCTTGGGAATCATGTAGGGCATGTCGTCCTTATAATAAACGGGGAAGGGCTCGCCCCAGTAGCGCTGGCGCGAGAAGATAGCGTCGCGCAGGCGGTAGTTCACCTTCACGCGGCCCAGGCCCTGCTCGGTGACGTATTTCTTTGTGGCGGCAATGGCTTCCTTCACGGTGAGGCCGTTGAGGTTAAGGCCCGTCGTTGTTCCGTTGACTGCGCTATTAGCGCAGTTTACCTGACTGACGGCGGGGCTGTTGCACATGATACCCTCCTTGGCGTCGAAGCTTTCCTCGCTGACGTCGGCACCCTCGATGACGGGGATGATGGGCAGGCCGAAGTGCTTGGCAAAGGCGTAGTCGCGGCTGTCGTGGGCAGGCACGGCCATGATGGCACCCGTGCCGTAGCCGGCCAGCACGTATTCGGCAATCCAGATGGGAATTTTCTCTCCGGTAAACGGATTGATGGCGTAGGAGCCTGAGAAGACGCCCGTCACGCGGTGGTCCATCTGGCGGTCGCGCTCGGTGCGCTTCTTCACATATTCTAAGTATTCGTCGACAGCCTGCTTCTGTTCAGGCGTGGTAAGCTGCTGCACGAGGTCGCTCTCAGGCGCCAGCACCATGAAGGTGACGCCAAACATCGTGTCGGCACGGGTGGTGAAGATGGTAAAGTGCTGGTCGCTGTCGGCTACTTTGAACTCCACCTCCGTACCCTCTGAGCGGCCTATCCAGTTGCGCTGGGTCTCCTTCAGCGAGTCGGTCCAGTCGATAGTGTCGAGGCCGTCGAGCAGGCGCTGGGCATAGGCACTCACGCGTAGGCACCACTGGCGCATCTTCTTCTGCACCACGGGGTAGCCGCCGCGCACCGAGACGCCATCGACCACCTCGTCGTTGGCCAGCACCGTGCCCAGCTTCGGGCACCAGTTCACCATCGTGTCGGCCAGATAGGCTATGCGGTAGTTCATCAGCACCTCCTGCTTCTTCTTCTCCGAGAAGGCGTTCCACTCGGCGGCGGTGAAGTGCAGCTCCTCGGTGCCCAGGGCGTTGCAGTTCTCGGTGCCCATCAGTGCGAAATGCTCAATGAGCTTGATGGTAGGCTGTGCCTTGTGCGACGATGTAGAATAGTAACTTTTGAACATACGCTGGAAAGCCCACTGCGTCCACTTGTAGTAGATAGGGTCGCAGGTGCGCACTTCACGGTCCCAGTCGAACGAGAATCCAATCTTGTCCAGCTGCGAGCGATAGCGGTCAATATTTTCGAAGGTGGTCTTCTCGGGGTGCTGACCCGTCTGTATGGCATACTGCTCGGCGGGCAGTCCGTAGGCGTCGTAGCCCATGGGGTTGAGCACGTTGTAACCCTGCTGGCGCTTGTAGCGGGCATAGATGTCGCTGGCGATGTAGCCTAAGGGGTGGCCGACGTGCAGACCGGCGCCGCTGGGGTAGGGGAACATGTTCAATACGTAGAACTTCTTCTTGTTCTTGTCTTCCACAACGCGGTAGGTCTTCTGTTCCACCCACCGCTGCTGCCATTTCTTCTCAATGTCTCTGAAGTTGTATTCCATCGTTGTATTTCGGTTTTGTTTTTGTTTGCTATTAGCCTGCAAAGATACAAATTATATCTGAATAGACGAAAGATTTACCTTATTATTTTACAATGCTTAAGTGAATAAGCCTGAAAAATAAAGTGTCGCCTCCCCTCCCAGGCTTTCGCAGCATAGCAATAAACATAGGCCTGCTAGCACTACTGTGCTGCAGGCCTACGTCAAATATAGGTAGGGTTCATTGCTTTTGGTCAGATGGATTTAAAAGCACCATCTCCGCGCCGTGGTTTTTTTGCTGGGATTGTTTTTTTTCAAGGTAATGTATCCGCCATTTACCTTCTCCATCTCATCCATTGAAATCTGCTGTTTCATAATTCTTTGTTGCCCTTCCGGGACTTGGGTTTTAATTTTTGTTTTTTTTATTATTTTTATTAACTTTATTTTTTTGTTGTTATGTCTAAGACCAGAAGTCCTTTTGTTC
>CAMHKU010000059.1 GCA_946185805.1 uncultured Prevotellaceae bacterium | reverse complement strand
GACCTGACCCGTCTGCCCAGCGCCCTGTTCGTCATCGACGTGATGAAGGAGCAGATTGCCGTCAAGGAGGCCAACCGCCTGGGTATCCCCGTGTTCGGTATCGTTGATACCAACAGCGACCCCAAGAACATCGACTTCATCATCCCCGCCAACGACGACGCCAAGGACAGCGTAGAGGCTATCCTCAACGCCTGCTGCACCGCCATCGCCGAGGGTATCGAGGAGCGCAAGGTTGAAAAGGCCGACGAGAAGGCTGCCGAGGCACAGGAAGAGGCCGAGGCCGACGAGAAGGCTGCCAAGAGTCCCGCCCGCAAGGCTGAGACCGAGGCTCCCGCCGAGGAAGAGGCTCCCGCTGCCGAGTAAAACTTCCGCCACAAGCAAGGCGCAGTAAATTGTAAAATTGTAAATTGTAAAATTGTAAAATAAAAATGGCTATTTCAATAGATGATATCAAGAAGCTTCGCGCTATGACCGGCGCTGGTCTTGCTGACGTTAAGAAGGCACTGACCGAGGCCGAGGGCGACTTCGACAAGGCCAAGGAACTGCTCCGTGAGCGCGGACTGGCCATCGCTGCCAAGCGTAGCGACCGTGAGACTTCAAATGGTTGCGTACTGGTGAAGTGCGTCGGCGGCTTTGCCGCCATGATTGCCCTGAAGTGCGAAACCGACTTCGTGGCCAACGGTGCCGACTTCATTGCCCTGACGCAGAGCATCCTCGACGCCGCCATCGCCGCCAAGGCTACCGACATTGAGCAGGTGAAGACCCTCGACCTGGGCGGACAGACCGCTCAGGAGGCTGTCACCCAGCGCAGCGGTATCACCGGCGAGAAGATGGAGCTCGACGGCTACCTCACCCTTGAGGGTGCCAACATCGAGGTTTACGACCACATGGGCAAGCACACCCTCTGCACCATGGTGCAGACCAACAAGGAGGCCGCTGAGGCCGGCCACAAGCTGGCTATGCAGGTGGCTGCCATGAAGCCCGTGGCCCTCGACGCCCAGAGCGTTGACCAGAAGATTCTTGACGAGGAGTATAAGACCGCCGTTGAGAAGACCAAGCTCGAGCAGGTAGAGAAGTTCGTAGAGATGAAGCTCAAGAAGGCTGGCCTGAACCCCAACCTCGTGGACTCTGAAGACCACATCGAGAGCAACATGTCGAAGGGCTGGCTCACGCAGGAGCAGGCCGACGAGGCTCGCAAGATCATTGCCGACGCCAAGGTTGAGGGCGAGGCTCAGTTGAAGATGCCCATGATTGAGAACATTGCCAAAGGTCGCGTGCAGAAGTTCCTTAAGGAGAACTGCCTCGTAGACCAGGAGTTCCAGTTCGGCGACGGCGACAAGGCTACCGTAGCTCAGTGGCTCGCCCAGCAGGACAAAGAGCTGAAGATTTGCGCCTTCAAGCGCTTCACCCTCGTGGCAGAGTAACGCTCTACACCATATACTTAAACGGCGACAGTAGGTATTACCACTGCCGCCGTTTATTATTTTTGCGGCAGTTATGGCAATGCTTGCCATAACTGCCGCAAATTCCGTATATGCACCGCATGCTTCTCTGCCGGAAATCGTCCGTTTTGTTGGAATGAGCCATATATTGCCGTAACTTTGCATCGTCAATCAGACAAATTGAGATTAAAAAGACAAGTATAAACAAACAAAAAAAATTAAGTATTATGGCAAAGAAATCATTCCTGGTAAAGTCCGTGCTCATGAGCATGCTTACCGCAGTTACGTTCAGTTTCGCATCTTGCAGCGACGACGATTTAGTTGACAACACCCCCCAGATGCCGGAAACCTCGCAGTCGGGCGGCAAGGGCAGTGTTGAGCCTTACGGCCTCTGCTACTACGATTTTGAAGGCAGCGATGACGTGGCTATCCTGAACGCCGACACCACCGAGATCTCCGTGAAGAAGGCACTAGCCGAAAAGCTCGGCATCTCGACCTTCGTCAATCATCCCCTCGGCATCTGGCAGGCCGAAGCCCGTCTGCCTTTCGCCCGCAAGGTGGTGGCTGAGAATCTCGTCGGCGACATGTATATATTAAAGGTGGCGCCCGCAACGGTAGCCGAGCTCCTTGGCAATACCTGCTTCTCAAGCAGGCAAACGAGCTCATTGACGCCTGGAAACAGATTCCTGATTTCAAGAGATGCAGCTGGGATTGCATGCTCGTGGCCTATACGGAATTTGCCATGCAATTCAAGAAGAGGACCGGTCACTACCCCACGATGAGCGACAGTGACGTCCGGGAGGCTTACAAATATGTTGCCGACGTGATGTTTGGCAGGAAGTGACTCTGATTAGCGTCTTGCAGATTTGTTGCAGAGACTGCACCTGATGACAGGCGGGGCACAGAAGGGATAATCCCTTTTGTGCCCCGCTTGTGATTCTTTTTTTCCTCTCATTGTACTCTTGGTGATACCAGCAGTTTCTTCAGGTCTCCAGCAAATCTGGCGGAATATAACCTTGCACCCTTGTCCCAGAGATGGGTGACATCTTTAAAATATTCCGGATGGTCAAGGTACAGGCCGCTGGTGTGATAGTCCATAAAGGGAATCTGGTGATTATGTGCGAAATTCTTCAGAACGTCATAGTGGTGGGCTTCAACGGTGGTGTATTTCGGAGAAACGGTGAAAATGAGCTGGATGTTCCGCTCTCGGCACAATCGGACAAAGAGTTCCATATACACAAGCTTCAGGCTGTCGACATCGCTGATAGACTTCTCCTTCGTCGGCAGTGCCGGCTGTTGCCTGGGTTCTGGAAGAGGGATATAGCCGCTGTCTTCCCCTTTCTGCCGGTTGAATATAAGTCCCAAAATGTAGGAAGAGGCCTTGGCATTGTAGCGATAGAGATGCGATAACTGATAGCCCCAGTAGTTGCCGGCTAGGCGAAAAACGGAATCTGCAGCCTCGTTGCGGCCGAAGAGAGGCGCAAAGAAGGAGACGGTGCTGAAGTCATCGGCCTGCGGACAGTAGTCTGCGGGCATCACTTCCAGGCAGATTACCTTGGGTGTGGTGCGGGCCAGGATGTGCTGGAGCACGATGTAGTGAGAATAGATGTTGTTTGACCCTCCCACGCCGGCATTGTAGACGCTCATGCCGATCGAGTCGGAAATGATGGAGGGCAGATAGTGGTGGTGGCAGCGCGAGGCTCCCATCAGGATAACGTCCTCATGGATGCTGTCGCGGAGGTAGCGCAGTTTGTGACCCAACACATCGTAGGTGTACTGTCCCACGTAGTTCATCACCATCCCGCCGATACGGTCGATTGCCAACAGACCGATAAGGATAAAGGCTACTGAACAAACAAACTTCTTCATCGCGATACTCATTTAGAATTGGAAATAGATAAACTGGTCGCCGCCCAGCACGCCGAACAGGATCACCATCGCTATCATCGCCACGATGTAGGCGTGTCGTACCAGCCAATGACGCGATTCGGCAATCTGTATCTTGCACTTGTACTCCTCCGACACCTCTTTCAGAAACAAGAGCGACAATGCCGATGCGGCCAGACAGAGGTCGGTGAACATGGCAAAACTGATGTCAGGGATGCCGGCCTTAGTGAAGATGCCTGTTATGACCGTCAGCGCATCCGCCATATTGTTAGCGCGGAAGAGAATCCAGGCCAACGTGACGAGTGCGAAGGTAACAGCCCAGTGCATCAGTTTCGCTGCACCGGAATAACAGCGCCTGCCAACACCCAGTGCCTTCTCTATGCAGAGCAGGACGCCATGCAGCGTACCCCAGCAGAAAAATGTCCAGTTAGCACCATGCCAGATGCCGCTGACAACGAATGTCACCAGCAGATTGAAATAGTTGCGGAGCCGTCCTACGCGGTTGCCGCCCAGGGGGATGTAGACATAGTCCTTAAACCAGGTTGACAGGGAGATATGCCAGCGGTGCCAGAACTCGCCGACGGTACAGGCGAAGTATGGGCGGCGGAAGTTCTCCATCAGCCGGAATCCCAGGATGCGTGCCACGCCGATGGCAATCAGCGAGTAGCCCGCGAAGTCGCCGTATATCTGAAAGGGAAACAGCAGCGATGCCACCAGATAGGACCCGCCGTTGTGCATGGCGACATTGTTGAAGATGGAGTCTACATAAAGGCCGCAGCGGTCGGCCAGCACCAGTTTCATGAAATAGCCCCACGTCATCAGCCTGACACCTGCCATCACCTGTTCATAGTCGAAAGGATGGCGGGTCTTGAATTGTGGCAGCAGATTATTGGAACGCTCTATGGGGCCTGCCACCAACTGCGGGAAGAACGAGACGAACAGGGCGTAAGTTGGCAGGTCGCGCTCCACCTTCGTCACGCCTCTGTAGACGTCGATGGAATAACCCAATGCCTGGAACGTATAGAACGATATGCCCACTGGCAACAGGAATCCAAACGCCGGCAAGTCCATCGCCAGACCGCACGTCTGCAGGACGTACTCTATATTAGAAGCCAGAAAGTTGTAGTATTTGAAGAGGAAGAGGATGGCCAGGTTGAGCACAAGGCTGCCCACCAGGCAGAGCCGCTTCTTGCCTTTCCCCTCAAAGGCGGCTATGCCGAGAGCGGCGAGGTAGGTGACGACGGTGCTTGTGAGCAGCAGCAGGGCATAGGCCGGCTCCCAGTTCATATAGAAGTAGTAACTGGCCGCGAGCAATAGCAGGTTACGTGCCTTGACTTGCGACGCAGGGATGCAGAAATAGATCAAGCATACTATTGGGAAAAACAATAGGAATGCGATAGAATTAAACAACATTGTTTGCTTCTGATAATTTAACGGTTTTCTGTCTGCAAAGTATGGATACAAAAAAAGACGTAGGAGTTTGTTACTCCGCGCCTATCCCAGAACTCATGCCTTTGCATTGCCTTTTCGCAAGGATAAGCAACGCAAGCCAGTCCACGCCGAGTGATATTTTATAGCTCGACACAAACCATCACTACAATACATAACTGTAGCAATGGAATGGCCAAAATATAATACACCACGTGGACGCTTCAGTTGCATTACCTCTGTGCGAAAATCAAGTTTGCAAAGTTTGAGTTCACAGATAGTAACGTTCGAAAACGTCCTTTTCCCATCGGTCAGCCCCACAAACGGCTTCGTTAACCTCCGGATTCCATCGATGTCTTTGTTCGACCCGCCCAATCCTCTCAAGATGTGTTCATTTCTGCCCACAACCGACATGACTGGCTTGGTCGAATACAAAATTACAAAAAAAAGTAAAAACAGTTTCTTAATTTGATAAAAATATCCGAAAATTACGAATTATTATGAAATAACTGCGATATTGTATGGGCTTTTAAAGAAATATAGTACCTTTGTCGTAGAATAAGTCAAACTGTCTATGAAGATTTTCGCCATCGGCATGAACTATGCCGCCCATAATCAAGAGCTGCACGGGACGCTGAAGCGCCCCGACGATCCCGTCATATTCACCAAGGCCGACTCCGCCCTGCTCAACCAGGGCAAGCCCTTCTTCGTGCCCGACCATCTGGGGCGCATCGACTATGAGACAGAGCTGGTGGTGCGTATCTGCCGCCTGGGCAAGAATATTCCGCAACGCTTCGCTCACCGCTACTACGACGCGCTGACCGTGGGCATCGACTTTACTGCCCGCGACCTGCAGCGCAAAGCCTCTGCAGCCGGTCAGCCGTGGACCATCTGCAAGGGCTTCGACGGCTCGGCAGCCATCGGTGAATGGGTGCCCAAGGAGAAAGTGCTCACCAACCCCGACGCCATCTGCACCGAGTCAGGCCTGCAGCGTCTGCAGTTTCATCTCGACATGACCCAACACCCAACACCCAACACCCAACACCCATCACCCAACACCCAACACCCATCACCCAACACCCCGCTCGGCCGAAGGACGCTTGCTACCGAAGGGGCGCAAGAACACCCGTCACCCGTCACCGTACAAGAAGGCCGCACTAGCGACATGCTCTACAACGTCGACGAGATAATCAGCTACATCTCGCAATTCTTTACTCTGAAGACCGGCGACCTGCTCTACACCGGCACACCGGCGGGTGTAGGACCAGTACATATCGGCGACCATCTGGAGGGGTATCTTCAGGAGCGCAAAGTGCTCGACTTCTATTGTCGCTAAACGTCAGCACAATAAAACGCGTAGCACTTACGTTATTATAATCGATGAACAGAGTCAGCAGACTCCTACTGAGCATGACGCTCTTGCTGACGTGCCTATTTGCACGGGCGCAAGAGACGGGTACCTTGGCCGCCACTACAGCCAAGGGCGACGGCGTTTGGCGCGACTCGTCGGTGCTGGCTACTGGTCGCTGGGCCAAGATCCGCGTGCCGGCGACAGGCATCTACGAGCTGACCAGCGCCGTGATACGCCAGGCAGGCTTCAGCAACCTCGACAAGGTGAAAATCTATGGCTACGGCGGCGCCATGCAGCCCGAGAAGCTCACCAGCGACTATTTGCGTCAGACCGACGACCTGGCCGAGGTGCCTACCTGCACCGTCGGCGGCCGCCGCCTGTTCTACGCCACAGGCCCCGTGTCGTGGAGCAGCGCCACGGCCACCACCCGCACCCGCAACCCTTACAGCAACTACGGCTACTACCTCATTACCGAGAACGACTCCGCAGCGCTCACCCTGAGCGAGGCCGACTTCAAAGCCCGCTATTACCCCGCTGCCGACGACTACCACACGCTCTACGAGGTGGACGACTACGCGTGGTTCCACGGCGGTCGCAACCTCTACGACAGCCGCCTCTTCGGCGTGGGCACGGAGCGCCAGTATACGCTGCAGGCCCCCGATGGCGACAGCGGACAGCTCGCCGTCGTCCTGAGCTACGACGCCGCGTTCAGCGCCCAGGTGCTGCTGAACGACTCGCTCGTGGGCACCGTCAGCGCCACCAGCGGCCCCGACAAATACAGCAAGGCCGCCGTCACCACGCGCACTTTCACGCTGGGCAAGGTGCTCAAGGCCGACAACACGGTGACCATCCGCCAGACCAGCGGCGGCAACGTCAGGCTCGACAACATCGTGCTGCGCCACACCACGGCAAAGGCCTTTCCAGACCTGGCCACGGCGACGTTCAGCGCGGCGGAATACGTGTATAACATTACCAACCAGAACCACCACGCCGACACCACTGTCGACATGGTGATTATCATTCCCGCCACGCAGAGACTGCTGACGCAGGCCGAGCGCCTCAAGGCGTTCCACGAGAGCCACGACCAGCTGCGCGTGCGCATCGTGCCCGCCGACGAGCTGTATAACGAATACGCCAGCGGCACCCCCGACGCCAACGCCTACCGCCGCTACCTGAAGCAGCTCTACGACCGCGCCGAGAGCGACGCCGACCGCCCGCGATTTCTGCTGCTCATGGGCGACGGCGCATGGGACAACCGCATGCTCACAGCCACCTGGAAAGGCTACTCGCCCGATGACTTCCTACTCTGCTACGAGAGCGAGAACTCCTTCAGCGAGACCGACTGCTACGTCAGCGACGACTACTTCTGCCTCATGGACGACGGCGAGGGCGGCAACATGCTCAGCAGCGACACGCCCGACATTGCCGTGGGGCGACTGTCGGCACGCGACGACAGCGAGGCCAAGATCATGGTCGACAAGACCATAGGCTACGCAGAGAACCGCTATGCCGACGCCTGGCAGAACACCATCTGCGTGATGGGCGACGACGGCGACAACAACCGCCACATGGGCGACGCCGAGGCCGTGGCCGGCCAGATAGCCCGTGAGCACCCGGCACTCAACATCAAGAAGATTTACTGGGACGCCTACACCCGCCAGTCGTCGTCGACGGGCTTCAGCTATCCGGAGGTGACGCAGCTCATGCGCCAGCAGATGCAGAGCGGCGCCCTGATGATGAACTACAGCGGCCACGGCGCACCTTACATACTCTCGCACGAGCAGGTGGTGGGACTGGCCGACTTCAACCTCTCTGACAACCAGCGGCTGCCGCTGTGGCTCACGGCCTCGTGCGACATCATGGCCTTCGACGGCCAGCAGGAGAACATCGGCGAGACAGCCATGCTCAACGCCAAGGGCGGCGCCGTGGCTTTCTACGGCACCACGCGCACCGTCTATGCCTCCTACAACCGCTACATGAACCGCGCCTTCACCCGCTACGCCTTAGGCACCGACGCCGACGGTCGCCGCTACACCATCGGCGAGGCGGCGCGGCTGGCCAAGATTCTGCTCATGAAGTCGTCGCGCGAGGGCAACGACATCGGCCAGGACCTGACGGCCAACAAGCTGCAGTACACCATGCTCGGCGACCCCGCCCTGACACTGGCCATGCCTACCGCCGAGGTGGTAATAGACAGCATCAACGGAAAACCCGTCACGCCCTCCACCAGCATACATCTTGCTGTAGGACATACAGTTACCGTGAAGGGTCATATCGCGTCGTCCTCCACATCACCCAACGCCCAACACCTATCACCCAACACCCAATTCAACGGCGTGGTGACGCTCACCGTGCGCGACGTGGAGACCACCGTCACCTGCAAGCTTAACAACACCGAAGAGGCTACGACGCCCTTCGTATTCACCGACCGCCCCAACACGCTCTACAACGGCAGCGACAGCGTGCGCGCCGGACAGTTTACCGTTACCTTCGCCCTGCCCAAGGACATCAGCTATACCGACGGCACGGGACTCATTACCGCCTACGCCCTAAGCAGCGACCGTCAGTTGTCGGCCAACGGCTACACCACGCAGTTCACCATGGGCGCCGACGATGAAACCACCGACGACGGCATAGGTCCCAGCATCTACTGTTACCTCAACTCTAGCAGTTTCGTCAACGGCGGCAATGTGAACACCACGCCATACTTCTACGCCGAGCTCTCCGACAGAGACGGCATCACCGCCAGCGGCAGCGGCATAGGCCACGACCTGGAGCTGATTATCGACGGCAAGATGGAGCAGACCTACGTGCTGAACGACTACTTCCGCTACGACTTCGGCGACTACACCAGCGGACGCTTAGGATTCAGCATCCCCGCCCTCGACTACGGCAAGCACAGCCTGCTCTTCCGCGCCTGGGACATCTACAACAACTCGTCGGTAGCCGAACTGCAGTTCAACGTGGTGAAGGGTCTGGAGCCCGCACTCTTCAGCATCAAAGCTACGCCTAACCCTGCCACCAGCAGCACCACCTTCATAGTGACCCACGACCGCCAGGGCTCGCAGGTGGACGCCACCATCGAGGTGTTCGACATTTCCGGACGCCTGCTGTGGAAGCACAGCGAGACGGGCATTCCCGACGGCCAGAGCTACAGCATCGACTGGGACCTCACGACCAGCGGCGGCCACCGCCTATCATCCGGCGTCTACCTCTACCGCCTGCTGCTGAGCAGCGACGGCAGCACGCAGGCGTCAAGGGCACAGAAGCTGATGATTACGCTGCGCTAAAGACCAAGAAGCCCCACCCCCAGCCCCTCCAGAAGCACCCCCCTACCCCTCCCAAAGGGAGTAACCCACCCCCAGCCCCTCCCCAAGGGAGGGGAGTTTAGAATGTTTAACGGCGGAAAAGCAATAAAACAAAGGCGGCATACGTTATTAGTATGTTTCTATAATAAAGATATACAAAAAGATAATGTCACAGACAAATACAATGAGCATAAAACAACTCTTTAGAACTATCCAAGCTCCCCTCCCTTCGGGAGGGGCAGGGGATGGGTTCTTGCTTTTGGCGTTGGTATTCGCATTTACCACTATGCCCGTCTGGGCCGACGACGGCGACAAGCTGAACACCTATAATCCCGTAGAGCATGCCGTCATCTCAGAGACCATTGCCCCCGATGCGCGCGCCGCCGGCATGGGCGACGTAGGCGCGGCCACCGACCCCGACGTCAACTCGCAGTACTGGAACCCCGCCAAGTATCCATTCTGCATCAGCCGCGCCGGCGTGGCCCTGAACTACACGCCGTGGCTGCGACAGCTGGTCAACGATATCGACCTGGCCTACGTCGCCGGCTACTACCGCATCGGCGACTACTCGGCCATCTCGGGCTCGCTGCGCTACTTCTCGCTCGGCGAGGTGTACACCGACTATGGCAACAGCGACATGACCGTACGACCCTATGAGATGTCGCTCGACGCCGCCTACTCGCTCATGCTCAGCGAGACGTTCTCCATTGCCGCCGCCATACGCTGGATTTACAGTGACCTGCGCTACGACTACTCTGAGGACTCCAAGCCCGCCTCGGCCTTCGCCGCCGACCTGGCCATGTATTACAACAACTACATCATGCTCGGCAGCCGCGAGTGCCAGCTGGGACTGGGTATGAACGTGCGCAACATCGGCTCGAAAATCAGCTACTATGGCGACGAGGAAAGCCAGTTCATACCGGCCAACCTGCGATTGGGCGCCTCGCTGATGGTACCCGTCGACGAGTATAACCGCTTCACCATCAGTGCCGATGCCAACAAGCTGCTGGTGCCCACCGTACCCCGCCAGAACGAGGGCGAGAGCAACTCGGAATACCAGGACCGCGTGCGCCGCGAGTATAGCGACGTGGGCAGCATCAAGGGTATCTTCCAGAGCTTCAGCGATGCTCCCGGCGGCTTCAAGGAGGAGCTGGAGGAGGTCCAGTGGAGCGTCGGTGCCGAATACGTCTATCACGACCAGTTCTCGCTGCGCGCCGGCTACCACCACCAGGCCGAGTCGAAGGGCAACCTGAAATACTTCACCATCGGCGGCGGCTTCCGCATGAGCGTCTTCTCACTCGACGTGGGCTACGTCATCTCTACTGCCCGCTCTAACCCCCTCGACCAGACCCTCCGCTTCACCCTGGCCTTCGACATGGACGGCATCAAGGATTTGTTTAGGAAATAATTGAAAAGTGAAGAGTGAAAAGTGAAGAGTGAAGAATTTGCTACCGCTATGAATATTAGAGTAGGTATGGGTTACGACGTCCATCGGTTGGTGGAGGGTCGTGAACTGTGGATGGGAGGAATTCTTATTCCTTATGAGAAGGGACTGCTGGGCCACAGCGATGCCGACGTGCTGATACATGCTATCTGTGACGCGCTCTTAGGAGCAGCCAACATGCGCGACATCGGCTACCACTTCCCCGACACCGCCGCCGAGACCGACGGCATGGACAGCAAGGTTATCCTGGAAAAGACCATCGCGCTGATAGCCACCAAGGGCTACCGCTTTGTCAACCTCGACGCCACCATCTGCGCCGAGCGGCCTAAGATGAACCCCCACATACCTGCCATGCAGCAGTGCCTGGCCAAGATTATCGGCACCGACCCCGACAACGTCAGCATCAAGGCCACCACCACCGAGCGTCTCGGGTTCACCGGCCGCCAGGAGGGCATCTCAGCCTACGCCGTGGCCCTCATCGAGCGCTGAAGCAGAATCGGCGTGCATTGCTGACCTTGGTCAGCAGTATTGCTGACCAAGGTCAGCAATATCAGGCGAGACATAGCTAATTTTGGTCTGGCAAGAGTTATATAAAGACCCCATCGCCTGAATGAGGGCGAGCCAAACTATTCACGCTAGCATACTGATTATCAATATATTTAACGATACGTGAAGGGTTAAATGTAAGTATGCAAACAATATAGAGATAGCTTAGCCGAGAGGCTGCTCCCCGGGGAGCAATAGCTTAATCGGGATTGTTGATTACGCGGAACTCGCCGGGCGTCAGTCCGATAGCCTCGTTGATCTTGCGCTGCATGGTGCGCACGCTGTTGAAGCCCGCATCCATTGCCACGGCCTCGACGCTATAGCCGGGCTTCTCGCGCAACAGGCGCAGGGCGCGCATGAGCCGCAGGTAGTCCAAGTACCTGTCTACGGTGCGATAAATGGTCTTCTTCTTAAACAGGTCCACGATGCGGCTCTGGGTGACGCCGAGCAGGTCGGCCACGTCCTTCAGGCCGTATTCCGGCGGCAGGGGTATGTTGTCGCCCTCGATGCGCGCCTCCAGCATACTCAGCAGCTCGTTGTCGTCGCGCAGGTCGGCGTGGGCCATCACTTCGCGATGGTGCTTCATCACGTTTTTCATCCATTCTGAACGCATGCGCACCTGATAGTAGCAGTCCAGACGCTCAAAGAGGTCCACATTGCGCTCTACCACCGTCTCCAGGGCTTTGGCCAGGTTGGCATTGTTGGCCATCAGCTGCTGTACTTGCTCGCGCAGCTGCTCCATCTCTTTTTTCTCTTCAGCAGTCATTGTCGTCTATAAGTTTAAATAGTTTGTCGCTTGGTCTCACTTTATCTGTTACGGCTATCGACACGCGGGTGCCCTGCCGGGCCACGTCCACAGGGCCGTTGTCGTCGTGAATCTCATTGGCCGTGACATACATCACGCCCGTCGTGGGGCCGGTGATTAGCAGGCGGTCGCCCACCTTAAACGTCGTGGCCTCTACAGTGAACTCCGCCACGCCCAACTTGGAGTAGTATTTCGTGCCCTTGCCGATATACACCTTGCGCTCGGTGGCGCACGAGCCGTAGGCCTTGTTCCACTCGCCCATGAGCTGGCCCTGGTAGTAGCCGTCCCAGAAGCCGCGGTTGAAGACGGTGGCCAGGCGGCGGTCCCACTCGTCCTTACGCTCCTCGGTGAACGTGCCGTCGAGCACGGCCTGGATGGCCTCCTTGTAGCACTTCACCACGGTGTAGACATATTCCGGCCCGCGGGCGCGCCCCTCAATCTTAAACACCCGCACGCCGGCCTCCATCAGGCGGTCTATGAAGCGCACGGTCTTCAGGTCCTTGGGGCTCATGATATATTTGTTGTCAATCTCCAGCTGGTAGCCCGTCTCATTGTCGGTGACGGTGTAGCTGCGGCGGCACACCTGTATGCACTCCCCGCGGTTGGCCGAGCGGTTGGCGGCGTCGAGCGACATGTAGCACTTACCGCTGATAGCCATGCAGAGGGCGCCGTGGCAGAACATCTCGATGCGCACGGGCTCGCCCGACGGTCCGCAGATGTGCTCCTGCTCCACCTGGCGGTAGATGTCGGCCACCTGCTCCATACGCAGCTCGCGCGCCAGCACCACCACGTCGGCAAACTGGGCATAGAAGCGCAGTGCCTCGATGTTGGAGATATTCAGCTGGGTAGACAGGTGGACTTCGATGGGTGATGGGTAATGGGTGGCGGGTGATGGGTAATGGGTGGCGGGTGATGGTTGTTGGGTGGAGGGGGAAGGGTGGCGGCAGTATTGCATCACGGCCACGTCGGAGGCAATGACGGCGGTGATACCGGCCTCGCGGGCGGCGTCGATGATTTCGTGCATCAGGGGGATGTCCTCACCGTAGATAATGGTGTTCACCGTCAGGTAGCTCTTCATGCCGTGGCGGCGGCAGGTGTCGGCAATCTCGCGCAGGTCGCTGATGGTGAACGTCGAGGCGGAGTGCGCCCGCATATTGAGTTTCTCTATGCCGAAATAGATGCTGTCGGCCCCGGCCTGGATGGCGGCCGCCAGCGACTCACGGCTGCCCACGGGCGCCATAATCTCAAAATCTTTAGCTATCATGCTGCAAAATTAAGCAAATTCTGCGAACAAACAAAAAAATTTTGGTTTGTTCGCAGAATTTGCTTAATTTTGCACACTGGAATTAATAAACAGAAGTTTTGCATGATACAATCAATGACCGGCTATGGCAAAGCCGTCGTAGCCTTTAACGACAAGAAAATTAACGTAGAGGTAAAGTCGCTGAATTCCAAGCAGCTTGACCTGCAGGCACGTATAGCCCCTCTTTACCGTGAGCGCGAGATGGAAATCCGCCAGATGGTGGCCAGCGCCGTCGTGCGCGGCAAGGTTGACTTCAGCCTTTGGATTGAAAAGGACACAAGCGTTGATGCAACGCCTATCAATGGTGCTTTGGTAGAGAACTACTATCGCCAAATGCAGGATATCAGCCAGCGAACGGGCATTCCCATGTCGGCCGATCCGTTTTATACGCTTTTGCGCATGCCCGATGTGCTGACCCGTACCGAGCAGGAGGTGCTTACCGATGAAGAGTGGACGGTTGCACGTCAGGCCGTTGCCGACGCCCTCAAGGCGCTGGTAGACTTCCGCACACAGGAGGGTGCAGCCCTTGAAAAGAAATTCACTGAGAAGATTGACAACATCCAGCAGCTGCTGGCCGAGATTGAGCCCTACGAAAAGGGACGCGTAGAGAAGATTCGCCAGCGCATCACTGACGGGCTGCAGCAGATACCGGGTGTGGACTACGACAAGAACCGGCTGGAACAGGAGCTCATCTATTATATTGAGAAACTTGACATCAGTGAGGAGAAGCAGCGCCTGACCAACCATCTGAAGTATTTCCGCGAGACAATGGCCGAGCCTGCCGGACAGGGCAAGAAGCTGGGGTTCATAGCCCAGGAGATGGGACGCGAGATTAACACTACCGGCTCGAAGTCGAACCAAGCCGAGATGCAGAACATCGTGGTGAAGATGAAGGACGAACTGGAGCAGATCAAAGAGCAGGTGCTCAATGCGCTGTAAGAGTTGAGAGTTGAGAGTTTAGAGTTTAGAATTGAAGATTATGGCAACAGGAAAACTGATTATTTTTTCGGCTCCGAGCGGCTCGGGCAAGTCAACGATTATTAACTGGCTGATGGCGCACCAGGAGTTGCAAATGACATTCAGTATCTCATGCACATCGCGCCCGCCGCGAGGCACGGAGCAGAACGGCGTAGAGTATTTCTTTCTGACGCCCGACGAGTTCAGGCGCAAAATTGCCGCCGACGAGTTCGTGGAGTATGAGGAAGTATATGAAGGCCGCTTCTACGGCACGCTGAAGACACAGGTAGAGCATCAGCTGGCAGCCGGACAAAACGTGGTGTTCGACGTTGACGTTAACGGCGGCATGCGCATCAAGCAGTATTATGGCGAGCGGGCGCTGAGTCTCTTCATTCAACCGCCATCAATCGCTGAGCTGCGCCGCCGACTGGAGGGGCGCGCCACTGATGCTCCCGAGGTGATTGACCAGCGCATTGCCCGCGCTGAATACGAGATGTCGCAGGCTCAACACTTTGACCGCATCGTGGTCAACGACGACCTGCAGACAGCAGAGCAGGAAGCCTTAGACGCCATCACCGCGTTTCTTGGCTCTCACAGGATATAATATCGCGCAATCCTAATTATTTAACATCCGGCGGTCAGCGCTATCTTTTGCAAACGTTTGCACAGTTTTATCTCCTAATAACCCGTTGCCAGAGAGCATCGGGTTGTTTTTTTTCTTATCTTTGCAAAAACTAAAACCTATCAACGATATGAAACTTATATTCAACTTAGAGTATCAGACCACCTTCGGCGAGGAGCTGATGCTTAACGTTCTAAGAGAAGACAGCAACGCCGAATCCCACAAGATGACTACCCACGACGGCCTGCACTGGTGGTGCGAAATATCGCTGACGGCCAAGGCCGGCACGTATATCGACTATTTCTACACCCTGGTGCGAGGCGACCAGGTGATGCGCACGGAATGGATTGTAGAGCCCCACCGCCTGGAACTGGTAGCCACGAAGGGCGCCCGCTATACGATTTATGACCATTGGCTTGACATCCCCGAAGACTCGTATTTATATTCATCGGCCTTTACCGAGTGTGTGGCCGCCCGTGAGCGCCGTCTCAGCCCCGCCACCGCCTTTGAGCGCACGGTGCGCCTGAAGGTGCGTGCGCCGCAGCTGCGTGCCAACGAGCGGCTGGCCGTCATCGGCGGCGGCGACGCCCTGGGCAACTGGGAAGCTAAGCGTGCCATCACGATGGTGGAGCATGAGTGCAACGAATGGGTCATCACCCTTGACGCCGATACGCTGCCACGCACGTTTGAGTTTAAGTTCGTAGCCTTAGACGACGTCGTTGACGTCACACCCCTCTGGGAGAACGGCATGAACCGCACCATTGCCCTGCCACAGATGGATAAGGGCGACGTTGTTGTCTACGAACTGCCGCAGGCCAACTTCCCCGTCTATCCGTGGAAGGGTGCCGGCACGGTGGTGCCCGTCTTCTCGCTGCGCTCCTATGGCGACTACGGCGTTGGCGACTTCGGCGACCTGAAAATGATGATCGACTGGTGTGACCAGACGCGCCAGCGCGTGCTGCAGATACTGCCAATCAACGACTCTACAATCACCCACACGTGGCAGGACTCCTATCCCTACAATGCCATCAGCATCTACGCCCTTCATCCCTTGTATTGCGACATGCGCCAGCTACCCGCCATCAAGGACGAGGCTCAGAAACTGAAGTATGAAGCCCTGCGCCAAGAGCTCAACGGACTGAAGCAGATAGACTATGAGCGCGTGATGACGGCTAAGACAGAATATCTGCATATCGTCTTCGACCAGGAGTGGGCCTCTGTACAGCGCAGTGCCGACTTCAAGAAGTTCTTTGAGCAGAACCAGGAGTGGCTCGTGCCTTATGCTGCCTTCTGCTATTACCGCGACCAGTATGGCACGGCAGAGTTCCAGAAATGGCCCAAGAGCGCCACGCTGGAGGCTACGCAGAAGTCGGCCTTCAAGGGCAAGAAGGATATGCAGTTCTGGTACTACGTGCAGTATCAGCTCGACCGCCAGATGAGCAGCGTCCATGAGCATGCCCGCCTGCACCGCGTCATCCTCAAGGGCGACATTCCCATCGGCATCAGCCGCGACGGCGTGGAGGCCTGGGTGGAGCCAAAGTACTTCAACCTCAACGGCCAGGCCGGAGCGCCGCCCGATGCATTCTCTGCCGACGGCCAGAACTGGGGATTCCCCACTTACAACTGGGACGAGATGCTCAAGGACGGCTGCCGATGGTGGGTGCGCCGCTTCCGCAAGATGGCACAGTATTTCGATGCTTACCGCATAGACCACGTGCTGGGATTCTTCCGCATCTGGGAAATTCCCATGCCCGAGAAGTCGGGGCTCATGGGACAGTTCTCGCCGGCCTTAGGGCTCAGCCGCGAAGAGATTGAGAGCTACGGCGTGCAGTTCCGCGACGACCTCTTCCTCGTCGACCATAAGCGCAGCGACCGCTGGCATCCACGCATCGCCGTGCAGTATCAGGAGGCTTACAAGCAGCTCGACGACGACCAGAAAGCCCACTTCAACCACCTCTACAACGACTACTTCTACCAGCGCAACAACCAGTTCTGGTATCAGGAGGCTATGAAGAAGCTGCCGCGGCTGACGCAGGCAACACGCATGCTCGTCTGTGCCGAAGACCTGGGTATGGTGCCCGAGTGCGTGCCCTGGGTGATGAACGAGCTGCGCATCCTCTCGCTCGAAATCCAGTCGATGCCCAAGGAGAGCCGCTACCGCTTCGGACGCCTGAGCCACAACCCCTATCGCTCCGTCTGCACCATCTCTACACACGACATGCCCACGCTGCGCCAGTGGTGGGACGAGGACTATGAGCGCACACAGGACTACTACGGCGCCTCTACCCTACACCGCAGCGGCGACGCTCCGCACCCACTGCCCGGCTGGCTGGCTAAAGACATCGTGAGCCGTCATCTCACCTCGCCGTCGATGCTCTGTCTGCTGTCAATACAAGACTGGCTCGCCATCGACGAGCGCCTGCGGTTGCCCGACCCCAATGCCGAGCGTATCAACATCCCTGCCAACCCGCGCCACTACTGGCGCTACCGCGTACACCTGAACTTAGAAGAGCTCATGGCCGCCAAGGACTTCAACAACGAAATCAGCACGCTCATCATACAAAGCGGCAGGAAATAAGCTATAGAGGCTATAGATACTATAGAAGCTATAGATACTATAGATGCTATAGATGCTATAGACAACGGCGAGAAGAAAACCGGCTACTACATCTATAAATTCTATAAATACCATAGATTCTATAAATACTATAGATTCTATAAATACTATAGATTCTATAAATACCATAGATTCTATA
>CAMHKU010000058.1 GCA_946185805.1 uncultured Prevotellaceae bacterium | reverse complement strand
GAGCCGTTAGTGGCGGTATAGTCGGCCTTGACGATGTCGAGCATGGCGGGTGTCACGGCGTTGGCCTCAAAGGCGCCCTTGATGACCTCGCCCACCTTCTCCTGCTGACCTGTCAGTCGCAGCGCCTTGATGTGAGTCTCGTTCACCTCGGGTGTGGCGTAGCGGCGTTCTTTGCCGATGAGGGCTATCTGTCCGAGAGCCTCGGCGGGCTTGCCCACGGCGAGCAGAATGTCGGCATAGGTGCCGCGGTGGCCTTCAAGGAGGGCGGTGGCCAGCGAGTCGCTCTGCTGCTGAGTCATATAGCCGTCTTCGCAATACGAGCCGTCTTTGGTTTTCAGCGCCATCTGTTCTATCAGCGCCTTGGCCATGGGATAGTTCAGCGAGTCGCTCACGGCCTGCTTGATGTGATAGATGGCGGCGGTGGTGCGCATCACCTCGGCCAGCGTCTTGAAGTCCATGCCGGGCATAAGGCTGATGAGTTCCTGCTGGTCATATTCGCCAGAGAAATAGTCGCTGGCAAAGGAGCGGATGGCGTTGTAATAGACAAACTCCTGATAGGCGTCGAGCCGTGCCGACTCTTCCATAGGCCATTTCTTGAGCAGACCTACAAGGTATTCATGGTAGTCGTTCCTGTGGTTGAAGGCCTCGGTGAAAGCCTGTCGGCGCACCGTCCATCCGTTGGGGTAAGTCTTCAGTATGAGCTTGTGCATGCTGTCGGCCTTCACCGAGTCGTGCAGTTGGAATCGGTAGCGGTTCTCTTCCTCTATCATCTGTTTTTCACTCTGCTGGGCATACGAAGTGCCAGCCATTGCCGCCAGCAAGGCGGCCATTATCATTTTCTTCATATATGTTATTTAATATTTAATGGTTTTCAATTTCTCATTTCTCATTTAGCGTAGCGTTGAGCCATTCGCGGACGGCCTTGGCCTTGCGGGCAATGCGGCCGCTGGTGTCGAAGCTTTTCACGGTGAAGCGGGCGTTGAACTCGTCGTCGGTGTAAGCTATGAGATACTTCACGAAGATGGCGAAGTCCTGCGCCGCCGTGAATGTCTTGGGGTTGAGATACTCTATGAGTCCGTAGGTGTTGTAGCTGCCTATGTAGTTGTTCCACGCCACGCCGCTGACCTCTTCCTTGCTGAATGCTGCGGGCACAGCCATGATGCCGCGGCCTATGCAGTAGCTGATGAGGGCGGCATTAAGTTCGCCCTTGGCCAGTTTCAGGCTGTCGGCGCTGAGAGTGGCTATGCGCGGCGATGCCAGTGCGAAGCAGAGGTTGTCGTAGCCGTTGGTGGCGGCGGTATGCCAGAGGGTGTCGCGGGTATTGACACTGTTGCCGGCGGCGTCCTGTCCAGAGTATTCGAAGAGTCGGCCCAGGTCTGCTGCCAGATAGATGCGGTAGGGCAGGTAGTGGCGCAGCGAGTCCTTGGGGTAGAGGCTGAGGCAGTTGTCCTGCAGAAAGTCCACGGCCTGTGCCACGTAGCCCTCGTCGGCGGGTTTGGTGTAGTAGGTCAGCAGGTCGGTAATCTGCCAGCGAAACATGGCGTCGTTGTAGCGGTAGAGTATCTGTGTGCCGTACTGGTCGTAGATGCCTTTGATGGTCTGGTCGTAGGCATTGGTGCCCTGCGGGAACTCTATCAGATGGTTGTCGGGCGAAGGGGTGATGCCGTCGTCGGAGCAGGCGGTGCAGAGGGCTGCGGCAACGCCGCAGCACAGCAGACCCGAGGACAGGAGGCGGAGACTTCTTTGTACTATTTGCTTCATTCGTGTAAATAAGTGAAAATTTGTCTTAATTCGTGAGATACGTCTTAATTCGTGGAATTCGTGGAATTCGTGAAATATGCCTTAATTCGTTGTTTGATAAGGCGCCGTTAAGTTTCTAGCCTCAGTTTGTGCTTTCGCGTTTCTTGGCCAACGGGTTCTGAACGAGGTTGGTGTTGTGTTCCAGGGCGTTGTCGGGCAGGGGCACGCAGTAGGCGGGGTCGCGTTCCTGGAGCACATAGACGCTGGTCTGTCCGCTCTCGCCTATGAGCACGTGCTCAATGCTGGGCATGCCGTAGCGCTTCAGGTCGAAGAATCGGAACCCTTCGAAGCATAGCTCCTTGCGGCGTTCTGAGCGCAGCTGCAGCTGCAGGTCGTCGGCGTTGGTGAGTGCCTGTGGGGTATATACGCGGTAGCGGTTCTGGCGCAGCAGGTTCAGGTCGTCCATGGCGCGCTGTCCTGCGTCGCTGTTGCCCTGCTTGTAGAGGTTCATGTAAGCCTCGGCGCGGTTGAGATACAGCTCTGCCGTTCGCCATGTGAACTCATGCTCGTCGCTGCAAATCTTCTGAATACGGTAGGGGTAGTAGTCGTAGCCGCTGGGCACGAGGTATACATTCATGCGGCGGTCCATGGTCTCATACGAGTTTGCCAGTTCGCGGCTGACGCCGTAGGGCGTGCCCATGAGTCCGAAGGTGCCGCTCTTCACCTTCATGCCGCAGATGAAGATGGTTTCTGGAAATTTCTTCGAGATGACCCCGTTGGTGGGGTTGGTGGCGCTGTCGATGTTGTAGTTCTTGAGGTTTGCCAGTGCTGGTGCCGCCTCTAAGGCTTTGTCGGCATGGTCGATAACCTTGTCCCACTGTTCCATAAAGAGGTAGATGCGCGATGCCAGCAGGTGGGCGGCGGTATAGCCCACACGGTAGACGCCGCGGTTGGTCTTGTCGTCGCCGAAGAGTCGGCAGGCGTCGTCGATGTCGCTGCTAATCTGGCGGTATACCTCAGCCACGGTGGCCCTGGGCGCACCGGCGTCCTTTACCTCCGACTCCGTGACTATGGGCACGCCGAGGTTTTCTTCGGGCGATGTCAGCGCGTCGTTGTAGGGCAGGGCGTAAGTGTTTACCAGCTGCCAGTAATAGAAGGCGCGCATGGTCTTGGCCTCGGCCATGACGATGTCCTTCTGCTGCTGTGTGCCCTCGCTGGCAGGTACGTTCTCGATGATGATGTTGCAGGCGGCGATGGTTTTGTAAATGTTGCGGTAGCTGTATTTCACCGTGGCGTAGATGCCTGTGCAGGCGTCCTCCACCTGCCAGTAGTCGGGCTGCCACTCAAAGATGCTCTGGCGGGCGCGCAGGGCCTCGTCCCATAGCGACCCCTTGCAGCCCTGCACGTCGTCGTCCATCATATAGGTGATGGGGTCTACGGGGTTGTTGATATAGCCCTCGCCGTTCATCAGTTCCTGAAACGAGCTGGTGGTCTTAGGCTCAAACTCGTCCTGCGACACCTCCTCAAGGAAGTCGCCGCAGGCGCTTAGCGCGATTAGCGCTACGCTAGTGAATAGTGAACAGTGAATAGTGAACAGTGAATGTTGAACAGCGAATAGTGCTTTGGCCATGCCACGAAGCGACTTCCACAGGGCAGTATTGGTAATCATAAATCTCAAATCTCAAATCTCAAATCTCAAATCTCAAATCTCAAATCTCAAATCTCAAAACTCAAATCTCAAATATTATAGGCTGATGTTCAGCGAGAAGGTGTAGGTCTGCGTGATAGGCATGGCGGTGGTGCCGGTGCCCTGAATCTCGGGATCCTGCCCTTCAAACTTCGACGAGCAGAAGGTGATGGGGTTCGTCACGTTCACCGACATCGACAGGGCGTTGATGCCCAGCGCCTGTATCACCTTGTAGGGCACGCTGTAGTTCAGGCTGAGGTTGCGGCAGCGCAGGAAGTCGCCCTTGACGATGCGCAGGTCACTGTAGTTGTACATCCAGTAGCTGGAGCGCGAGGTGACGGTGGCCATGCCCGTATTGCCGTGAGAGTAGTTAAACCAGAGATTGTAGTCGGGCTCGCCGGTGCGGTTAAATCCGGGTATGGTTGTGTGCAGCTCGTCGCCGGGCTCCTTCCATGCGTTGAGCAGTTTGCTGCTCAGGTTGTTATAGGGCTGCGGCATCAGGTTGTTGCCCTCAAACATATAGTTCAGGCGCACCACATTGCCCAGGGCGTAGGCCCACATGGTGTTGAGGCTCCACTGCTTGTAGCGGAAGGCCAGCGAGAATCCGCCGTTGAATTTCGGGTCTTTCTGTCCACTGTATTCCAGCACGTCCTTCAGGTTGTCCACCAGCTCGGCGTCTGCCTGCGTCTTGCTCGTGTGGGCAAAGGTGGCATAGCCCGTCTGGGGGTCCAGTCCCGTAAACTTCCACGAGTAGAGGGCGTTCACCGGCTCTCCCTCCTCATAGGCGTTGCCCGACAGGTAGTCGTCGATGGTGTAGGTCTGCTGTTGCTGCACGGCGGCCACGTGGTTGGTGTTCTTGCTCCAGATGGGCGTGATGCTCAGTTCCATGTCCTTGGTGCGCAGGGGTATGAACGTCATCGACAGCTCTATGCCGTAGTTCTTTAGGTCGGCACCGTTGCGGTAGACCTCTTCCTGGCCATACTCCAGAGCCACGGGCAGCTTGAACAGGATGTCGGTACCTTTTTTATAATAGTAGTCGAAGGTTCCCGTAATGCGTCCGTTCAGCAGTCCCCATTCCAGTCCGAGGTTGATGGTCTGCGTCTTCTCCCACCGCAGGTTGGGGTAGGGCAGTCGCGAGATGTTCAGCTGGTATTCGCCCGACCAGCGGTTGACCACCTGCGACGGGTAGCGCACCACCAGGTTAGGGCCTACGCTCGTGGGGATGTTGCCCTGCATGCCGTAGCTGCCCCGGATGCTCAGGTCACCCACGATATGTCGGGGCATCCACGGCTCGTCGGCCATGTTCCAGCGGGCAGCCACCGACCACACCGGCAGGAACTTATGGTTGGTATACTGCCCGAATCGGTTCGACGCGTCCATACGCAGGTTGGCGTTCAGCGTGTAGCGGTTCTTCAGGCTGTAAACCAGTGTGCCATACTCCGACACGGTGTTGCTCAGCGTGCTGACGATGGTCGTCGTGTGTTTGTCCACGGAGCCGTGCCAGTCGGTAGAGCCCGATACGGCGTTGTTATACTCGAAGCTCACCTTGTTGCCGCGGTCGGGGAAGTAGCCATACTCCTGCTCCTTCAGTCCCTCATACTTGTTAGAGCGGGCTTCGAAACCTATCATGGCCTGTATGACGTGCTGCTGGTCGCGCCCAAAAGCTTTGTTGTAGTTCAGCTGTGCGCGTGCCGTCCATGCTTTCTGCTTCTGGTCGTCATTGAGCAGTATGCCGCCTCGCGGCAGTCGCGAAGCCAGTTCGTCGGCGCTGCCGGGGAGTACTGCGCCCACCTCATAGCCGCGTATGCCGCTGATGTAGTACGACTGCTCGTCGGCCCACTGCTGTCCTTGCGTGTTAGATACGCTGTAGGCAAACATACCGTCGGCCATGAGTCCCGGCAGGATGTTGGCGCGCAGGCTGATTTGTGCGTTGGTCTGCCGCACGTTGGTGGTGTTCGACGTGTGCGCCAGTTCGTTGAATATGTTGTAACGCAGCATGTAGTTGTTGTCAGTGCCCTCGATGCGCGTCTGCGTCTGCTGGTAGTATTCGTCGGGGGCCAGCGTGCGTGCGGCATAGATGGCGTAGTCGAAGGGGTTGACCATGTAGAAGCCGTCGCTGTTGCGGTCGCTGAACATCAGCTTCGTGCCCACCTGCAGGAAGTCCCACAGGCGGGTGTCTAAGCTCATGCTCATGTTGAAGCGCCGCATCTGGTCGCCCTTCGACGTGCCGCGTGCGTCGCTATATCCTAACGACGTGTAATAGCGTGTCTGTCCGCTGCCGCCGCTGATGTTGACGTTGTAATCCTGGTTCAGGGCGTTCTGCATGAGCTGCTTAAACCAGTTGGTGTTTCTTGTCTCCAGCTCGGTAACGCGGGCGGCAAACTCGTCGTCGCTGATTTTCTTGTCGTACAGGTCGTAGAGTGCGCCCTCAAATCCTGTGGCATAAGGCTTGACGTCGAACACATAGCCGCGCTGCACCATGTCCTTCGACAGCTGTATGCGCTCCTGCGAGTTCATCATGTCATACTGCTCATAGGTGGGGCGGGAGGTGAAGCCCAGCGATGCCGAGAAGTTGACCTGCGTCTTGCCCTCGCGGCCCTTCTTTGTCTTCACCACGATGACGCCGTTGGCGGCGCGCGTGCCGTAGATAGCCGTGGCCGAGGCGTCCTTGAGGAAGGTGATGCTCTCAATGTCGTGAGGGTTCAGGCCCGTGATGGCGTTGCCTAAGAGCGATAGCGAGGCGTTCTCGTTGACCTGGTCGAGCGAGTTGTTGCCGCGCAGCACGGCGTTCACCTCGTCATTGCTGACGTTGACCGTCTCTTCCCAGATAACGCCGTCGATGACCCACACCGGGGCGGCGTCGCCGTGGATGGTCGACGAGCCTCGCATGCGCATCTTCGGTGCGGCATTAGGCGATCCTGAGGGAGCCATGACGCTCAGGCCGGGCACCGTGCCCTGTAGCATGTTCGACAGGTTGGGCACGTTCTGTATCTGGAAGTCCTCGGGCTTCAGCGTGTAGGTAGAGCTGGCCGACAGGCGCTTGTCGATGGTGTTGTAGCCGTCGCTCACCACCGTCACCTCTTTCAGGGCGTGGGCGCCCGTCTTCAGTCTCACCTTGCGGCCGCGTGCCTGGGCGGCGGTCATCTCCAGGGCGTCGTAGCCGATGTAGGTGAAGCGCAGCGTGGAGCGCCCAGAGGGTACGCGGATGCTGTAGTGGCCGCGGTCGTCGGTCATCGTGCCCACCTCTGTCTCCCTGACGTAGACGCTGGCGCCCAGCAGGGGCTCTCCCTGCTCGTCGCAGACGGTGCCCTCGACAGTCGTCGAGGGAATGGTGGCGTCGGCGTTGCCCTTTTGGTAGACCATTACCTGGCGCTGCTTCACGCGGTATTCCATCTGGGTGCCCCGCAGCAGGTGGTCCATCACCTCGCTGATGGGGCGGTTCTTCATGTTGATGGTCACCCGGCGGCTCAGCTGCGGCCGGATGCTGGCGTCGAACATGAACACGTAGTTCGAGGTGCGCTCAATCTCACTGATTACCTCGCCCAGGGTGCCGTCGGTCATCAGCACCGTTACCAGTGGCTGCTGTTGCGACTGCGCCTGTGCAGGCAGCGTCACGCTCATGAACGCTACGCTAATAAGCGCTTCGCTAATGAAAAGTGAAAAGTGAAGAGTGAATAGTGCCGCGGCAAGGCTGCGAAGCGACTTCCAAAGGGCAGTATTTGTAATCATAAATCTCAATTCTCAATTTTCAAATCTCAATTCCCATCTATTCTTTGTCGTAGCGCACGATGACTTGGTTGTTGCGCACTTCGTAGGCTATGGGCTCTATGACGGTGAGGTTGTCGAGCACGCTCTCAACGTGCTCTTCGAGTATGAGTTTGCCGTAGAGTTTGAGTGAGGCGCTCTTGGGCGTGCAGCTGATGTCGACGGCATACTGTTTCGACAGCCATGACAGGGCCTCGCCCAGCGTAGTGCCGTTGAAGTAGAGCAGCCCGTCTTTCCAGGCTATGTAGGTATATGCCTCTGCCTCTTCCATGGTGGCGTGGCCGTCGGTGATGGTCAGCATCTGGTTTGGCGCCAATACAAAGCGGTCACTATTAGCGTTCTTTAGCACTTCCACGCGTCCCTCGGCGAGTACCACGCGGGCCTCCTTGCCCGGGTAGGCGCTGACGCCGAACTTCGTGCCGAGCACTCT
Source organism: uncultured Prevotellaceae bacterium (assembly GCA_946185805.1). GTDB lineage: Bacteria > Bacteroidota > Bacteroidia > Bacteroidales > Bacteroidaceae > Prevotella. The sequence goes on along the minus strand of CAMHKU010000058.1, from coordinate 11,183 downwards.
GACGCAGAACGAGTCAGTATCGACGTAGAATGGACAGTCGGCGTGGGCCACCTCTAAGTAAGCCTCGCCGCTGAGGATGATTCGGCGCTCGGAGCCGCTGAACTTGATGGGGAACCACACCGTCGTGGCCGAGTTCACCCACAGCCGGCTGCCGTCGCTCAGCTCTACCTGCGTGCGCTTGCCTTCAGGCACGCGGAGCTCGCACAAGTCGGACTTACGGCCCGCCGTCGGCGAAGATGAGTCTGCCGTCGGCGATTGTCCGCCAACAGGCTGCTTGGCATTGGCAGGATTGACGGTCAGCACCTCGCCGAACCCCTTGATGGTGAGGTAGCCCATTTCGCTGCACACCAGCTGTCCGCCCTCGCTGAGGTTCAGCGAATGGCCGTCGGTGGTGGTGAGCACCATGTCGAGGTTGCGCGGGGTGACGAGGGCTTGGTGAGGGGTGGAGGGTTGAGGGCGGAGTGAGGTGTGCCAGAGTGTGAGGGCACCGGCGGCCACGAGGGCGGCCACGGTGGCTGCCACGGCCCAGCGGCGCCAGCGGGGCTGCCTTGGGATTGGGGGCGTGGTGCCCTCGACTGACGTCGAGGGAATGGTGGCGTCGTTACCTTTTATATATAATGAGGCGTCGGCGGCTTTTAGCCGCTGCTCCAGTCGCTCTGCGCCGCGGCGCTTCTCCTCAGGGGTGAAGTGATAGTCGTTGAGCATCGTGCCCGCCAGCAGTTCGTCCCAGCCGTGGGGCGAGAGTTCGTTGAAAAGGTCTTTGGTGGTGTCCATTTTCTTTGCTTTTTCTCTAATAGACACACAACGAAAGATTATATCATCAAAAACAGCAGTAAAAATTCTTTGTTAGTCAGGTGCTGCCGCATTTCGATGATGCCGCGCGAGACGAGGTTTCTTACCGAGGGCTTGGTCATCTGTAGCAGGCGGGCAATGTCGTCGTAGTCTAATTCTTGGATATAGCGCAGGTAAACGGCCTCTCTCTGTCGTGGGGTGAGCAGTGCCAGCCCCTGTTCCACCTTCAGCTTGAGCCGCCGCCGCTGCTCTTCGTCCTCAATGACGTCGCTGACGCTGACGCTCACGTCGAAGCGCTCAGCGCCGTCGGCGTCGAGGCTGTCCATGGGCTGCCGTCGGCGCGTGTTGAGCAGCCGGTTCTTGAGTGCGGTGAAAAGGTAGACCTTAGGGTTGCGCACGCCCGTGAGCTCGGGGTCGTGCTGATAGAGGTTGACGATGACGTCCTGCAGGGTGTCTTCAATGTCTTCCTTGTCGTAGCCCAAACCCCGGCCGTACGACAGCAGGTCGTCGGCATACTCCTCATAGAGCCTTAGGAATGGTTGGTGTGACATTGGCTGCAAAGATAGCGTAAAAAACTAATAAATTGGCAGTTTTTTCGCGTTTTTTTTAAAATACTGTCGTTTTCTTGATGATATATCCGCCGCAAGTGTGTCTATAGAAGAAATAAAAAGAACGGAATATCATCTAATTATTAACTAAAACGAAGTGTTTATGAAGAAATTTTTTACTCTGATTGCTGTGGCCTTGGTTGCAGCAGGTGTGAATGCGCAGAGTGTCATCTACTCGTGGGAGGGTGGAGCCGACGGCGCTACCGAGACCGGCGGCACTGCTGCCTGGGTAAACGGTGCTGGCGATGCCAGCCGTCTGAACTACAAGAACGGTGACTATTACACCATGTGCCTCAATGGCAAGAAGGCCAATTTGAACGATACCGAGGCCAGCAACAATGCCAGCAAGATGGTCATCACACTGGATCAGGCCGTTGCCGAGGGCGACGAGATTGCCTTCACGGCCTACATCAACAAGAATGAGTCGAAGAAGGCCAGCGCCTACATCCTTTTTGAGAACGGCGCAGCTATTGAGGGCGAGGTGTTCTCTGATGAGTCGAACATCGACCCCGCTTTTGGCAATGCTCCTACGACAAAGACTACTACGGTGACTGCCGAGGCTGCCGGTAGCAAGACCATCACCCTGACACGCTCGCAGAGCGGTACCAATCTCTTCATCACCAAACTTGTGATTACCCGCAACGGTGGTGCTGCTGTTGAGAGCGGCAAGAAGCTGGTCGACATCACCGGCTACAGCTGGCTCAGCAGCGAGTATAAGCAGAAGGAAGACGGCACATGGGGCAATGTCTATACCCGCCTGACTGACCCCGTGCTCTATGACTACAACCGCTACTATTACAACGCCCAGAACGTGATGGCCGTTGAGCGCACCAGCTCGCAGCACATGCGCTACACCTACAATGCCGACGGCACGGTGAAGACCCGCGAGAACATGACCTTCGCCGGCAGCACGCCCTACGTGTCGACGCGCTACAGCTATGAGTACGACGCTCAGGGCAACATGACCAAGATGACCCAGGAGTCGATGAACGCCGAGGGCAAGGTGACCTACACCAGCGGCTCGAAGTATTCGGGCTACGAGAAGGGTGAGTACACCGTGATGGTGAACTTCAGCGTTACCGACGGCCAGGAGGTTGACGGCTATGAGACCCGCTACAAGGTGGTGTTCAACGAGGCCGGACAGCTGGTGAGCAAGGTTCAGATGAACAAGAATGCCGAGACCGGCGAGTGGGACCAGCCCAACACCTTCACCTTCAACGAGTATGCCAACGGCCTGCTGGTGAAGACCACCAGCGGCTACTACAATGCCACCGCCGAGGCTGGCCACGAGTATGACAACGTAGATACGACCATCAGCTATGAGTACAACAGCGACGGCACTATCAAGAGCCGCACGGAGGTGACCAAGACTGCCCGCTATGAGGCTGAGGTGGAATATCGCTACAGCTATGCTGAGCTGGGCGCAGACTTTGTGGTAAAGAACGTGACCTGCGACGGCACCATCGGCAACAACGAGGTCTACGTGAAGTGGGACGCCGTGAGCGGTGCTGAGAAGTACATCGTAATCTACGACAACAGCGAGGCCGAGGTGGAAGGCAAGACCGAGTTCATCACCCCGCTGCTGGCTGACGGTGAGCACCAGGTGGCCGTGCAGGCTGTCGTCGGTGGCGAGAAGAAGAATATCTCTGAATTCGTGAAGGTCAACGTCAAGGACGAGGGCAACCTGCCTATGGAGAACTTCCAGGTGGTGGCTGCCGAGAAGGTCGACGTTGAGAGCTACGGCTACGTGTCGCAGTACTACAACCTGACCCTGACGTGGACGGTGCCTGAGAAGGCTTCTAAGATTACCGAATACACCGTGTATGTTGACAAGCAGAACGGCGAGACCTGGTATCCCAGCGCCAAGTACACGTCGGCTATGCCTGAGGCAGAGCTGCAGGACAGCTACAACGACGTGAACACCTGGATTACCAACCGCAACAACTTCTACTGGACCACCTTTGAGGATTACGAGACCGATCAGGATACGTGGGAGCAGAAGAGCCTGGGCAAGGGTCCGACCTGCAAGATCTGGATGACCGCTACATACGCTACCGGCGAGTCGCAGAAGTCTAACGTCGTCGAGGTGAATGTCTACGACCTGGCCAACGGTGCCAACGCTGTCAGCGCTGTGAAGACTGTCAACCAGGAGGCTGCTGAGGTCTACAACCTCGCCGGCCAGCGCGTTGGTGCGGCCAACGGCCGTCAGGTTTACATCCTGCGCGAGGGCAACACCGTGCGTAAGGTGATAAAGTAATTTTTTGCATAAATATCCATTCAAGACGGCGCGCGTTTTGTAAAAAACGCGCGCCGTCTTTTCAAAAACGGCCGTTGATTTTTTCAAAACGGCCGCCGTTTTTGACGGGAGTCCGAATCCTTTACAAAACCCTCCGGAATATTGACAAAAGCCGTGGTTTGCTGCATAAATATATCGTTTTGCGAATATTTATGCGTTTTACGCTCCGCCAGTTGCCCATCCGTCAGCCAAAAAATCATCCGTCAGCCTGTAAGCTACTGATGGTCAGTTGTTTGCTCTATTTTGCTGACGGATGACGGATAGAAAATAAAACCAAAAATCTTTTTTGGCTTATGATGCTAAGTAATCGTTGTTTTCTTACGATTACTTATTTGACGGTCTGCAGTTTCAGCGTGGCGGGTTTCATACCTTGCACTGTGGCGCTGAGGGTGACAGGCCCTGCCTGTCGCGTGGCGCGCAGGATGACGGTACATGTGCCGTTGTAGAGCGAGCGCTTCGTGCCCACGGTCATCTCGTGGCTGGTGATGTCGCCGTTGATGACGCCTACAATCTCAGCCTCGCCGCTGACGCTGAAGGTCACCTCCTGTTGGGCTGTGCGCACCAGGCGTCCCTTCTTGTCCAGGGCCGTCACCTTGACGTGGAGCAGATCCATACCGTCGGCTTTCCAGGGTGATGGGTGATGGGTGATGGGTGATGGGTGATGGGGGGAGGGCGACGGCCGACGGGTATTTGGCAAGGGGCGGTCGGCCACGGCGCTCAGCTTGACGGCTTCGCCGGTGGTTTCCACCTTATGGCGGGCTACGGCCTTGCCATTCTTATAGGCCACGGCCTCAAGGGTGCCGGGCTGATAGGCTATCTCTCCCCAGCGTATCTGGTTGCGCAGCTTGGCGCTGCCGGTGTCGTTTTTCTTGCGGCCCAGACTCCGGCCGTTGAGCAGCAGTTCCACCTCGTCGCCGTTGGTATAGATAATAGCGTTGGCCTTCGAGCCCTCGGGGCGGTTCCACAGCTCGGTCATGCGGTCGTTGGCCATCTTCACGCCGTTCCACATCTCGGCCTTCTCGCTTTCGAGGAACGCGATGTGCACCACAGGCTCCTCAGGCTTGAAGAACGAGCGCATATAGTAAGCCTTGGGCTTGGGGTCCAGTGCAATGTCGAACACGCCCTGCGCCCATCCCTTGGCGGGCCATCCCATGCTCTCGCCCAGGTAGTCGATGGCGCCCCAGTAGGCCAGACCGATGACACGGTCGAGGTTCATGGCAAAGAAGTTCTCGCCCATGGCCTGCGTGGAAGCCTCGCTCTGATAGAACGTCATCCAGGGGAAGCGGCGGCCGTCGCCGGGGAAGTACATATACCTATAATTATATGCCTGCACGTCGGTAATCATGGCTAGGTCGCAGGGCAGTGAGTCGGTCTCCCAGTTGCGGTAGCGGGGGTGCATGGCCACGGTCACCAGTCGCGTGGAGTCATAGCGGCTGACCAAGGGGCGCATCAGGCGGTACATCGTCACGCCGAAGTCGTTGAACGGCTGGTTGGGGTCTTGCTGCAGCTCGTTGCCCAGGCTCCACATCACCACTGAGGGTGAGTTGCGGTCGCGCTTGATGAATTCAGGCACGTCCTGCTGCCACAGCTGCTCAAAGGGCACGCGGCCGCCGGTGTGCTGGCGCGTCCACTTGTCGTAGAGTTCGTCGACGACGAGGATGCCGTACTCATCGCATAGCTCAATGAACTCGCGGCTGTAGGGGTTGTGGCTGGTGCGTATGTGGTTGATGCCAAACTGCTTCATCAGCTGCAGGCGCTTCTCGATAGCCCGCGGATAGGCGGCGGCGCCGAGGGCGCCTAACGAGTGGTGGTTGGCATAGCCCTTGAGCAGCACCTTCTGGCCGTTGAGCTTGAAGCCGAAGTCGGGGCCGAACTCCAGGGTGCGTATGCCAAATCGCGACCAGGCGCGGTCGGCCACGGAGCCGTCGCCGTTGAGCAATGAGACCTCGGCACAGTAGAGGTTAGGATGGTCGCAGTCCCAGAGCTGGGGGTTGCTGATTTCCACCTCCGGCAGCTGGGCCTCCATGGTTCGCGAGGCGGTGATGCGGCTCTTCTTCACCTGTCCCTCATACACCACCTTGCCGTCGGGGGCATAGATTTTGGTGGCTATGGTCACCTGCTTCGACTTGCCGCGGTTGGTCAGTTCGGCGCTGATGGTGACGTAGCGGTTGTCGCGGGTGGTGATATACAGCGGGTGGCGCTCAAAGTAGAGCTCGCGGCTGGTGGCCACGAGACGCACGTCGCGGAACAGACCGCCGCCGGTGTACCACCTGGAGTTATTGGGCTGGCGGGTGTCGGCGCAGACGGCAATGACGTTCTCCCGGCCCAACTTCAGCTGCTGGGTGACGTCGATCTCGAAGCCCACGTAGCCGTAGTCGGTGCCGCCGATACGCTGGCCGTTGAGGTAGACATCGCCGGTGTACATAATGCCGTCGAATTGCAGCAGCAGCCGGCGGCCGCGTAGCGAGTCGGCGGGCACGAGGTGCAGGCGGTACCACCCCTGGCCCATCTCCTTGAAACCGCGGCTCGACAGGCGGCTCTTGATGTTGGCGGCGGCGTCGCTGTTGTCGGCCTTCTCGTCGGCGGCAGGAGCCACCCATGGCTGCTCAATCTGGAAGTCGTGAGGCACGTTCACCGTGCGCCACTGGGCGTCGTCATAGTCAGCCTGCTCGGCGCCACGGACGTCGCCATTGTGGAACTTCCATCCAAAGTTAAGATTCTCAACCACCCGCTGCTGGGCAGTCATGGTCATGGCCACCAGACAGGCGGCCATAGTCAGTAGTGTCAGTCGTTTCTTCATTGATGTGTTATAGATTAGTTTTATTTCAAGAGGTGAGTGGTAAGAGGACACACCTGCGTACCAGTAGTTTGCTGCAAAGTTAAGAAAAAAAAACAAACGACGGCACGTTTTTCACCTTTTTTTATATAAATTGCGCTTTTGCGCCAAAATTATTTGGATGATTGCAGGAAAAAGATTATCTTTGCTCACCGTTAACTAAAAGCTCACACTACACCATGAAACTCTATATTACAACGATTCTTGCGGCAGCACTACCCTTGGCGGCCAACGCTCAGTCGCCCTTAGACTCCGTGCGCGTGCAGATAGGCTATAGCGAGGGCAGCCAGCGCACGTCGGCGGGTGCCGTGCTGAAACTCGGCGAGGAGCGCATGAACAAGGGTCTGGTTATCTCGCCCTTAGACGCCCTCAGCGGCCGCGCGGCCGGTGTGCAGGTGCAGGCCGGCGGCAATCAAGAGGCCATGGTGTCGGCCGTCCGCGTGCGTGGCACCACGTCGCTCACCGGCGGCAACGACCCGCTGGTGATTATCGACGGTGTCACGTCGGACATCATCACCCTGTCGACCATCTACCCCGCCGACATCGAGAGTTTCACTATCCTCAAGGATGCCTCCGAGACGGCGCAGTACGGGTCGCGCGGTGCTGCGGGCGTCATTGCCGTGGCTACGAAGAAGGGGCGCAGCGGCAAGTTCCACATCTCGTATGAGGGCACGATGGGCATTGAGGCCATCAGCAAGCGCCTCGACATGCTATCGGGCGACGCCTTCCGGCAGACGGCCCGCGAGCGCGGCATCACAATCACCGACGGCGGACATAACACCAACTGGCAGGAGGCCATCACCCGCACGGGCGTAGTGCAGAACCATCACATATCATTCGGCGGCGGCACGGAGACCAACAACTACCGTACGTCGTTCGGCGTGAGCGACCATAAGACGGTGGTGGAGGCGAACCGTCTGCGCAACTTAAACGCCAAGCTCGACGTGACTCAGAAAGCCTTCGAAGGCCGCGTGACCTTCGACCTGGGCGTCTTCGCCAGCATCCAGCAGAACAGCCTGCTGGCCTTTCCCGACAAGCTCTTCTACTCGGCGGCGACGTTCAACCCCACATTACACTCAGGGCGCGACAGCCAGGGGCGCTATGCCTCCGTGCCCGAGGCGGCCTCGTGGATAGGCAACCCGCAGGCCATGCTCGACATGCAGGAGGACGAGGGCAGCGGCCACGTCAACGCCCACCTCAGAGCCAAGGTTGACATGGGCTACGGCTTCTTGCTCACTGCCTTCGGAAGCTATTCCTACTATATGCTGAAGAACGACCACTATTACCCCACCTACACATGGGCGCAGGGCGAGGCCTACCGCGCCGACATGAAGAAGGAAGAGGCACTGGGCAACATCACGCTGGAGAAGACCGTCAATATCAACGCCAAGCAGCACATCAGCCTGCTGGCACTGGCCGAGATGCGCAATACCGAGAGCGAGGGGTTCAACGTGACGACCACCAACTTCGTGAGCGACGACTTCGGCTACCACAATATCTCTGCGGGCGCCGTCAGGCCCTGGGGCGGCACCGACTCCTACACCGAGGACTCCAGGATGGAGTCATTCATGCTGCGCGCCAAATACACGCTCAAAGGCCGCTACTCGCTGACCACCAATGCCCGTCTCGACGGCTCGTCGAAGGTGGGGCGCAACCACCGCTGGGGATTCTTCCCCTCGCTGGCCGGCGCATGGATCGTGAGCGACGAACCGTGGATGAAGCCCGTCAGCTGGATCAGCACCCTGAAGCTGCGCGCCGGCTACGGACTGAGCGGCAACCTGGGCGGCATCGAACCATATAACTCCCAGCAGTTGGTGCAGCCCAACGGCGTGGTCAATGTGGCGGGGGCTCTGTCTACCACACTGGGCATCATACGCAATGCCAACCCCGACCTGCGGTGGGAGGTGAAGCGCTCGTTCAACGTGGGTGTGGACGTGGGGCTGTGGCATAAGCGCATCATGCTCACCGTGGACTACTATAAGTCGAAGACCAGCGACATGCTCTATATGTACGACGTGCCCGTGCCGCCATACCCCTACAACAAGCTGCTGGCCAACATCGGCAAGATGGAGAACAGCGGACTGGAGATAGGCTTCGGCATCACCCCCGTGAGCACCCGCGACCTGGACCTGAGCATAGGCCTGAACATGGCTTTCCAAAGGAATAAGCTGGTGTCGCTCGACGGCGACTTCAACGGCCAGTATCTCACGGCATCGCCCATGAGCGGCATGGCGGCGGTGACGGGCGCCGGATTCCACGGCGGCACTGACGTGGTGATGCAAGTGGTAGGCGAGCAGCTCGGCGTGTTCTACCTGCCCCACTGCGAGGGACTCATCCGTCAGGACGACGGCAGCTACCGCTACAACATCACCAGCGACAAGCAAATCTGCGGACAGGCCACGCCGAAGATGACCTTAGGCTCGAACATTGCCCTGCGCTACCGACAGTGGGACATCACCCTGCAGGCCAACGGTGCCTTCGGCCACAAGATATTCAACGGCACGGCACTGACCTATATGAACATGATGATGATGCCCAACTACAACGTCATGGCCGACGCGCCGGAGCAGAACATCCAAGACCAGACCATCAGCGACTACTGGCTGGAGAACGGCAACTACCTGAACATAGACTATGTGACGGCTGGATGGACGGTGCCCCTGCCGCGGTCGAAGTATATACAGCGGCTACGCCTGTCGCTATCGGTCAACAACCTGGCCACCATTACCGCCTACTCGGGCCTGACGCCGATGATCAACTCCAGCGTCGTAGGCTCCACACTGGGCATAGACGACAAGCGCACCTTTCCCGTCTACCGCTCTTACTCTTTCGGGCTGAGTATTCAATTCTAAGCGGTGAAGCGATAGATATTATAGAAGCGATAGATATTATAGAAACAATAGAAGTGGGAGAAGTTATGAAACCAATATACTATATCGCCTTGGCAATCACCCTGATGGGGTGCTCGCTCGACGAGCGGCCGCTGGATCAGATTCCTGAGGATGCCGGCTACAAAGACATGCAGTCACTATACCAGAACGCCGTGGCCACCTTATATAATTATATTGGCGGCAACAAAGACGGCGAGGGTCTGCAGGGTACATGCCGCTGCGTGTACGACCTGCAGACCTTCGGGTCGGACGAGGCCATACTGCCCACCCGCGGCATCGACTGGTATGACAGCGGCCTGTGGCAGCAGATGTACAAACATTCGTGGACGCCCGGCCACGAGCTGCTGGGCAACTCATGGAACTATCTCTACAAGGTCATTGCCCTGTGCAACAACTCGCTGGAGAAACTCGACGAGCACAAAGACCTGGCTGACGTATACCTCGACTCGTGGAAAGCCGAGGTGAGGGCACTGCGAGCCATCTACTACTGGTATCTCATCGACCTCTTCGGCGACGTGCCGCTCATCCTCAGTACCACCGTCTCGAAAAACGACGTGGCGCAGACACCGCGCGCCGAGGTCTTCAAGTTCATCGTTGCCGAGCTTGAAGAGACACTCCCCGGCGTGCCCTCCGCCAACAGCGTGAAGAAAAACATCTACTACGGCCACGTCACCAATGCCGTCAGCATGTTCGTGCTGGCAAAGCTCATGCTCAACGCACCCGTCTATACCGGCACCGTCAGCGACACCTGCTACCAGCGATGCATCTACTACTGCAATCTCATCAGCGACGAGGGCTACGACCTTGAGGAGTTCTATTCCCATAACTTCATCGTCGGCAACGAGCAGTCGTGTGAGAACATCTTCGTCATTCCCATGGACAAAGACATCTATACCAACGAGCAGCAAAACATCTTGCGCTCAATACACTACCGCCACGCACAGACGTTGGGATTCACCGGCGAGAATGGCACCTGCGCCACGCTCCACACCCTACAGGTCTACGGCTATCAGGGCGATGACAAGCTCGGCAGCGCCGACCCCCGCTTCATCGACAACTTCTACTCAGGTATCGTCGGCCTCGTTTTCGACCGCACGGGAGAATACTTCGCCTACATGCCCGAGGCCGTAGAGCTCGACCTGAGCCACTCGCCATACCTGGAAACCGCCGGCGCACGCATGCACAAATACGAGCTGGAGGCGTACACCAACTACAGCGGGCGACTTATGGACAACGACATCGTGCTCTTCCGCTTTGCCGACGTGCTGCTCATGCGCGCAGAGGCTAAACTGAGACTGGGGCTCGACGGCCACGACGACTACGACCGCGTGCGCAAGCGTGCCGGCGCAGACCCACGCCCCTGCACCCTCGACAACCTGTATGACGAGCGGCTCTTAGAACTCTGCTGGGAGGGCTGGCGCCGACAGGACATGATACGATTCGGCAAGTATCGCTCGCTGTACACCGGCCCTGACGCCGTAGACGAGAGCGACGGCCACACCACCATATTCCCCATCCCCGGCGGCGTCATCAACAATAACCGGAAAATCAAGCAAAACCCGGGATACTGAAGCTCCTCCATTACAAACCTGCAATTCTCCCGTTTCTCCGCAGGGAGCGCGGGCGCCCTGCCCGCCACTGATTGCGGGCGAGGACGCCCGCGCTCCCCACGTTAAACTTCTATATAGTTGGTATTTTCGAGGTGCGAGGTGCGAGGTACGAGGTACGAGATTACCTTGCAGGCAGAATTCTCCACAGCA
>CAMHKU010000057.1 GCA_946185805.1 uncultured Prevotellaceae bacterium | reverse complement strand
GGCGCGAGGCCGGCTACCACGTCATCTCCATGCGCGACGACTTCAAGACCATCTATGGCGACGGTGTAGAGAAAACCGACTTCACCTTTCCTGTCGACACTCGCGCGCTTACCGAATGGCAAGCAGGACGCACCGTCAGTCAGGCAACTGTCGATGCTTTCGGCGGTATCGACAAGTGCTTTGCAGCAGAGCCTATCCCTGATGGCGTGTGGCAGCGCATGCAGGGCAAGACCTACAAGGAGAATCCATACATTGGCCGCAATGACCTGCGCCATATCCGTGCCCTGCACTGGGACAACGACAACCAGATGCACGTAGGCGAAATGATTGTCAACGCCAAGATTGCCGATCGCGTGGCAGGTATCCTTCGCAAACTCTTCGATGCTAAATACCCCATCCAGCGCATGCTCCTGCCGGATGTCTATGATGCCGACGACGAGACGCAGATGCGCGACAATAACTCCTCCAGTTTCTGCTACCGCGCCATTGCCGGCAGCACCAAACTATCCAAGCATGCCCGTGGACTGGCCATCGATATTAACACGCTCTATAATCCTTATTATAAGGACCGCGAGGACGGTACCCGCTTCATTCAGCCTGCTACTGCCGAGGCTTACTGCGACCGCACGTGGGACTTCCCTTACAAGATAGACCATGAAGACCTCTGCTTTAAGCTCTTCACCGAGGCCGGCTTCGAATGGGGCGGTGACTGGACTTCGTGCAAGGACTTCCAGCATTTCGAATTGATTGAATAAGCACCATCTTCAAGCACCCATCACCTAAAAAAGAAAATATGACCAATATAACACTAGGGAGGTTCGCCGCCGCTATCATCTGCGCTGCAAGCGTGTGCACGGCGTGTGCCTCCGACTCAGAAGACAGCCCAGTGAATCAACAAGAACGTGTCATCAAATTTGAAGGCATCGAAAACGGGCGCGACATGGGAGGCCTCGTCATGCAAGACGGGCGCAGCGTCAGTTTCGGAAAGCTCGTGCGCAGTGCAAATCTGTCGGAGGCCACAGATGCTGACGTGGCCATACTCAAGAACAGGTATCAACTGACTGATGTTTTCGACTTCAGATTTGAGGCGGAAGAGGCTGCTGCCCCCGACCGCATCATTGAAGGCGTCACCTATACCCAGCTCTCTACACTCCCTGCATCCTTTCTTGCAGCAGCGGGCACGGGCATTGCTTCTTCAGGCAAAATAGATACTCGTGATTTAGGGGCACTACTGATGCAGTTTGCTTTCAATCCCCAGATGCAGGCAATGGCCAAACAACTCTACCCCGCCATTGTTACCGAGCCCCAATCGCAGAGCTACTACGGAGAATTTCTCCGTGGCGTGCTCAAGGCAAAGGGCGGTGTTCTGTGGCACTGCTCGCAGGGTAAGGACCGTGCCGGATGGGCAGCAGCCTTCGTCCTGGCAGCCCTTGGCGCCAGCAGGGAGGTCATCGTACAAGACTTCGACCTCTCCAACGAGAGTTATGCCGCAAAGGTTGAGGCACTGTCGTCGCAACTACGCGACAAGGCCAAGCAACAATCCGCCGACGGCACGACAACCGCCGATACCAATGCGGCCATAGCCTTCATCAAAGCCATGATCGGCGTCAGCCGTGAGAATTTCGAAGCAACTCTCGACTTGATAGACCAGAAGTATGGCTCCATGTCGCAATACATGGAAAACCAGCTCGGATTCTCGAAAGAAGAGCAACTGCAGCTTAGGAACAAATACTTGACAAACACGAAGTAAACTTTATATTTATTCACTTCACACATAAGGACAGAAACCATGAGACAAGAAAAGAATGAATGCCAGTCGCCTGAACAGATTGCCGACCATCTGCGCGTGACTTATGTCCCCACCTATCTTCTGGCAGGCGCCATAGCACTGCTGCTGGCAGCCTTCATCGTGTGGGGTGTGCTGGGCTCCGTCAGTGACAAAGCCTACTATTCGGGCGTGGTGTTTCCCGCGCAGGGCACCACAGATATTGCCCTGCCCAACAAGGGCATAGTGCGCACCATGCTGGTACACAACGGCGACAGCGTACACCTGGGGCAGACGGTAGCCATGGTCTCTGTGGGCGAGAGCCACAGCTTCCTCACCAGTACGGTGAGCGGACTGGTAATCAGCACGAAGACAGACAATGAGCCGTTTGAGGCTTTTGAGCCTATCGTGAGCGTCGTTGACGGTAAAGCCGACAACCAGCAGTCGCAGCGCACACGGCTCATAGCCTATGCCGACAACGAGGCTCAGCGACATCTGCAGATAGGCATGGAGGCCCAGGTGTGGCCTGCCAATGAGAAGCGCGACGAGATAGGCTATGTCCGCGGGCGTATCAGTCAGGTGGTGCGCTATCCTGCCGACGATGCTGATGTGCGCCAGACGCTGAAATCCGACATCCTGGCTCAGCGCCTCTTGGACAACGGCCAAAAGGTGGTCTATGAAGTGCTCATCGACCTGCAGCGCTCACCTGCCGACCCCGCATGCTACGACTGGTCGTTCGGCCAGCCGGAGGATGTTGACATGAGCATCGGTACCTACTGCTCAGTGCTTACAGAGACGCGCCGCCGTAGTATGTTCCAGTATCTGTTTGAGGCATCACGCACGCAGTTGAACAACTTAAAGATGAAGTTTGAATGATGGCTGATACGACAAAGGACAAGGATGTGACGCTGTCGATGCCGGCGGCCTTGAGGTATTTTCTCAAGGGCAACATACTGTTTGCTGTCAACGGTATCATCGTCAATGTCGTTGATTCCATTATCAACGTGCTGCCGCCGCTGTTCCAGCAGATATACACTGATAACATCATCACACAGAAGAATCCGGAATGGTTTACGCCTTTGATGGTGCTTTATGCTCTGCTCTTTGTCTTTGAACTCCTCATCTGGATAACATTCTCTATATTACGTAAGAAGAGCCAGGCAAAGATTAACATCTCCAGGGCAATGGACTATCTGTGGACGGTGCTTAGACTGCCTATGACGAGGCTCACACAGTTTACCCCCGGTGAACTGGTGGCACGCTATGCCACCATTCCCAAAACCGTTACCCAGCTTGACTTCGCACTTCCTGTCGTCAGCATACTTATTTTGCCGGTTCTCTGCTGCTACCTCGTCATGCTCTTCAGCTGGAAACTGGGGCTGCTGGAAATTTTCTCCATTCTCCTGTTAGTCTTCGTGATGCGCTCCACCGCAAAGAAACTGAAGAAGATGGCTATGGATATGGAGGTGACTGAAGCGCGCCTGCAGAATGTGACGATGACTGGAATGGGCAATATGGACACTATCAAGTCGCTGGGCGAAGAGCGTAGCTTCTATGCACAGTGGGAGAGAGTCTATGCTCAGGCCATGAATGCACGTGTGAACACCGTATCTACCTCTATATATATAAGTGCACTTCCGGAACTGGTGCTACAGCTTACCAACGGCATAATTATTTGCCTGGGAGCATGGCTCATACTCCAGGGCGAAATGACACCAGGCATGATCCTGGCTTCGCAGGGACTGATTAACTCAACTATTTATCCCATCAACCGGTCGATTGACAGCGTGCAGACATTCTTAAGAATCAACTCGTCAATACAGCGCATTAAGGATGTTACCGACTGCGGGCAACAGAGCGATGAGCTGACACTACCCGAGGAAGGCGAGGTGCCCGATGTGGCTAAGCTGACGGGCGAGATAGAGCTGCGCGATGTCACCTTCGGCTACGACCGTTCGCTGCCACCCATACTCAACCACTTCTCGCTGAAGATCAAGGCCGGCGAGCGCATAGCCTTGGTAGGCCCGTCGGGCTGCGGCAAGAGCACGGTGCTGAGCCTCGTCTCCGGACTCTACGAGCCGTGGGAGGGCGAGGTGCTCTTCGACGGCAAGCCGCGCAAGGCCATCGACCGTATGACCTTCGTCAACTCCGTCTCCGTCATCAATCAGGACGTGACCCTCTTCGAGGGTACGATAGCCGACAACGTGAAGATGTGGGACGAGTCGATAGAGGACTTCGCCATGGTGCTGGCCTGCAACAACGCACAGATACACCATGAAATTATGCAACGGCCGGGCGCCTATCAGGGCGTCGTGGCCGAGCGCGGCAAGAATTTCAGCGGCGGCCAGCGCCAGCGCATAGAGATAGCCACTGCTCTGGCCAAGGAACCCACCATATTACTCATGGACGAGGGTACGTCGGCACTCGACCCCAAGGCGGAGGCCAACGTGATGAAGCACCTCTACGACATGGGTATCACTATTATCATGATAGCCCACCGACTGGACACCATCGCCGGCTGCGAACAGATCTACGTCGTTGAGCGCGGACGCATCACGCAGCATGGCACCCACGAGGAGTTGAGCCAAATGGACGGACTGTATAGTAATCTCGTAAAATTTGCCTGACATCTATAAGTTGAAAGTAACCTCGCACCTCGCTCCTCGATTCGTGCCAAGTTGCTTTCTGACGACTACAAAACTAAAAAGCTGAGAAATTGAGAACGAATATATTACTTCAACAGTTAGCGCAGCGCATAGAAGGAGATCGCAAGGCTCTTAGGGGGACTCGCGACATCCTCAACGCCGTTATCGACCGTCAGCTATGGAAGCAGATGGAGTCGGCGGTGGAGCTGCCGTCAGATCTGGACAAGATAGAGGCGCTGCTGGAACGCCATAACCTCTACTACCGCTACATCACCCTCTCCGACGGGTGGTGGAAGCGATGCACGGGCTACCTCATTGGATTCATGGCCGACGATAACACGCCTGTCGTTCTCAAGCCGGGATTCACAGACTATAAGTTCGTCAATCCGAAGACTGGCGAGTCGATGTCTGCCAGTAAAAACGCCCATCTGCTGAAGCAGGATGCGCTGATATCCTGTCTGCCTTTGACAGAAGATAACCTGACAGCCAAAGGCATCTTGAAATACGTTGCCAACAGCCTTTGCCTGTATGACTTTATATACAGCATCACGGCCTGTGTAGGAGTCATCCTGCTGACAATGTTCACACCATACGTTATCAAGATGATTTTCTCGGAGGTCATTCCTTCCGGCGATGCCAGCCAGATTGTGCCTATAGCCACACTGCTCATCAGCGCTGCCGTAGGCCTGTCTCTGGTGCAGATAACCCGCAACCTGGTAGTAGTGCGTATCAAGGACAAGGCAGAGTATGCGCTGCAGACGGCTCTGATGTCGCGACTGCTGCAGATGCCGGCAACGTTCGCCAAGAAGTTTACCCCCGGCGACCTCTCTAACCGGCTGCTCTCGCTGTCACGTGTAAGCTCCAACTTTACCTTCACGTTCCTGTCAACGCTGTTGACCTTCATGTTCTCTGCCATCATGTTCGTACAGTTCTTCGTCTATGGCGGACCGCTGCTCTACACAGGCATTTTTGTCATCTTGCTGCAGTTAGTGGCTATCATGATGGAATTCCACTATGTGAAAAAGGTGCAGCTGAAAGTAAATCCCAGTGGGTCACGCCTCATAGGCCTGCTCTTTGCATTTTTTTCCGGCATACAGAAAATCAAGACAACGGGCGCAGAGTTCAGGGTATTGTATCAGTGGGCAAAGGCCTACGCACCCTCTGAGGCGTATAGCAGCCAACAGCCGCTGCCAAGTTTCTATCTCACGGCTATAAACTATTGCCTCAGGTTCCTGCCAATGCTGGTAACGATGTGGGCGGCGTGGCACTACCATCTGCAGTTGTCCGACTACATTGCTTATTGCGCCGTATTGGGTATCGTTTGCAAGGCCGTGTCACATTTGCAGAATATCACAAAGATGATAGCGCGGCTGCTGCCGGAGATACGCCTCTGTCGCCCCATCTTTGAGGCGAAGACAGAAACCAAGGAGGAAGCCGATATCGTGGAAAATATCACTGGACGCATGGAAATCCAAGGTTTGAAGTTCCGCTATGCTGACGACATGCCTCTGCTTTTCGACGGCCTTAACCTGACTATCAACAGCGGCGACTACGTGGCGCTGGTTGGCGGCTCCGGTTGCGGCAAGAGCACGCTGATGCGACTGATGATGGGACTGGAGCGCCCGCAGGGAGGCTCGGTGTTCTACGACCAATACGACATCAGAGATGTCAACCTCAGTAGCCTGCGACGCTTCTGCATTGGCATCTGCATGCAAGACGGCCAGCTCGTAGAGGGCACCATCCGCGACAACATCATCTTCAACAATCCACAGCTGACCGACGACGATGTCTGGGAAGCTGCACGCTTGGCAGCTATCGACGGTGACATCCGCCGCATGCCCAATGGCATGGACACCCACATCACCACCGACGGAAAAGGCGTGTCGGGCGGACAGCGCCAGCGCATACTCATAGCCCGCGCGCTGGTGCGTAAACCCGCCGTGCTCTTCCTCGACGAGGCCACATCGGCCTTGGACAACATCAGCCAGCACATCGTGGTTGAGAACCTGGCCAAACTGAAGTGTACGCGAATAGTCATTGCCCACCGTCTGAGCACCATACAGCAGTGCAACCGTATCATCGTGCTCAAGGACGGCCGCGTGGCTGCCGACGGCAACTACGAGGAACTCAAAGCACGCGGTTATTTCCCTAATGAAAAGGAGTGAAAAATTCAAGAATATGAAGAATAACAGCAATATACACCTACGTCTGTATCTACTGACAGGCCTGGCTTTTCTCAGCCTCTGGTCGTGGGGACAGTCACCTCTGACCTTAGACCAGGTGATACGGCTTTCTCAGGACAGTGCCATCACCGCCTTCCAGAGCCGGCAGGAGTACCAGAGCCGGCAGGCTTCTTACGAGGCTTTCGAGGCATTGCGCAAGCCGCAGCTGACGCTCAAGGTGGTGCCCAACTACTCGCGCATTGTCAGCGACCCCACCCGCGACTACGTCTACCTGCGCAACTACGACATCTTCTCCACCTCGGCACAGCTCAGGCTTAGCCAGCAGGTGCTGCCCTTCGGCGGTGAGGCCTATGTAGGCACACAGGCCATCTGGAGTGAGTACTTCCGCGAGAGTGCCTCAGGCTATCCGCGACAGTTCGTGGCCACTCCGCTGCTGGTGGGCTATAACAACTCACTGCTGGGGTACAACCCTTTCAGGTGGGAGAAGCAGGTGGAGGACCAGCGGCTGAAGGCTGCCCGCCAGCAGCACGAGTATGATCTGCGACGCATTGCCGAGGATGCCGCCGTGCGCTACATCCGCCTGTTGTGCCGACAGCAGATGGCACTGCTGCGCCAAGAGGAACTGATCCTGAACGACACAGTGCTGGCCATTGCGCGCGAGAAGGCTACCATCGCCATCGTCACACAGCAGGAGCTGCACACCATGGAACTGCAACTGCAAAATTCCGCCAACCTGCTGGCTTTTGCGCGCAAGGAAGAACAGAAGGCAAGGGCAGAACTGGCCTCTCTGCTGCGCATGAAGCAATTACCCAACGACACAGCGCTGCTGGTAATACCTGAAATGCCCTCCCCCGCACCATATACCGCCGAGCAGGTGGCTACTTTGGCAAAGAACAACAGCCCGGCTTTCCAGCACCAGCTGGCAGAGCTGACCGAGGCTCGTCATCAGGAAGAAAAGGCGCGCAGGGAACAGGGCGTAAACGTGGGACTGGACATCAGCCTGGGACTGCAGCAGGTCAACTCAACCCTCGGCAGTGCTTACAAAGACCAACGGGTCTACGCCTTAGGCTCAGTACAGCTGACGATACCGCTCATGGACCATGGCGCTGCCAGGAAACGTCATGCCGCAGCCGTGGCGTGGGGGGAGCGGCAGGAGTCGGCGCTCCAGGAGACCGAGCGTCTGCTGGTTGAAGATGCCATCGTCACTCTACAGAAGCTGAATGACAGCAGAAAGGTGCTTGAAAGCACCGAGCAGACTATCAAAATGGCTGAAAGTCATTTCTATGAGACAATAGAGAACTATGCCAACGGACTCTGCGACGTCAATACTCTCAGCCTGGGGCAGAGCCGATGGGTAACGGCCTACTCTAATTATATCAATGCCCTGGAGGAATTCTGGACAACACACTATCACTTGCAAACGCTTGTACAAAATTGAAAAGTTGAAAAGTTGAAAAGCTGAAGAAATTATGAATAAGAGTATTTTATACGTTTTTACGTTTTTGTCACTTTACCTCTTTACCGCCTGTCAGTCGAAAACGGAAGGACAGCCCGCCGGACAGCCCACGGACAGCATAGCAGCGAAACCGTCAAAAGCTCAGCCACAGCATCAGACCATGACCTATCGCTCGGCTAACAAAGGCAAAATTCAGGCAAGGCGTGAAATACCCGTCTATAGCCGCGTTGCCGAGCAGATAGTCATGTTCGGCATCAAGAATACGGGAGAGTATGTCAAGAAAGGACAGGTCGTAGCACGGCTCAGCGACGACGCACTGCGTGTGAAGATCAGTCACAGCCGTGCCAAGCTAGAGAAAGCAGAGTTCCAGTATCAGGCCATCCTCATGGGGCAGGGCTACAAGCACGACCGTCTTGACGAGGCCCCCGACAACCTCAAGAAACTGGCACGTATCAACAGCGGCTATAACGAGGCCAAAGCCGAGTTGCGTGAGCTGGAGCACCAGCTGGCATACTATACCATCGTGGCGCCCGTGTCGGGATATGTATTAAAGATACAGAACACCCTTTACGGTGCTGCCAAGCCTGGCGAGCCGCTCTTCTCTATTGTGGATATCGACAACCTGAAGGTGAGCTTCAACGTGCTTGAAAACGAACTGGCCAAATACCAAAAGGGAGCTATCGTCACCGTCTCTACCGTCACGTTCCCCGACGAGCAGCATCCGGCAACAATCTCCGCTCTCAGTCCAGTCATCGACGATAATGGGATGGCCAACGTAGAAGCCACGCTGAAACCCCACCCCCACCTGATGCCAGGTATGACGGCATTTGTCACGATTGAACCGGTGAAATGAAGAGTGAAGAGTGAAGAATGAAGAGTGAAGAATGAAGAATAGCCTCTCTCTCAGTGATGCACTTAGGTATTTTCTTAAGGGCAATTTGGTGTTTTCCACCAGCGGCATCATCATCTATGCACTTGATGCGCCTACACGAATATTTCCGGCGCTGTTTCAGAAGGTTTACACCGATAACATCATCACGCATAAGAACCCCGAATGGTTTGTGCCATTGCTCACGGTTTATATCTTGTTGTTTGTGTTCGTTCTGACGGTCTGGGTCACGCTCTCCGTGGTACGCAGGACAAGCAATGCCAAGCTGCTGATCAGCAGAGCGTCAAATTACCTATGGGCTGTCTTCAGACTGCCAATGTCCCGTCTCACACAGTTTACCCCCGGAGAGCTGGTGGCGCGCTATACAAGCATCAGCAAGACGGTGCTTAACCTTGACAACTCTATGCCGGCGTTAACTCTCTTCATCATACCATTCGTTAACTGCTGGCTGATAGCTCTCTTCAACTGGAAGCTCGCCTTGCTACAGATATTCTCAATCCTTTTGCTGCTCTATGTGATGCGTAAGACCGCTGGCCTGCAGAAGAAGCTGGCCATGAACCTGGAAGTCACCGAGGCGCAGCTGCAGAATGTCACGATGACGGGCTTGGGCAATCTTGAGACTATCAAGTCGCTGGGCGACGAGCAATTCTTCTTCACCCAGTGGGAGAGTACCTACGCACAGGCTATGAATGCCCGTGTGACGACCACCAGCAACTCCATATACCTCAGTACTGTGCCACTGCTGGTGCTGCAACTCACCAATGCCGCCACCATTTGCTTCGGCATCTGGTTGATTCTGCGGGGCGAGCTCACGCCAGGCATGCTGCTGGCCTCGCAGGGACTTATTAACGAATCCATCTTCCCTATCAACAAGACCATCGACAGCATCATGGTCATGCTCAGGGCTCATTCTGCTATCAAGCGCATCAAGGAGGTGACCGACGCTGGCGAGGAGGCGCCCGCCTTGCGCCTGCCTCAGAACAATGAAATACACGATGTGGGCAAACTGACGGGCGAGATAGAGCTACGCGACGTCACCTTCGGCTACGACCGCTCGTTGCCACCCATCCTTAGCCACTTCTCGCTGAAGATCAAGGCCGGCGAGCGCATCGCACTGGTAGGCCCGTCGGGCTGCGGCAAGAGCACGGTGCTGAGTCTCGTCTCCGGCCTCTACGAGCCGTGGGAGGGCGAGGTGCTCTTCGACGGCAAGCCGCGCAAGTCCATCGACCGCATGACCTTCGTCAACTCCGTCTCGGTGATTAACCAGGACGTGACGCTCTTCGAGGGCACGATTGCCGACAATGTCAAGATGTGGGACGAGTCGATAGAAGACTTCGCCATGGTGATAGCCTGCAACGACGCGCAGATACATGAGGAAATCATGGAGCGCCCAGGTGCCTACAACGGCACCGTGACCGAGTGCGGCAAGAACTTCAGTGGCGGTCAGCGCCAGCGCATAGAGATAGCCACCGCACTGGCCAAGGAGCCCACCATCGTGCTCATGGACGAGGGTACGTCGGCACTTGACCCCAAGACGGAGGCCAAGGTGATGGAACACCTCTACGACATGGGCACCACGCTCATCATGATTGCCCACCGGCTGGAGACCATTGCCCAGTGTGACCAAATCTACGTCGTAGAGCACGGACACATCACCCAGCACGGTACTCACAAGGAGCTGAGCCAGATGGACGGCCTGTACAGCAACCTGCTTAAATACGCCTGAGCCGATGAAAACAAACATATTCCTACAGCAGTTAGAGCAGCGCATGGACGGCGACCGCAAGGCCATCAGCCAGGCGGATACTATCTTGCGCTCCATGATAGACAGGAAGCTGTGGAAGCAGATGAAGTCGAAGATGGAACTCTCTTCAGACATGGACCAGACAATGACGACGCTGGAGCGCAATAACGTCTTCTTCCGCTTCATCAAACTGGGCGACCACTGGTGGACCCGCTGTACAGGCTACATGATGGGGTTCACGGCCGACACGGGCACCCCAATCCTCCTCAAGCCCGGCTTCACCGACTATACCTTCACCGACCCGAAGACAGGCATGGTGATGACGGCAAGCAAAAATGGCAGTCTGCTGAAGACAGAGGCGGTAATAGTCTGTTTCCCCTTTCCTGAAGAAGAGATTACCGCCAAGACCATCTTGCGCTATGCTCTGGCGAGCCTCTGCATATACGACTGGCTTTACAGCCTCATGGCGTGCATAGGCGTATCGCTGCTGACCATGTTTACACCCTACGTCTGCAAGCTGGTATTCTCAGAGGTCATCCCCTCTAACGATGCCGATCAGGTTGTGCCCATTGCGGTGTTGCTCGTCAGCGCCAGCATCGGATTGGCAATGGTTCAGGTAACCCGCAACCTGGTGGTGATGCGTATCAAAGACAAGGTGGAATATGCGCTGCAGACGGCCTTGATGTCGCATCTGCTGCTACTGCCGACCTCGTTTTCCAAGCAGTTCTCACCAGGCGACATGTCCAACCGTCTGCTGTCACTGTCACGCGTCAGCTCTAACCTGACGGCCAATTTCCTGTCGACGGTCCTTACATTCCTCTTCACGGGAATCATGTTTATACAGTTCTTTCTCTATGGCGGCCCGTTGCTGTATACCGGCATCATCGTGATAGCCATACAGCTGTTCTTCATCGCACTTACATACTATTACACGCGGAAGGTACAGCTTAATGTGAATGAACCCAGCTCGCGCCTGACAGGAACACTGTTTTCACTGTTCTCGGGCATACAGAAAATAAAGACGTGCGGTGCCGAGTTTCGTGCTTTCCTACAGTGGACAAAGGCTTATGCGCCTTCAGATATTTACAGCAGCCGTCAGCCTTTAGCCAGTTTCTATGTCAACAGTATCAGCTATTGCCTGAAGCTTGTGCCTATGATTGTCACGATGTGGGCGGCCTGGCACTATGGGCTGTCGCTCTCCGACTATATCGCCTATTGCGCCGTACTGGGAATCGTCTGCGCTGCCACCCTTGATCTGCAGAGCATCGTCAAAATAGTATCGCGCCTGTTGCCGGAGCTCCAGCTGTTCCGGCCTATCATTGAGGCCAAGCCTGAATTTAAGGCAGACACCAATGTGGTGAAGGACATCACGGGCCGCATGGACATACGCGGCCTTAAGTTCCGCTATGCTGACGACATGCCCCTGCTCTTCGGCGGCCTCAACCTAAGCATCAACAACGGCGACTACGTGGCGCTGGTAGGAGCCTCTGGCTGCGGCAAGAGCACGCTGATGCGACTGATGATGGGACTGGAGAAACCGCTGGCGGGCTCCATATTCTACGACCAGTACGACATCAGCGACATCAACCTACGGAGCCTACGACGCTACTGCATCGGAATCTGCTTGCAGGACGGACAGCTCATAGCGGGCACTATCCGCGACAATATCACCTTCAACAACCCACTGCTCACCGACGACGACGCCTGGGAGGCAGCACGCATGGCAGCCCTCGATGGCGACATCCGCCATATGCCCTTAGGCATGGACACCCCTATCACTGCCGACGGCAAGGGCGTGTCGGGCGGACAGCGTCAGCGAATACTCATCGCCCGCGCACTCGTGCGAAAGCCGCAGGTGCTCTTCCTCGACGAGGCTACATCGGCACTGGACAACATCAGCCAGCACACTGTGGTAGAAAACCTGGCTAAGCTAAAGTGTACGCGCATCGTCATTGCCCACCGGCTGAGCACCATCGAGCAGTGCAACCGCATCATCGTGCTGAAAGACGGCCGCATCGCCGCTGACGGCAACTTCAAGGAGATACAAGCACAAGGTTTTCTTCCTAACAGCTAAGATAACATTTTGAACTTTAAAAAATAAGAAAATGAAACGTACCTTAATTATTCTACTATCACTGCTCGCCATGAACAACATTGTAGTGGCAGCATCACAACGTAAGCAGTTGTTTGACGACAACTGGAGTTTCTCACAAGACAGCACGCAATGGACAGCAGTGAACCTGCCCCACGACTGGAGTATCTATGGCGACTTCGACAAGAACCACCCCGCCGGCAATGAAGGGGGCTACCTGCCTACAGGCAAGGGGTGGTACCGCAAAACCCTCAAAGTCGACGGCAAGACATGTAAAGACCAAACGATGCGCCTCTACTTTGAGGGCGTCTATATGAATGCCGAGGTTTATGTCAACGGCCGGCGCGCCGGCGGCCATCCCTACGGCTACTCGTCGTTCTACGTTGACATCACGCCTTACGTGAAGACCGGCAACAACGAGGTTGAAGTGCGGGTGGACAACTCGCAACAGAAGAACTGCCGATGGTACAGCGGCTCGGGTATCTACCGCCATGTGTGGCTGCTCACCACCGGCAAGCGCTATATCGACGAGTGGAGCGTCAGCGTTGCCACGCCCGACATTCACCATGTGGAAATCAAGGCCGACGTGGTGATGGAAGACGGCTCGCGCAAGGCCGTCGCCAAGACCATCAACGTTGACCAACCCCACCTGTGGTCGCCCGACGACCCCTATCTCTACCATACCACCATCGAGGCCGAGGGCGACGTCGTGCCCGTCAGCTACGGTATCCGCACCATCACGTATTCAGCCGACCGCGGGCTCTACCTCAACAACAAGCCCATCACTCTCAACGGCGGCTGTGTACACCACGACAACGGCATTCTCGGAGCAGCGGCCTACGATGCCGCCGAATACCGCAAGGCAAAGCTACTCAAGGAGGCCGGCTTCAATGCCGTGCGCACATCACACAACCCGCCGTCGGAGGCTTTCCTCAGGGCCTGCGACGAATTGGGCCTGCTCGTCATTGATGAAGCCTTCGACGGCTGGCGCGACAAGAAAACCCCCCACGACTACTCCACGCTCATTGACCAGTGGTGGCAGGAAGACATCAAGGCCATGGTGCTGCGCGACCGCAACCATCCCAGCGTCTTCTGCTGGTCCACAGGCAACGAAGTCATCGAGCGCAAGAAAATCGAAATCATAAAGACGGCCCACAAGCTGAATAACCTCTGCCGACAGCTAGACCCCCAAAAGCGCCCCGTAACGTCGGCACTCTGCGCCTGGGACCCGGAGTGGGACATCTACGACCCACTGGCCGCTGAACACGACATTGTAGGCTACAACTACATGATCTTTAAGTCTAAGAGCGACCACGAGCGTGTACCCAACAGGGTGATGATGCAGACAGAGAGCTATCCGCGCGACACCTGGAACAACTACCGCAAGGTGCAGGACGAACCCTGGGTCATCGGCGACTTTGTGTGGACGGCCATCGACTACCTGGGCGAGTCGGGCATCGGACGCTGGTACTACGAGGGCGACGTCAAGGGCGAGTCCTGGGAGCGCCCCCTCTATCCGTGGCACGGCGCCCACTGCGGCGACATTGACTTCACCGGACTACGCAAACCCATCAGTCACTACCGCTCAATGCTGTGGAACGACAAGGGTGAACAGCTCTATATGGCCGTGCGCGAACCCGACGGTTATCACGGAAAGGTCATCACCTCCATGTGGAGCACATGGCCCACCTTTGAGAGCTGGAACTGGACCGGCCATGAAGGCAAGCCCATCGAAGTGGAAGTCTACTCCCGCTATCCCAAGGTGCGCCTCTATCTGCAGCCGGCTGAAGGAGGTAAGCCGGGCAAAGGCGAGCAGCTGATAGGCGAAAAAGAGGTGAGTGAGGGCAAGGCTACCTTCACCCTACCCTATCAGCCGGGCATACTGCGTGCCGAAGGGGGCCATGAGACGGTCACCCTGCAGACAGCAGGCGAGGCCAGTGCCATCCGTCTGACCGCCGACCGCACCACACTCAAGGCTGACGGACAGGATTTGGCCTTCATCACCGTAGAGCTGACTGACGCTGACGGCATCCTCAACCCGACGGCCGCCAATGAACTGATGGCCACCGTCAGTGGTCCTGCCACGCTCGTAGGCTTTGGCAATGCCGACATCAAGGACTGCGACCGATATACTGACGCCAAGCACAAGGTCTGGAAAGGGCGCGCCCTGATCATTGTCAGAAGTACCGGCAAGAAGGGACGCATTACCATCAACGTCGAAGGCAAAGCCCTGAAAAGCCAACACACCACGTTAACAGCTGCAAAATAACAAGAAGAAGATGACTACTAAAAAAGGTGATGCCTAAGCATCACCTTTTAATTATTTTCTTACCGCCAACGACATATAGTCCCTTAGGCAGACCATCGAGCGAGGACGCATCGCTGCGCACCAGCCGCCCCCTCAAGTCGTATACACCAACAGTTGCCTCCTTGACAGTGGTCACACTACTGATACCCGTCATCACATCAGGACTCATAAAGGTTCGCTCTTCGCCATAGGTTGTACCACGCGAGGTCGTTACAAAAGCACGATAGCCATACTCCCTGTTTGGCTGCAAGTCAGACAGCTCGACACTCATCCGCAGGCCTGAAGCCGTCACCTTGATTACATTCTGGCCAGGAGCACGGGTGGCAGTGCCGTTAATCCAATATTCAAATCCCTGACTCAGAATATCATCGCTACCCTGCAGCACATAACCGCTGATAGTCACTATGTTGTTGTCAACGTTGATGCTGGCGTATGTATGCACCGTAGGCTCAAAGTAAGAAAAGTCGCTGGGGTCGATACCTATCCACTCGCCATAATACTTCTTGCCACTATTTGACTGATAGAATGGCCTCACCTTGTAGAAACTCGTAGGATCCAGGTTCTTGATGACACCTTCCAGCGTGCCATCATAGATGACTGCCAGTGCCGACTTCGACAGCACCACATCCGGAGCCTCTGTCTTGCGCCACTCAAAACCGGCAAGTGTCTCATCGTCTGCCATATTCGTCGTGGCACATACCACGGCCTCGCCCCGCTTCGTCACCTTGGGATTCTGACTTTCCAGTTTAAGGTCTGCAGTGGAGAATGACTTGTTGACACTTTCCTTGCCACCCGTAGCATACTTCACGGTGTAGGTCACACTGTAAGATGTCTTCGGATCAAGACCTGTCATCTTATAAGTGTCCCGACGCTTCTGAATTAACATGGATTAACTAATGTTTAACCACGGTCCTGAGGTTGCTCACCACGCCGGGACTGGCTTAAATAGTCGGCAAAGATGCGGGCAGCACTCTCCACCTTGGCGGCACAGGGGCGCGTCTTGTAATACTCGGCCGTACGCGCTGAAGCCACATAGCTGCTTTGCACTTTCTCATAGCCTTTCAGCCCCAGAATTTCAGCACAGATAAGGCTACCGTTCTCGGCCTGCGACTTCGACAGCAGTTCCTGAACCACTTTATAGCAGGCCGACTTGCCATCGCGATCGCTGCCCTCGGTCTGTCCACAGTCCAGACCCACGAGCATGACGATGGCCGACACAGCGCCGCACATCATTCTCAGGCGTCCTACTCCACCGCCGAAGCCGGCAGCAATCTTCTTGGCATGCTCATCGTCAAGACCGTATAAGTCGGCAAAGGCCGCCACCACGCTCTGGCAACAACCATAGCCCGCCATAAAATTCTCTACGGCGCGCGCTACTCTCTCATCAAGTTCGTCGTTGTTCATCTAACGCTATTCAACTTTCTCAAGCTCTGCTTGTTGAAACCTTCTGTAACTCCTAACATGCGGAACTTGAATTAAATTAAAATTCCTGTGTGGGTGCAAAGTTACGAAAAAAGCAAAAGAAAACCGCTCCTTTTTGCAAGTTTTCTTTTGCTTCAGTCTTACAATTTCTCGTCACGCCACGAAGGCGGCACTGCTGTTGTTACATAATCTCAATGGTCTTCGACACCTTGGCCTCCTGCTGCTGCTTAGGCAGGGTAATGGAGAGAATACCGTCGGCCACGGTGGCAGCAATCTTGTCTTTCACCACATCGTCGGGCAGTGCATAGCTCTGCTGGTAGTTGGTGTAAGAGAACTCGCGGCGCAGGTAGTGCTGATTCTTGTCCTCCTCCTTGTGCTCCATCTTGTTCTCGATGGCGATGCAGAGATTGCCTTCCTCATTGAGGCTTACGCGGCACCACTCCTTCTTGATGCCCGGAGCGGCCACCTCCATGGTGTAGGCCTTGTCGTCCTCCTTTACATTGACCGCGGGAGCGGTCGACGTACTCTTGGCGCGCGGCATCAGGTCGCTGTTCATAAACTCGTCAAACACTGTGGGAAACCAACTGTTCATTACTGGTAGCATAATCTTTACCTCCTAATTCTATTGTTTTAATTGTTATACTTGTTATGTGCTTATCTTACGGCCCGCTTTATAATTCATCATTTTTCGTTTATCATTTCTCATTCGGGCTGTCGGCCGCCGTCCTTTTGGGCTTCGGCTTTCGCTTAAGCATATGCAAGTTGCGTGCCAGCAGCATTATTCCGTCAGAATGACACACCAATACGCCATTATGTCATTTGCATACAAAAAAAGGGTCCAAGTATTTTTTAGTAATTGCTCAAAATTAATTGCACATATATTTATGAATAATTCGTATTCTATTCATGGCAATTCGTGCTTGAATATAATTACTATAAATGTGGGTTACTTAAGTGCGGAAGTTATTTCTAAACGCAGAGGCGCAGAGTTATAAAGATTTACGCCGACCATCCAGAGTGCGCAGAGGCATGCCATAGGCATTTCTATGAATACGCTGAGTGCAGCGCAGCCTCTCTGCGACCTCCTAAGCATGCTTTAGCATGACTCGGAATGTCGCATAATTTGTTTATTATCCGTCATCCGTCACCTTTCTGTGTAACACTCTTACATTCAACTGTTTACGTGGTGACGGATACCTGACGGATGACGGATGGGTATGTCTTGAAACTGAAAGTGAATAAATATACATAAAAACGGTATGTTTATACAGCAAGCCACGACTTTTGTCAATATTCCGGAGGGCTTTGCAAACAATTTGGAGTATCCTCAAAAACGGCGGTCGTTTTGAAAAATTCAGCGGCCGTTTTGAAAAAATCAGCGCCCGTCTTAAGTGAATATTTATACAAAACGTAATTCTATGACCCCATCTGTCAGCCGTCAGTCATCCGTCACTCTGTAAATATTTGACAGTCAAACGATTATCTAAAAACTGACGGATGACGGATATCAAACAAAATAAAATCTGATTTTGCTAGATTTAGTGTGGAAATGCCTTTGCATGCCTCTGCACACTTTGTATATTCAAACTCTTCCTTTGTTGTCAAACAATTTCCGTGAATAATTCAGGTTATATCTCCTGGCACAAAAGCGGAAAATAGAGTTTAACCATTTTTTAATGGTTATTTACCCCCTACACATTTTTTTAGTACCTTTGCAGCCAATTGAATGAAAATATTATTAAAAAAAATCAAACAACGCGTATGAAATTAATTTCTGAATAATTTCTGGTAATTAATTTCCAATCAAAAAAAGACAAGACAAATGAAAAAGACATATATGACTCCCACCCTGAAGATTACCAAAATAGAAACAATGCAAATGTTGGCAACATCAACGTTAGTTCCGATATTTGACATGAGTGTCTTTTAGGACGAGTCTATAGCGCGGCAATCTCTTCAGACGTCAGGCCGGTAGCCTTGATAATGTCTGCAATAGGGAGTCCCATAGACCTAAGGTTACGAGCTATTTCTTGTGAACGTTCAGCACGACCTTCCGCACGACCTTCCGCACGACCTTCCGCACGACCTTTTTTCTCGGCAGTACTGACAGTACTGAAATAGTCCCAGTAGTTCTTTACGCTGGCTTCATATTCGCGACGCTCCTCAAGGGAATACTGCGCTATCTCTGCCTGCTCGAACACCTTCTGAAAGACGCGGTCCTGCAAGGCCTTCGGGCGCTCCAGCAGCCGCGAGAGGTTGCGCAGGACGTACATCCACTTGTCGAACATCGTCACCAGCTCGTCCTCCCGCTTGTTGA
>CAMHKU010000056.1 GCA_946185805.1 uncultured Prevotellaceae bacterium | reverse complement strand
TTAATTCGGTTGATATTTGTACAATTCACGAAAAATAACTAACTTTGCAGCAAACAATTCGAAACAGCGAAAGGAAGCTTAAATGGCAGAAGCTATAACACCATATTAATAACTACAAATTATGAACAACGTTTATTTCCCTGAAGACGAAATCAGCACAGACGACCTTTACTTCGTTTGCTACATGATAGAAAGGACTGCCCGCCAGCTTAAACAGCCCAACAAATATGTTGCCAACGCTATGGGGCATGATGAATTAGCAAAGAAGCTCTCTCTTGCCGATACCTTACACTCAGAGAATCCCCTTGCTGTCTCAGCCGATTGGATAGACGAATACCATTTGCGGCCTGGCAATTACAACGTTGCGAATGTGCGTCCTGATTTATGCTCAAAGATACCAACAGCCACCCAAATGGGAAAAGTATACAAAAGACTCATACTTAATACATTACAACAAAACGAAGACTACGCCGATGCTATTCTTCGGGTTTACAACAACCCCATTTGCGAGGTTATCGACAACTATAACACAAGTGCATATTATGAACCCTCTCCTTACATAGCCCGCAGCTATTATGCGGGAGGATTCATATAAAGACAATTATCGCAGCGATCGTAATTTCAAATAGGTATTAGGCATGAGCTTGAACAGTAGGGAAACCACTTTCTGCTTGATGCCGTTGGAGAACCACAAGTCGGGCACCCGTCGGCGCAGGTCACTGACAATAGCCCTTCTCTTGTTGAGCACATTGCTGTTATGGGAGACGCACCACAGCAGGAAGGAGAAGGTTACAAAGAGGTTGTCAGTCAATCGCTGACGTTCCACTTCAGAGATGCCATCCATCTCTCTTAAATGCCAGACGTGCTCAATTCCTTTGTTCAAATCCATGGCCTTCTTAGGGGTCATAGTCGATGTAATGGAACTATGACCCATGCGATAGATGTACAGCAAAGACCTCACCCTCACTACCGTATTGGCCTTAAGATAGCACTCAGGCGTGAAGGGTATATCCTCATAGCAGATGCCAGGAATAAACCTTATGTGATTTCGCTCCAGGAACTCCCGCCGATAGAGCGTTCTCCAGACGTAATTCTCCGACGGATTAAGGTCATCAAGAAATAGTTTCGTGCCCGTTTTTACAGCAAAAACCAATGGTTTATCTTGTCGTGCGCAGAAATTTAGAATCTCATTGTCAGAGAGTTTTATAAAGTCAGTCACGACAAGGTCGGCGGTGTTTTTTTCTGCCAACCCCAACAGTGGTGCCACACTTCCCTCAATAAGCAAGTCATCAGAGTCTACAAAAAGCACGTAGTCACCCTGGGCATAGTTCAGCCCCGTATTCCGTGCTGCAGAGAGGCCCTGATTCTCCTGGTCCACCCGCAGTATGTTGGCATGCTGGCGAACGATGTCCTCGATCACCTCAAAGCTATTATCCTGTGTCCCATCGTTCACAAGTATAACCTCAAAATCCGTCTCCTCCAATCCCTGCCTGAGGATGCTCTCCATACAAGTCCTGATGTATGGCGCCACGTTATAGACAGGAACGATCACACTCAATTTCTTCATAGCCAAGTTTTATGTCAGGTTGGCATACAAACGCTCCCACTGGCCCATTACGACATCCATCCGTCGCGAGGCAGCAGCCTCGCGGGCCTTCCGCCCCATCTCACGCCGTTCGGCCTCGTGGGTTATCATCCACTCTATCTTGGCAGAGAGGTCGCCTACGTCGCCGTCCTTGGCCAGGAGGCCCGTCAAGCCGTTCTGAATAATCTCCCGCGGACCGATGGGGCAGTCCATCGACACGCAGGGCACGCCGCAGGCCATCGCCTCGACCAGCACCAGCGGCGAGGCCTCATGCTCGGAACACAGCACAAGCATCTCGCTGCGCTTGTATTCATCGTAGATAGTCGGCGTGGGATTGTGGATGATGACGCGTTGCTCCAGATGCAGGTCTTGGATCCGCTGCTTCAGACGTTCCTTCTCATTGCCGTCGCCAAAGATATCGACATGCCACTGAGGATATTTCACGCCTATCATGGCAAAGGCGTCAATGAGACGGTCTATGCGCTTCTCATGATTGAAGCGTCCAACGAAGATGATACGGCCCTTGTCCTTAGGCACGTCGTCAATCACGTCAGGATAACAGGTGACGGGATTGGGAATGACTGTAACGTTCTGGAAGTGTCGCCGCCAGTTCTCTGCATCGGCATGGGTGAGTATCACCAGCTTGGCACAGCGGCGCAGATGCTTCAGCGTCTGCCAGTAGTAAGCCTTCACAAGTCGCTGCCTAAGAGCATTGCCCGACTTCTCCACATTGCGCATCACGTAGTCGTAGGCATTATGGAACTCTGCCACTACGGGGACGGGGCCTGCCGCAGCCAGCACCTCGTCGATAAGCGTTTGCCAGTCGGAGGCCATTACCACCACGTCGGCACGGAAATCAGCAATAGTGGCCTGTAGCGACTTACGGAACTTACGGCGCAGACGCAAAAAATGCCAGACGCGCAGAAGTGCAGAATAGCGTGAGAGCGTGAAGAAGCGGCAGTCAAGGTCTTTGTATTCCACCGAAGGATGCAGCTCGTATGGCAACGGATGCCGCCCCTGCTCATAGCTCACCAGCAGCAGCTGATGCCCCTTCTGAGCCAGATAGTTGGCCTTGTCGGTAATCACCCGCTCAGCCCCGCCAACCAATGCAAACGACCTATGTATGATGAGTATCCGCATAAACTTCAATCCTTCAATTCTTCAATTCTTCTTAAACTTCCAAGGCATCAGCATGACTTCAACCTTGCGCACGAACTTCTGGCCAAACAGTTTTACAAAAAAAGCACGGCTGCGATAGTAAGCTTTAGCCTTGGGTGAGAACCATGAGTTCTGGTAATGATGAATAGCGTATGTATAAGGCGTTATTTCTACCTCGCGCGAGTCAAAGACCTTCGGCGAGAACCACGCGTCATTAAACTCCAGCACCTCTGCCTGCATGTCGAGCTGGCGGATATTGAGGCTATCGTCGATAGAGAGCACACGGATAGGCTTGATCTGCTCTATCTGATGAATCATGATATCAGGTACGGTCTGGATGTTCAGGCTGCCGTCACTGTTGACGAAAGGCCGGTCCTTGTAGTAATCCAGACAGGCCTTAATCCAGTCGCAGCCCTTCTCAGCTCCAATAATGGCAGCCTCAGGCGTCTGCGCTTTCTCGGCCCCCATGAAATACGGCAAATCCAGCAGGTCGTCGAAGCTTTTGAGCACCTCAACGTCGGAGTCCAGATAAATGCCGCCCTCATGGTAGAGGGCATAGAAGCGGATATAGTCGGCCGCAAAGGCGTACTTCTTCTTCTCAAAGGCCTGACGCACCCAGATAGAACTGTCCAAGTCGAACCGCTTGGTGTCCCAGAGCACCACCTCGTAGTCGGGCAGATACTTCTTCCACGTTTCCAGACAGCGAGCTATCTTCTGAGGATAAGGGTCGCCGCTAAGCCAGCACAAGTGAATTTTTTTAGGTATCATGGCACAGGATTTTTCTAAGCTTTAAAATTCGTTGCTGCAAAGATACGAGAATATTTTTAATTTACAAATAATTTTCAGACTTTTCTTTTCCCAGCCAATTGTTCAAACAAATCTTTCCATAGCGGCATGACCCGCTCGGCCGCATATCGCTGACAAGAGAGAATTCCGCGCTGGCCCATGGTCCGCCGCAGACCGTCGTTCTCTATCAACAGGCACACCTTGTCGGCAAACATCTGTACATCTCTGCCGCCGACGAGGAAACCGTCGACGCCATCGGTAATAATCTCTGCCGGACCATAAGGACAGTCGAAGGCTACCACTGGCAAGCCGTAGCTCATGGCCTCGGGCAGCACCAGGCCGAAAGGCTCGAAACGCGACGTAAGCACCATGATCGAGCTCTCCAGATATTTGCTGAAAATTTCCGACGTAGGGGCATGAGTGACGATGTTGATGCTGAGCTGATTGATAGTCGATACCAGCCGTTGCTGTTCCACGCCGAAGCCGCCATAGATATTCAGTGTCCAGTCCGGATGGCGGCTGTTCACAATCTGCCAGATTTTAATAAGGCTGTCAATGTCCTTTTGGTGAGAATATCGGCCTACGAAGATTACCGACTTGTTGCTTACCGAACTGTACACGCCACTTTCGTTAAGATGCACAACATTTGGTATCACACTTACACGCGGATTCAGCAACCGCCAGTCGGCAGCATCGCCTTGGGTGAGCGCCACCACCATGTCTGCATGCCTGACACGGCGGTTGGACAGGTCGCTCATCAGCACTTCAAACATGCTGTAGCCATTGAAGCGCTGAGCCCAACGCGAGGCGTGAGACTCAAACACCAGGGGGATATCGCCTTTTGACTTCAGAATGTCAGATGTAAGCTCGGTACGCATACTGACAATCACGTCCGGACAGACAGCATCTATATATGCCTTGAATTTATGCTGAAACAAGGCATGTTTCTCGCGCAACGTCAGCCAGCGCTTCAAGCCCTTGTAGTGATAGATATGGTGAAAGGAAATATCCAAGTCCTGAAAATGCACCTTGCTACTCAGCGTATAAGGCAACGGGTGACTGCCCTGATTGACTGTCACCACATGCATATCGTAGCCATACATTTCTGCCAGCAGGTTCACCTTTTCCACCAAGATGCGCTCCATACCCCCCCAGATGGCTAATGCATCGTTGACATACAGTATTCTCATTGCCTCGGTTTTACCAGATTGTCTTCACTATCTTCATAATGATCTTTCTTGAAGAAGATACGCGTAAGGCCCTTGCCCTGAATCTTCACGTGCTGCACGAAGCTCTGCCAAAGCGACTGCGACCCTATGGTGCCATAGCCCGTCACAGGACGCGCCTTACGATTGTAGAGGAAGGCTATCCGCCCGTATGGCTTGAGCGAGAGTGCCAGTGAGCCGTCCTCGCCGCGGCGGATGTCTGTCCGGATTTTCACCTTCCGCGCCAAATCGGTCTTGAAGGCAAACACCATGCCACGCACACAGAGTTCCGGCCGTTTGAAATGCTGCACATAGAGGAACGCGTCGCGCACCAGTTCAAACAGATGCAGCCCTAATGCCGAGTGCTGCTCGTCAGGGAAGAAACTCCAGAAAGAGCTGACGCACGCTACGTCGGGCAACTTCAGCCGGGTCATCATCAGGTCAACATACTGAGGCGGATAGAACGTGTCGGCATCAATACAGAAATGATACTTGCCACGGCAGTGGTCGAGCCCGCACTGACGGGCAAAGCCCGGACTCTGCCTGCTCTCATTATAATATTGTAGCCCCAGTCGCTGATAGAGGGCCTCGGTCTTGTCGCTGGAATGATTGTTCACGCCTATAATCTCCAAGGCATACTCTGACTGCAACTCACTTAGCGACCACAGACAGGCCGCCAGTCGCCGCTCTTCGTTATAGGCAATGACGACTATCGACACTTCGGGCGTCTGGCTCTGCTGCTGAGCCAACTGACGCCTGACATCGTCGAGGATGCTTTCAGGAATCTCGTCCAACGACTTGCCATAGATACTTAGATATTTGTCGTACCAATTCGACATATTCTCATCGTTTTATTTTCTGTGTGCGAAGTTAAGGATTTTTTTGCAAATCTCCAAATATTACATCACATTTTTTATGCCTGCCAGCAGTCTTACAATCTTTACACAGCAGAACGACGGCAGCTTGCTGAGCGCAAAGAGCGCCAGGTTTTGTAACCGCTTTCGCCGGAAACGGAATATCTGCCCCAAAGTCGCCGGGTGAACGAAGACAGCCTTTATCTCGCTGTCAGACACTGCCGGCACTATATCTTTGCGACGTTTCAATATCTGACATGCCACATAAAAGGCCATGAGCATAATGACATAGCAGCGACTGGGGAAATATGTCTGCTGGCTTAAAGGCGCCGACGAGGCTGCAAGATACTTAATCACACTCACGCTCTGAAGGATTTCCGACTTGGGGATGGTTGCCCGCTGCTGATAGTGCGACAGTGAATTCTCTCTACAATAATAATAATAGGTAATATCAGGCAACAGCACAGCAGAGGAAACAATGGTTACCAGATTAAAGGTAAAGGCCAGGTCTTCCCAATAGTTGGATGCTATAAAGCGCAGAGCCCCCGCCCTGAGCACACTTGTCTTTACCAGATAATTACACGCTGAGGCCTGTATGCCGCCCACATTCCTATATGCAAAGTTAGCCAACTGGCCTTTCTCCTGCAGCTTCGTGCCAGGATACTTATACTGCGTACGCTGCCCTGTCAGTTCAATCTTCTCGTATGAGCCGAAGGCTATTTCCGCCCGCGCCGCCTTGACGGCTTTCATCAGCAGCGTTATGGCATCGGGGGCTATGGCATCGTCGGAGTCCATAAAGTAGAGATACTCGCCTTGAGCCTCATCGATAATCCTGTTGCGCGAGGCCGACACCCCCATATTCCCTGCATTGCGCAGAATACGTATGTCCTTGCCCCTGCCGTGCGTAAGCTGTATTTTCCGAATGATTTCTACAGAACCGTCGTCACCGCAGTCATCGATCAGCAGAAACTCTATGGAAGCATACGACTGTTCTAACGCTGACAGCAAAGCGCGCCTGACATAAGCTTCAGACCGGAAAACGGGCATGCCTATAGTGACGTCGTAGCTCATCGTGCTCTCCATGACTTTATCGACGTCGGCTTTCAGCCATCAGTTTGTCAAACAGTTGCTGCCACTGTCTGGCAACATCAGCCAGGGAGTACACTGCCGAGGCTTCCCTTGCTGCCAGCCCCACTTGCTGGCGCAGACTGTCATTCTTCATCAGGCTTACCAGCTGACGGGCGTAGGCATCAGTATCAAAGCAGGGTACCAAGAAGCCATTCTTGCCGCTTGTCAATATATTGCGAGGACCGTTCTCACAGTCGAACGACACCACCGGCAGACCGCACGCCATAGCTTCGATAATCACCAGTCCGAACCCCTCAAAGCGTGAGGGCAAGGCAAAAACAGAGCTATTAAGATACTCACTACTGACGTCGGCCAGACTGCCATGCAGGCGACAGCGGCTATAGTCAATCCCCATCTGCCGCATCATGTCACGATACGGCTGACGGTCGCCCATGCCATAAATATCAAGCGTCCAGTCAGGACACTCCTTTTCCACTTTCGCCCAAGCCCTAAGCAGCAAGTCGTTACCTTTCTCGTAGGCATAGCGGCCAATGCTGATGACGCGCTTGGCCATGAGGCTGCTGGGCACGGTGACCGTAAAGGGCAGAGGGTCGGGAATCAGCGACACACGCTCAAGCTCCGGCCAGTCGCTACGCGCCGATTCTGTCAGCACTACCATCCTGTCAAGCTGTTGCAGATGTCCCACAAGGCTTTTCATCCAATATTTGGCAAACAGGCGCTTGACAATGTTTGAGTCTTTGGCCGTGAAATTACGATAGTTGGAGCGGTTGACATGCAGCTCGCCAATCTTCAGGCTCCCGTCCTTGATGGTATTGATAAAATTGATTTCGCGTCTCAACACGCTGATAGTGATGTCGGGGCGAATACGCATCAGCTCCGCCGTCAGTAATTGCTTATACTTCCGCTGCTTTTGCATATAAATAAATATCTTTTTCAGGAACGACGCTCTCCACAACTCCTCGAAGCCTATGTTCAGATTGACAATCTTCACCTTGTCTGACACGGGAAAGAATGTCTGCCCGCTCTGTCCTTCTGTTATAATGACTGTTACGTCATAGCCATAGGTCTCTGCAAAATAGCTTGCCTTAACTGAGATGACACGTTCAACACCCCCGGCCGAATACAAGGCGGGAGTGCAATATACTATCTTACATGGAGTATTCATCTTTACTTTCATCAATCTCTGAGGCGCTGCAAATGTACTAATTTTATTTGAAAACGGCAAAAAAGCAAGCAATTATTTGGCAGATATGAAAAAAATGCCTACCTTAGCACAAAATTTTACAATGAATCCTCCTATGACCAAGGCGCTGTTTCTTATTTTCCACGGCTTCGACCCTAATAACGGCATCAGCAAGAAGATTGCCTATCAGGTTGATGCGCTGAAGGCTTGCGGCATGGCAGTACACCTTTGCTATATGGATGAGCATCAGAGCAAGCGCCGCATGGTCGACGGCCATGTCATTGCCGACTACGGCTGCGGACTGCTGAGCAAAATCCGCAAGCGCATAGACTATCAGCCCATCATCAACTTTGCACGCGAGCACGGCATAGAGTTTGTATACATTCGCTCCAACCACAATGCCAATCCTTTTACCATCAGCATGGTGAGGCAGATGAAGCGGGCTGGTATGAAGGTTGTCATGGAGATTCCCACCTATCCTTATGACACGGAATATGCCGCTCAGGGTATGGAGCGGCAGATCATGGTCGACAAGCTCTTCAGGGGACGGCTGGCTCGCCAGCTTGACGCCATCGTCACCTTCTCTGACTACGCCCAAATTTTCGGCCAGCGCACTATCCGCATTTCCAACGGCATCGACTTTGCCAGCGTCAGCATGAAGCGCCGCGTCAACGACACCACCCATGAGCTCAACCTCATTGGCGTAGCCGAAATCCACGAGTGGCACGGCTTCGACCGCTTAGTCAGGGGATTAGCGGCCTATTACTCACAGCCCCACAGCTATGTTGTCAGGTTCCACGTCGTGGGCTACTTCTTCTCAGCCGAGGGCGAGAGGGCTTTCCGCCAGCTCATCAGCGACTGCAAGATGGAGCAGTACGTCATTCTCCACGGCAAGCAGCACGGCGCCCAGCTCGACGAACTGTTCAACCAGTGCGACTTCGGCATCGGCTCCCTGGGGCGCCACCGTGTGGGCATTGAGAAAATCAAAACCCTCAAAAACCGCGAATACGCAGCCCGCGGCAT
Source organism: uncultured Prevotellaceae bacterium (assembly GCA_946185805.1). GTDB lineage: Bacteria > Bacteroidota > Bacteroidia > Bacteroidales > Bacteroidaceae > Prevotella. The sequence goes on along the minus strand of CAMHKU010000056.1, from coordinate 10,016 downwards.
ACCTTTCGTTTACTCTGAGACTGACGACGATTTCGACCACCAACCCTACGTGTTGAAGGTCGCTGCCGACGAGTCGCCGGTGGACATCAGCCGCATCATTAGCTTTTATCAGAACCTTACCCTGACAGCGACACAAATCAGAGACTCCATCAGCAGCCTGTCGTGGGAGCATCAGATGCGGCGAGTTCTCAACGGTCTATAACCAAACAGACGTGGTGCACGCTCAATAACCTATAGCATGAAAAAGAGAATTTGCTTTTTGACAGACAGCATTTTCAGTATCGGCGGCGTACAGCGAGTGACGGCCGTCGTAGCCACGGCGCTCTCTGCCGACTACGACGTAACCATTGTCACCTTCGACACCCCCGCCACCGCCGACCTCACGCTCTATCATCTGGGTGAAACCTCTATCAGTTACCGGTTCTTTGCCTATCCCAAGCTGAGCAAGGTTGAGAACACGCTCTGCAAGGCCTACAGCGCCTTCTACCAGAAAGTGCTGCCACAGTCGCAATGGACATCATGGCTCTACGGCCACAGTTCCTTTCCGCCTACTCTCCGGCGGGCGCTCACCCATGAGCTCAAGGCCGGCAGTTACGATGTCATCATCGGCGTGCATGCCCCCCTGGCCGGACGCCTGGCCACCATCAAGAGCCAGCTGCCGGGGGTGAAAACCATTGGATGGGTGCACAATTCTTTTGAGGCACTCTTTGGCGCACAGTTCCGCTACATCGGCGCGGGGCGCAAGCGCCACTATGTCTACCAGTTTCGCCGACTGGACCACGTCGTACTGTTGTGCCACCACGATGCCGACATGTATCAAGCCTACGACCCGCTGTTCACACCCACGGTCATCTACAACCCACTGACGCTCACCCCTGGACAGCGCTCTGACGGCACCAGCAAGCGATTCCTCGCCGTAGGCAGGTTTTCGCGACAGCACAAGGGCTTCGACCTGCTGATAGAGGCCTTCCATCTGTTTGCACAGCACAACAGCCAATGGGCACTCGACATCGTGGGCGAAGGCCGCGAGGAAAACCTGCTCAGGGAGCTGATACGCAAATACCAGCTTGAGTCAAGGGTGACTATCCACCCTTTTACTACGAACATTCAGCAGTATTACTCCCAGGCCCAGGTTTACGTACTCAGTTCCCGCTGGGAGGGTTTCGGCCTTGTACTGGTTGAGGCCATGGCCCACGGGCTGCCGGTGGTGTCGTCCGACCTTCCCACGAGTCTTGAGATTATGGGCGACTTCGGGCTTTACTTCAAGAACGGCGACATCAGCGCCCTGGCTCAGCAGCTGGAGGCTGCCACGCGTCTCGACTGGCCGTCGCTGTCGGGCGAAGCGCTGGTGATAGCTCGCCGATTCGACATCAGCCACATCATTGAGCGCTGGAAGGCGCTCATAGGCTAACCATGAACTTATGAACAACGCCATGAACTTATGAATAACGAACACATCCGCCAGCAGCTCCAAGGCAGTCCGCAGTTGAAACGCCTGCTCGACTGGCTTATCATGAACCAGCGCGACGCACGGCCACGATGGTACGTCCGCCTGCTTGCACCACTCTATCAGCAGCGCGGCCGAGGGTCGAAAATCTACCGAAGCGTGCGCATGGACACCCCACCCTACCGCCGCTTTTCGATAGGCGGCAAGAGTGTGGTAGAGTCTTACAGCTGTATCAACAATGCCGTGGGCGATGTCGTCATTGGCGACCATACGCGCATAGGGCTGCACAATACCATCATCGGCCCCGTCACCATCGGCAACCACGTCAACCTTGCACAGGGCATCACCGTGACGGCCCTCAACCACAACTTCAGCGACGCCAGAAAGCGCATCGACCAGCAGGGCGTTTCCACTGCCGCCGTCATTATCAGCGACGACGTGTGGATAGGCGCCAAAGCCGTCGTACTGCCCGGCGTCACCATCGGCCGTCACTCAGTCATTGCCGCCGGCGCCGTCGTTACCAAAGACGTGCCGCCCTATAGCGTCGCCGCCGGTGTACCCGCTCGCATCATCAAGCACCTGACACCCATCACCTAACACCTATCACCCTCCACCCTCCACAAACATGAAAATAGGTATCGAAGCCCAGCGCATATTCCGCACAAACAAGCACGGCATGGATTACGTCGTGCTGCAGGAAATCATCGAGCTGCAGAAGATGGACCTCCGCAACGAGTACTTCATCTTCGTAGCCCCCGGCCCCGACCGCTGCCTGACGGAGTCGCGCAACGTACACATCATAGAAATCGAAGGCAGTTTCTACCCCACCTGGGAGCAGTTCAAACTGCCCAAGGCCGCCGAGGCTCTGGGCATAGACCTGCTCCACTGCACCAGTAACACTGCCCCGCTGCGCTGCAAGCTGCCACTGGTGCTGACGCTCCACGACATCATCTTCCTGGAGCCGCGCGACAAGCAGAACCGCTCGCTCTATCAGAACCTCGGATGGTTCTACCGTCGCCTCGTAGTGCCGCACATACTCCATAAGTGCCGACGCATCATCACCGTCTCTGACTTTGAGCGAGCCAATATCATCAGCAAGCTGTCGCTGCCAGAGCAACAGGTGACAATGATCTACAACGGCTACAACGACTGGTTCCGGCACATGGACGACGAGGAGTGCCGCTTTGCCAAATACAGCGCTCAGCGGGGCTACCTTTTCTTCCTCGGCAATACCGACCCCAAGAAGAATACCGAGCGCACACTCATTGCCTACTCCAAATACCTGCAACGTTCGGCCATAAAACGCCGCCTGCTGATGGCCGACCTCGACCGCCAGTATCTCGACGACATCATCAGCCGCAACCACATAGAAAACATCCGCCGCTATATCGACATGCCAGGCTATATCGTCAACACCGACCTGCCTTACGTCTACAGCGCGGCTTTCACATTCCTCTACACTTCGCTGCGCGAGAGTTTCGGCATACCGTTATTAGAGGCCATGGCCTGCGGCACGCCTGTCATCACCAGCAACACCTCTTCTATGCCTGAGATTGCAGGTAAAGACGCCATCCTTGTCAACCCCGAGAGTGCCGACGACATCTGCGAGCAGCTGCTACGCCTGGAGCACGACGGGCTGTTTTATCAGCAGCAGGTGGACATGGGTCTGAAGCGCGCCAAACTATTTTCCTGGAAATATACTGCCGAGCAACTCCTTAGCCTCTACGAGAATGTGTACCATGAGAATAGCCGTTGACTGCCGGCTGATAGGCCAGAGCGGCATCGGCACGTTTATTGAGAACGTCGTCGACGCCATGATACCCACGCCAAGTCTGGAGTTTCTGCTCATAGGCAACGAGCAACGCTTAGCCACTTATGCCCAGCGCCCTGACTGCCGTATCGTCAGCTGCACCCACGGCAGCTTCACGCCTCAGGAGTTGCTGCGGTTCCCCGTGAGCGAGGTGAACCGCTGCGACGCCTTTTTCACGCCCAACTTCAACATTCCCATGGGCATCCGCGTGCCTATCTTCGCCACCATCCACGACATCGTATTCTTTGACACTGAAAACTTCGGCTCACGGTTACATCGAGCAGCACTGCGCTGGTATATACTTAGGGCACTGCGAATCAGCCGCAGACTGTTCACCGTGAGCCGCTTTTCAAGGCAGCGCATACAGCAATACTTCAACACCCAGCGCAAGCTCACCGTCGTGGGCAACGGTCTGAGCAGCGAGCTGCTGGCCTACAAAGCCACACACCCCGCACCAACGGCTACCGACAGAAAGGGCATCGTTTACTTAGGCAACATCAAGCCCTACAAGGGTCTGCACACCCTCTGGCAGGCTTATCAGCGGCTCATAGCCGACGGCACCGACGAGCCGCTGACTGTCATCGGCAACTTCGACTTCCGCACCAAGGACCGCGAAATACTGCAAACCATGGAAGCCAACAGCGACAGGGTGACACTGGTCACCGGCGCTACCAACCAGCAGGTCTACCACCTGCTTTCTCATGCACGCTGCCTTGTGTCGCCATCGCTCTACGAGGGGTTTGGCATACCACCCTTAGAGGCCATGAGCCTGGGAACGCCGGTCATATTGTCCGACATCGCCGTCTATAAAGAGGTATACAGCCAATTCCCCGTCACATTCTTCCGCGCCGCCGATGCCGACGACCTCTACCTCAAGCTCTGCCAACTGCCGCAAGCTCCCATCGACGTAGACAGCCAGATAGAGGCCACCTATACCTATAGGAAAACTGCTCAACAAATTCTGGAAAATATTTTAATGGCTATCCGCCATCCTTCATGAGCTACACCAACTGACGATACAGTTCCGCACAGCGGCTTATCATAGCCTTGCGCTCAAACAACCGTGCGAAACGCTGAAGCGCACCCTCCGACAGCCGTCGGTACAGCTCACGGTCGTCAACGATGCGCCTGATAGCTGCCGCCAGGGCTTCGCCGTTCTCAGGCTCCACCACCAGTCCCGACTCGCCGTCGGCATTGACCCAGGGCACCCCCGACTCAGGAATATTACAACAGACCACGGGCTTGCCGCACGACATCGCCTCAATCTGCACAATGGCGAAAGCCTCGGTCTTCTGGATACTGCTCAGACAGTAGACGTCGCAAGCACCGTAATAGGACGGCAGATCCTCATCAGAGACGTGGCCTAACAGTTCTACACGCTGCTGCAGCCCGAGTTTGTCAATCTGCTGCTGCAGCTCGTCGTGAAGCGCGCCGGAACCTCCTATAAGCACCACAAAGCTGTCGTCGAGACGAGCAGCGGCATCCACCAGATAACGGAACCCCTTATAGTGGACCAGGCGCCCCAATGAGAACACGATGTGCTTGCCGGCATATCGCTCGCGAAGAGCAGCCACACGCCGCTCGTCGGGCTTTATGGCCTCGACGCCTATGGGCAAAAAGGTACACTTCTGCTGTACATCCTTAAGATAAACCGACGAGCTGACATAGACGGGCGTAGTGCCTACAACGAGGTCGGCCCTGCGGATGAGCCACTGCTGCAACGGCAGATAGAGGCTCAGCAGTTTCTTCTGCTTCACAATGTCACTATGCCAGTGAAGCACCACCCTGCCCTTATACCCCGACAGGCGCAGCGCCAGCGCCGCCATCGGGTCGGGATGGTGCACGTGGATGATGTCATAGTCGCCAGCCGTGCGCCGCAGATAACCAATCATCTGCGGCGAAATCATCGTGGCATACTTCTTGACGAGCGTCTTAGTGCATACGAGCTTACAGCTGGGAGCCACCTCCTTCACCAGAGTGCCCTCGCCGTCATAGGCGCAGAGCATGTCACACGACACCCCCTCGGCAGACAGGCCTGTGAGCAAATCGTACATCACTTTCTCCACACCGCCGCCTACAGGGTAGAACTTTCCTAACTGTAATACTCTCATAAAATGTCTTTCATTGCAAACGACTGCAAAGGTAATCATTTTATTTCGCTTTGCCAAAACAAAGCGCCACAAAAAGCCTACCGAGGGCCAAAGGCCATGATTTTTCATCTACGGAAGGCAATAAATACGCGCGTTGGCAGTTATATAAATAGGTATGAAACATATCGTCATCGCTCTATTCCTACTGCCCGCCACGGTGGCGGCGCAGGACACGCTGCAAACCCGCATCAGTTACGACCTGACGGCAGAGACCGCCGTAGGTACCGGCAACCACACGGCCTATCACCTGGCCGCCAACCGCCACCATGTGCTGTCTACACGGCAGAATACCGCCTACCTGCGTGGCGCCCTCAGCATGACCCACCAGATTAGCCGCGACTGGCGGCTGCAGGCCGCCGTCGATGCCATTGGCAGCGTCCACGGCGACCACCGCGTCTATCTGCAGCAGGCCTATGCCCGCCTCTCCTGGCGAGGGCTCTACGCCGAGGCCGGCAGCCGTGAGGACGCCCTCGTAGTGCGCCAGGGCCAGCTGTCCATCGGCTCCTTCGTCAAAGGCACCAACGCCAAGCCCGTGCCTCAGGTGCGGATAGGCACTCACGGATTTGTAGACATTCCCTTCACCGCCCACTGGGTGCAGGCCAATTTCGACGCCGGCTACGGCAAGTTCATGGACAGCGGCTACCGCGAAGACCGGTTTCGACAGGCGCCAGGCGTCAACAACCGCTACACCACCGGCGCCTACTACCACCAGAAGCACCTCTACTTCCGCACCAACCCCACGAAACCACTCTTCGTGCTCGTGGGCATAGAGCACGCCGTGCAGTTTGGCGGCACCAGCCACACCGTCGGTGCCGACGGACAGCTGACGACAAAGCACAAGCCTGCCAACCTGAAGGCTTTCTGGGACGTCATCCTGCCCCTCGGCGACAGCAACTACTTTGAGAACGAGTCGATGGAAGACTGGGTGTGGGGCAACCACATCGGCGTGATGACCTATCAGCTGGGCGTCAACCTCAGTCGCCACCAACGCCTGCAGGCCTACTGCGACAACCCCTTTGAGGACGGCTCCGGCGTGCGCAAGGGCAACGGCTACGACGGCCTCTGGGGCCTGCAGTATAGCAACAGTGCCCCCGGGCGGCAGCTGGTGCGTGGCGCCGTGGTGGAGTACTTCCAGTCTACCAACCAGTGCGGCCCGCTACACTGGGACAGCGGCGACTGGCCCGAGCCCGTGCGCAGCCAGATAACCGACCTCGTCACCGGCAACGACGACTACTACAACCACCTCTTCTACGACGGCTATTCCCACTACGGCATGACGCCCGGCATAGGGCTCATCACCTCACCTATTTATAATAGCGACGGCTACACCAGCTATCGCGACAACCGCATCAGGGCGTGGCAGGCAGCAGCCAACGGCGAGATAGACAACCGATGGTCGTACCTTGCAAAGTGTACCTACCGCGAGGGCCGCGGCACCTACGTCCGACCGCTGACCGAGAAGAGCCACTCCTTCGACGCCCTGCTGCAGGGAATCTACAGCCGCGGCCCCTGGCAGCTTAGTGCCGCCTACGCCCTTAGCCTGGGAAATATCCTTGGCGACAGCCACACCCTCAACTTCAAAATCAGTTATCATGGCAAACTACTGTAAAACTTTCGCCCATCGCGCAGCAGTCCTCCTGCTGTTGCCCGCCGCCATACTTTCCTCGTGCCAGGAAGGTAGCGATGCCGGCAGTCTCCTGGGCCAGTGGCGCCTGGAGGGCTCACCAACACAGTATCTGAGTTTCTCGGGCTCTGTCACGCTGCTGCGCAGTGTCGGCAAGGCCGAGGTGTTTGGCAATTTCCAGCAACACGGCGACAGCCTGTTCCTACAGTTTCACTCCATCTACGCCCAGCCCTCCGACACCGCCGCCGTCGTCAACCTCTTCGGTCCTCAGCCCATCGACGATATCCGTCTCAAGGTGATGACCCTCGACGGAGGACACCTCGTCCTTGGCAACTGCCAGCGTCTATGGAGCTTCTGTTATTACTAAAAAAGGAGCAAAGGCTTGGTGGTTTAAGAATATTTTATTACCTTTGCACCCGCTTTGCAGAAAAATGCAGAATTTTTAAAATAATTTTGCGTCCTGTAGCAATAAAAGCGGCCTGAAAGCCGTTTATAATATAAATAAATAAAAACACCTCGAAACAGCATATATGACAATTCACAAGAGTGGATATGTAATAGACGGCATGAATGGGTTTGAACGCAACGTAAAACGAGTGTTCGACCTGATTGTCTCACTGATATGTCTTATTATCTTCTCACCACTCTTCCTCTTTTGCTATATAGCTATCAAGCGCGAGAACAATGGCCCCGTCATCTACAAGCAGGAGCGTATAGGCCGTTTCGGGCGGCCGTTCTATATTTACAAGTTCCGCAGCATGGTGGTAGATGCTGAGGAGAAAGGCCCGAAGCTCTGCGACACCGAAGACGACGACCCACGACTGACGAAGACCGGTCGGTTCCTTCGTGCTCACCATCTGGACGAGCTGCCGCAGTTCTGGAATGTGTTCAAGGGCGAGATGTCGTTTGTAGGCCCGCGACCGGAGCGTAAGTTCTTTATCGACCAGATTATGGAGCACGACAGCCGCTACCAGTATCTCTACCAGATACGGCCGGGCATCACGTCAATGGCCACGCTCTACAACGGCTACACCGACACGATGGAGAAAATGCTCAAGCGTTTAGAGATGGATTTACACTATCTGGAGCACCGTTCATGGGCGCTCGACTTTAAGATTATAGGCCTTACTTTTGCAAGGATAGCTTTTGGAAAAGTATTTTAACGATACCCCCGACTACTTTTGGAAAAATTTTTCAGTGACTCCCCGATAGCCCGCTGGACGGTACTCTTTATCGTAGCCACGGCCATGATGATGGGCTATTTCGTCAACGACGTCATGTCGCCACTGGAGACGCTGCTCGAGATGCCACGCTCACAAGGCGGTTTAGGGTGGAGTCCGTCAGACTACGGTTTCTTCTCCGGAGCCGGCAGTTTCATCAATGTTTTCCTGCTCATGCTCTTCTTCTCGGGTATCATCCTCGACAAGACGGGCGTGCGCTTCACCGGCATCCTGGCCTGCTCGCTCATGGTCATAGGTACGCTGATAAAGTATTACGCCGTCAGCGCCAACGTCGATGCCGGCATTTCTCATTTCTCATTTCTCATTTCTCATTTCTGCCTGTCTCCCTCGGTGGCACTCGCCGCTCTGGGCTTCGCCATATTCGGCGTAGGCTATGAGATGACTGGCATCACCGTTTCAAAGGCTATTGTACGCTGGTTTACCGGCCATGAGATGGCGCTGGCCATGGGCCTGCAACTGGCCATGGCACGCATGGGGACGGCCGCCGCGCTAAGTATATCGGCGCCCATAGCGCGCCACTATTCGCTCTCGGCACCGTTACTGCTGGCCGTGGGGCTGCTCATCACGGGGCTGCTGGCATTTCTCGTCTTCTGCGTCATGGACCGCAAGCTCGACAAAGCCTCTCTGGCCAACCACTCCCAAATCTCCCAAATCTCCCAAATCTCCCAAAATCCCCATCAGCCCCATCAGCCCCATCAGCCCCAGAAACCCCACCCCACCCCCTCCGCCGACGACGACGAGGAGTTCCGCTGGAGCGACATCGGAGTCACCCTGCGGTCGCCGGGGTTCTGGCTTATCACGCTGTTCTGCGTGCTGTTCTATTCGGCAGTATCGCCGTTTTTGAAGTTCTCCACCAAGCTACTGGTGGTAAAATATGGCGTCGATGCCGACTTGGCGGGGTTCTTTTCCAGCATTGCACCCTTCGGCACCATGCTGCTCACACCCCTCTTCGGCTATGTCTACGACCGCTATGGTCGCGGTGTAACGCTGGTCATCACCGGCGCAGTGATGCTCGCCGCCGTCCACTTCGGATTCGCAACGCCGCTGCCCGGGACTTTCAGCGAGGGTCCCGTCGTGGCCATCGCACTGATGGTGCTCCTCAGCATCGGCTATGCGATGGCACCCGCCGCCCTGTGGCCCTGCGTGCCTAAGATTATTCCAATGAAATGTCTGGGCACGGCTTGCTCCATGATATTCTTTATACAGAACTTCGGGCGAGCCATCATACCCATGATTGTAGGCCGCGCCAACGAGCAGGACCCGTCGTACACCACGTCGATGATTATCTTCGGATGTACGGCCACAGGAGCTGCCCTCGTTGCCCTGGCCATGCTCATCGTCGACCGCCGCAAAGGCTACGGCCTGCAACTACCCAACATCAGGCAGTAGTGGCTGAAGCCACCATGTTTGCGCACACGACGGAAAAGCCGTGTATTATCATTTTTCATTGATTTATATCAAAAAGATAACAAAAAGATAGTTTTTCGTGAAATTTTCCGATAAAATGTTTGCAGATTCAGATTTTTGACGTAATTTTGCAACCCGTAAGACGGAAGCAAGCGCGCAAACGCCCCACCCCGTGGTACACGCGAAGCATAAAACAAAGCAAAAATACAACCAATTTAACAAAACAAACAAAAGATTATGAACGCAGCACAAGTTGTTGAAGATCTCAAAAAGAGATTCCCCAATGAGCCGGAGTACATCCAGGCAGTTTCTCAGGTTCTTCCCACCATCGAGGAGG
>CAMHKU010000055.1 GCA_946185805.1 uncultured Prevotellaceae bacterium | reverse complement strand
AGGCTTTGCAGCAGATTCCTATGAGGATGGCGGAATGGATTGAGAAACTGGATAGTCTGATGACTCTCTCTGGCAGACAGTTGCTGGTGGGCAAGGGAACTATCAGTCATGAAGAAGCGAAAAAGAAGGCAATCGCTGAATTTGAGAAGTATCGCAAAATGGAGATGCTGCAGTATGAAAGTGACTACGACAGGGCCATCAGAGAATTGATACAGAAAGAGAATAGCCTGCCAAAGAATGAGGGATGATAATAAAAACAAATAATATGGCAAACGAGATACTGATTATAGGAGTTGGCTCTGCTGGAGTAATCGCAGCGGATAAGATGGACCTGCCGAATAGCAAGAAGTTATTCATTGACAGAGATTCTTACATTTTAAAAGATGCAAAATCAGAAGGTAATAAAATAAAAATCGTTTGTAAAGACAGGGACATTGCCGAGACATAAAACAAAACTAACAAGAATACTTTTATTTATCATAATGCCGATTATAATCAAAAGGCTTTTACTTTTTTCAAAAGGCCTATAATCTACAGGATAAACTTTATTTTTTTAAATAATTTCCTTTTCATGCTCAAATATAATATAAAATGCTTACCTTTGCAGGCGGATATATCCAATCCTAAAAACTAAAGTTATGTCAAAACAAAAGAAATTCATCCTCACTGAGGACCAGATTCCAACACAGTGGTACAACATTCAGGCCGACATGCCCAACAAGCCGCTGCCACCCATCCATCCCGCTACGAAACAGCCCTTAGGCGTTGACGACCTGGCACACATCTTTCCCCGTGAATGTTGCGTGCAGGAATTAGACACCGAGCATGCGTGGATAGACATCCCCGAGGAAGTGCTCGACAAGTATAAGTTCTACCGTTCAACGCCTCTGGTGCGTGCCTATGCTTTGGAAGAGGCACTGGGAACGCCGGCTCACATATATTTTAAGAATGAGTCAACCAATCCATTAGGCTCGCATAAGATTAACTCCGCCATTCCGCAGTGCTACTATGCCAAGCAGGAAGGCACCACCAACGTAACCACAGAGACCGGTGCCGGTCAATGGGGCGCTGCGCTGAGCTATGCCGCCAAGATTTACGGTTTGGACTGCGCCGTGTATCAGGTGAAGATTACCATGCAGCAGAAGCCCTACCGCTCAAGCATCATGCGCACCTTCGGTGCCGTGGTGACGGGTTCGCCCTCTATGTCGACACGCGCCGGCAAGGACATCCTGACCAAAGACCCCACCCACAGCGGCTCCTTAGGCACCGCCATCTCAGAGGCCGTAGAGCTGGCCACGACCACGCCCAACTGCAAATATACGCTGGGCTCGGTGCTCAACCACGTAGCCCTGCACCAGTCGATTATCGGTCTGGAGGCTGAGAAGCAGATGGCGATGGCCGGCGAATATCCCGACACGGTGATTGCCTGCTTTGGCGGCGGTTCCAACTTCGGAGGCATCGCCTTCCCCTTCATGCGCCACAATATTCTTGACGGCAAGCAGACAGAATTTATTGCCGCCGAGCCTGATAGCTGCCCCAAGCTCACCCGCGGACAGTTCCGCTACGACTTCGGCGACGAGGCCGGCTACACGCCCCTGTTGCCGATGTTCACTCTGGGCCATAACTTCAAGCCGAACAACATCCACGCCGGCGGTCTGCGCTATCATGGCGCCGGCATGATTGTCTCGCAGCTCATTAAGGACGGCCTGATGCACGGCGTAGACATTCCACAACTGGAGAGCTTCGAAGCCGGCATGCTGTTTGCACGCACCGAGGGCATCATACCCGCTCCCGAGAGCTGTCACGCTATTGCTGCTACCATCCGCGAGGCTAACAAGTGTAAAGAGTCTGGCGAGGAAAAAGTGATTCTATTTAATCTCTCCGGCCACGGACTCATTGACATGCCGAGCTACGAGTCGTTTATCAAGGGCGACCTGCAGAACTATAAGGTGACCGACGAGATGATTGCTGAGAACTTGAAAGCTCTCGATAATTAACCTGAATTATTCACGGCAACTCCCCTCCTCCTGGGAGGAGGGGCAGGGGTGGAGGAAATAAATACGGTCACAACCTATTTTTATAAAGCGGTTGGGACATTGCTTTGCCCCCACCCCTACCCCTCCCCTGCGAGGGAAGGAGAGTAATTTTGTCAGTTAGCAGTCTAAGGCTTCTAAAAGTGCAAGACTCCACTTTTGGCTATCGTCAGCTGCACGCCGAAATTATTGCCAAGCAGTGTGCCGTGGTCGTAGCCAATGCCACACTTCACGCTCCAGCCCGGAGCCAGGTTCGGGGGCAGATGGTAGCCCACCTCGCCCAGGAGGCTCAGCGTGCGCTTAGGGTCGTCGTAAGGGGCGCCGTAAGAGCCGAAACCCTTTTGCGCCGTAGCCAGCACCCGGTAGTGGAGCCCTGGTAGCGGGTCGCCGGCGATGCCGCCGTGGATAGCCCAGAAGCGGTTGTCCTCGACAAGAATATTGCCATTGGTGTTATAGAGCGACGAGCGGTAGAGCGGGTTGCCCATTACCTGCCCCCAGTGCTGCCATCCGTTGTAGCGTGAATGTTGCTGGAAGCCGTCGCGGCCGCCAATATGGTCGGGCAGGTATTGCGTGTGGTCATAATAAATAGGGCCGCTCTGGTATTTGGTGTACATATACTCAAAGACAATGGAGTTGAGCCACGTCACCTGCTTGAGATTGACTTCCACGCCGGCCAGCATGTCCTTGAAGTCGTAGAGCAGGAATCGATGGCCGTGCTTCTCCATCCACTTGCTGCCGGTGGTATAGTTGTCGTAGTCTAATTGGAACATGGCCGAAAGGTCTTCAAAATAGTGCTCACCATACAAGTGTACTGCCCACGTGGGGCGCTCGTAGTTCAGGCGCAGCAGCCAGGCACCTAAGTGGTTGCCCTCGGCTCCTTGATAGGGCATGTCGGGATTAGCATCGTCGCCGTCGTTGCCAGCCGGCACCAAGGCTCGCCAGAACGACCGCAGGGTTACGGCGTTGACATTAACTTCGCGGTAGCCGTCACCCGTGGGCGCATAGACATGACCGCCGAACTGACAGCCCATCTCCATGCCAATTTCAAAAGAGAAGGGAGCGTCGGGTTTCTGCAGCTTGAGGAATCCGGCCTTGCTATGGAAGAGCACGCCAGAGGTGTAGCGACTGCGACCGTCGGCAAAGTCTTTCTGAAAGCCGCCATCGGTAAACCATCCGTAGGCCAGGTGGCCCTTGAACTGCAGCCATCGCGCCGTCAGCGGCACATCGACATATCCGGGCCACGAAACGCGTACCTGCGGCACAGGTCGCGCGTTGATACCCATCACCTGTGAGCCAGTGCTCAGCTCGGGGTTTTTCATTTCCATGGGCAATTGCTTGCTGCCTATGAGTAGCGTCGACTTGCGGAAGCGCCCTTCAATGTATGCCTGCTGAAGGATAAAACTGCTGGTACTGTTGTACGCCCCGGCCATATCGACGCCGTAGCCCAGCCCCCACGTGCGGCCGGAATCGGCGGTTAGCGGGCGTTCCAAGGCTGTTCTCAGGTAACCATTATTAGGCGTAAGTGAACTCAAACCATATTTATTGGCATTAAGCCACAGCGGAGTATTGTCGCCGGAACCCACAGTGGCCTGAGCCTCTATCTTATAAGTTAAAGAATCTGTGAGGGCAGCTTTCGCCGACCATGACGGCACAAGATAGAGAGCAGTTAAAATTTTGTATTTTAGTTTCATGGATGCAAATACCAGGGGATTAGGGAATGAGCAACGACGAGTCGCCATAGCTAAGGAACCGGAAGTCGTGGCTGAGGGCATAGTCGTAGATGGTACGCCAGTCGCCGTGGACAAAGGCACTGACGAGCAGCAACAACGTTGACTGGGGCTGATGGAAATTGGTAACGAGCATGCTCACAACTTTATAGTCATAGCCCGGGGCGATGATAATCTGTGTTGAGGAGTGGAGCACCGTCAGCTGGCGGGCGTCCATCCAAAGGAGCAACGCCTGCAAAGATTGTAAAGCCGTGGCCGGCGATGAGCCGTCATCATTGCTCATTCCCTCATACGGTTCCCATTGGCTGACGTGCAAGTCGTCTTCTGTCAGTTCAGGGTTGCGCATCACCTTCAACCCCATGTAGTAAAGGCTCTCCAAGGTGCGCACACTGGTGGTGCCTACGGCTATGGCCCGTCCGCCATGGGCTATCAGTCGCTCGATAGTATGCCGGCGCACGGCAATATATTCGGTATGCATGGGATGGTCGCCAATGGTCTCGCTCTTAACGGGTTTAAACGTGCCGGCGCCGACGTGTAGCGTCACCTCGTCGCGCTCGATACCGTGGCGGTCGATAGCCTGCAGCACCTGCTGAGTGAAGTGCAACCCCGCCGTAGGAGCAGCCACACTGCCCTTAATCTTGGAGTAGACGGTCTGGTAGGTGGTCTTGTCGCTCTCCTCGGTTCTGCGATTGAGGTATGGGGGAATGGGCAACTCGCCCATGACGTCGATAACCTCGGCAAAGCTGGGGTGATGGGTGATGGGTGATAGGTGTTCTTGCGTCGCGTCGGTAGCAAGCGTCCGTTGGCTGATCGGGGGGGCGGGGGTGCCACTCCACTGAAACTCTATGAGCTGACTGGTGCCATGCTCGCCGCAGCGGGTAGCTGTCAGTGTGAATTGTGAATTGTGAATTGTGAATTCTCGCGTCAGCGCTCCCTCCTTCCACTTCTTGAGGTTACCTACGAGGCAGAGCCACTGGCAACGCCCCGTTTGCTGAAACATCTGCTCGTAGTCGGCGGGGGCATAAGGCTCTAAAAGAAACACCTCGATGAGGGCCCCAGTGGGATGGCCTTCTGCATCAGCCTTACGGAAATGTAGGCGTGCCTGAATCACCTTGGTGTTGTTGAACACCATCAGCGCACCTTGCGGCAGGTGTGTTGGCAGGTTGTAAAACACGTCCTGGCTAACTTCGCCGTGGTTATAAACCAATAGCTTGGAGTGATCGCGCTGTGCCAGCGGATATTTGGCTATCCGCGCATCAGGCAGTTCATAATTGTAATCTTCTATTCGTATCTGTTTTGTTTCCATGTTAAACGTCAATTTTCTTTTAGACATAAATCTTATTTAAAATCTAAAATAAAATCTTTTCCTTTGGACATAATTCTTCAACTTATTCTATGCTTCACAGTGCGAGGCACGCCCTGAGTATTGCGTAGAGCAGTGTGAACACTAACACGGAGACCACCACATCGATGTCGGAGCGCTCGTAGCCAGCCGCGGTATAGTAGGATGACACATAATTGCTGTTAACGGCATGACGGCGCATCACACGGCGATAAAACAAGTAGACCGACGTGCCGACGATGGTGCCCCATAGCAGCCCCACCAGGATGTCGCCTGGGAAGTGTACACCTAAGTAAAGTCGCGTCCAGCAGTTGACGAGCGACCACAGTATGAGTGCTGTCGTCAACAGCCGGCTACGTACCAAAAGGCTAAAGAACACAGCAATACTAAAGGTATTGCAGGCATGAGCCGAGAAGAAGCCATAGCGACCACCACGATAGCCGTCGACCACATCGACCTGCCATCCGATAACAGGGTCATGAGTAGGCCGCCAGCGCGCCACGAGGGGTTTGACAATGCCGTCGTCGATAGCGCCGTCGAAGAGATAGCACAAACCGGCACAAAGCACCACAAAAGCGATGCGCTGCACGGAACTGTTGTTCTTCATCACCATATAAAACAGTGCCAGATACAGCGGTATCCACGTGGCAGCAGTGGTGAGTGTGCGCACCAGACCGTCTAAGAACAGCGACTCGCTGCCATTCACGGCCAGCAACAGCCAGCGGTCAAAATCAATCAGCGTCTCCACAGCTCTTTATTTATCACTTCTCGTTTATCACTTCTCATTTATCACTTCTCACTTATCACTTCTCACTTATCACTTCTCATTTATCACTTCTCACTTATCACTTCTCAAATGACTTCTATCTGAGAGGTTTCCACCCAGCCCTCCTTGCCGTCGGCCACGCGGATGCGCTTCCACTGGCGCATGCCGCCGTCGGTAATCTCTACCTTCGTGCCCTCGTGCAGGATGAAGAGGTCGGTGCCTTGCTTGGCAGGTGTACTCTTGACGGTGGCCGCCGGTGCCATGATGATAGCTCCGCTACGGTTGATGAAGCCCTGCTTCTGGCTATAGGCAAACGCGTTGGCCACGACAAACAGTAACAGCAGGCCTAAGGCGCCGAAGAATCCCACCTTGCGCAGCCATACGGCATTGGCAAAGAGATAAAGCAGGGCCAGCACGATGGCCAGGGCCAGAGCTACGAGCGCCAGGCGTGCCCACCCGTCGACACTGGTGAGATTTACCAGCGAGTGATACCAGGTGACGAAGAACATCTCCGACTCGGGCGTAATCTTGTCAATGGTCTTTGAGCGGGCCATCTGCAGGTTAAACCTCACGTCGGCATCGCCGGGCGAGAGCAGCAGCGCCCGCTCGTAGTTCAGCACGGCACGCGGCATCTCGTCCATACGGTAGTAGGCATTGCCTAAGTTGTAATACAGTTCGGTGCTCACGCCCTGTTTCAGCACTTCCTCATAGAGCTTGGCTGCCAGCTGATAGTGGGCCTGGGCATAGGCGCTGTCAGCCTCGGCCTTGGTGGCGGCTACAGAGGGGAGTGGTGAGAGGTAAGAGGTAAGAGCAATGACAGCCAAAAGTATCAGCCGTGCATAAGATGTTTTTTCACTTCTCGACTCTGGCTTCTTGTTTTTCTTCATGCCGTTTTCAATCTTCTCAATAGCATTCATAGCCTTTTCAAACACCTTGCTCATATTGCCCTTGGGGTCGCCGGGGGCATAACGTTCAAACTCACACTCGTCGATGGCACCTATAAACTGGTCGATGACGGCCTGCTCGGTGCCGCGGGCCGACAGACGGTCGGCAATATTATCGTGCGACAACTGCTCAACGGGGATGTTCAGCTTGTCGCCCACATAGCCCCAGAGGGCGCGCAGCACCTCGTCGTAGAACTCCGACGGGCGATTCTCCTGCATCAGGCGAGCCGACTTTTTCAGTCGCTTCGTGGCCACCTTGTTGGCACGACCGGCACGCTGGCCTACAATGTCGGCATTGTCGATAGCACGCTGGCGGAAGACCACGAAGAGCGAGATGAACACCAGTGCCAGCACTACCAGCGACACCCAGTAGGCTGTGCTGCCGAAGAAGAAGTCGTTGATGTCGTGCTGCTCCGTATCGCCCTGCTTGATGTAGCGGATGTCCTTGTTGAGCAGTTTCAGGTCTTCCTGGCTGGTGTAGGCACTGACCGTCGAACTGCCGCCGGTGCCCTTCTGCACGTCGATGGTGAAACTCTCGGTCTTTACCGTCTTATAACTATGAGCCGACGTGTCATAATAGGTAAACTCCACGGCCGGAATCTCAAACTTACCCTGGTGGCGCGGCACGGCCAGGAAGTCGTAAATCATGGAACCCTCCACGCCATTGGTGGTCAGCCGCGACTTGTCGGTCAGCTTGGCGTCGTAGCGGTCAAAGTCTTTGGGAAACTCCACCACGGGCTGTTTGATTAACTTCAGATTACCCACGCCACTGACGATGACGCGCAGCTTCAGCGCCTCGTTGGCCTTCACCTCTTTGCTGTCGAGTTGTGCCGAGATGTTGAAGTGTCCCACGCCGCCCGAGAAGTTGGCGGGGCGCTGCGGCAGCGGGTCTACCTGAATCTCGATGCCCGGAGCCTGAATCTGCTTCTTCACCTCCACATAGCCGGAGCCGCCGTTGAAGAACGCCTCAAAGGGGTCGATATTGCGGTTCTGTTGGATGACGATGCCGTTGAACGTGATGCCGGGAATCTGCAGCTTGCCGGTAATCTGCGGGAACATCACATACTGCGACCACGTCACCGTGCGGTAGGGGCGGCCGTTCAAGGTCTCGATCTTAAAGCTCTTCTGCTGAGGCAGCGGCACCTCCTGGGTGTGGAAGCCGTTTAATTCGGGCATCTTACCCTCCAGCTGCGTCAGGTCTACCAAGGTATAGACCTTGTAAGTCAGCAGGATTGGCTCCTGCTCATAGACGCGCTTCTTGTTGGCGCTGACCTTGATAAAGAGGTCGGAGCCAGAAATGGGCGTACCGGCGGCACGGGGCTGCGGCGCCATCTGCTGCTGACGCTGTGAGCCGCCCCCTGCCCCACCCTGGGCCTGGCCGGAGACACTGATTTTCAGCGTTCCCGAACTGATGCTCTTGCCGCCGGCGGTAATGTGGGCGGCGGGGATGGTGAAGGTGCCGTTCTTCACCGCCACCACGATATAGGTGAAGGTGATTGACGACGACTGTGTGGTGTGGCCATTGATAATCTGGAAACTCGACTGCGACGAGCGGCTCGGCCCCATCAGCACCTCAAAGGCATCGGGAATGTCGCCCACACGGAAGTCGCTCACATCCTGCGTGTCAACGGTATACGACAGGCGGAACTGCTCGCCAACGGCCACGTGCGACGGGGCGTTGGCGGTAAGTGTCTGCGCCACTGCGTGGCTTACGAATAGCGTACAGTGAACAGTGAATAGTATCGCGAGAACCATCCACCGGCTGTTCACACTATATAAAAATCTTTTCATCTTTTTACTACCAATTTTTCTCAATATTGCGCTTCTGAGGCTTCTGCTGTGCTTTCTTCATGCGTTCCTGGGTCTGCTTCTCCTGCTGCATGGCGGCATTGAGCAACTGCTCGGCATTGTCCTTGCTCATCTTGGGCTCCTGCTGCTTCTTCTGCTGCTCTTGCTGCTTCTGCTCATCCTGCTTCTGCTGTTGCTGCTTCTGCTGGTCTTGCTTGTTCTTCTCCTTGTTGTCCTGGTTCTGCTGATTCTGCTGGTTGTTCTGCTGCTGTTTCTGCTGACGCTTACAGAGTTCCAGGTTATAGCGTGTCTGGTCATCCTTGGGGTTTAGGCGCAGGCTCTGCTTGTAAGCCTCTATGGCCTCGCCAAACATCTGATGGCGCTGACAGATGACGCCCATGTTATGATAGGCCATCGACTTGCGCAGCTCGTTGGGCTCGGCCTTGGCAGCCTTCTCAAACTCAGCCACGGCGGCAGAGTCTTTGTTCTGTGCCAGCAGCGAGTTGCCCAAATTGTAACGGGCCTGAGGGTTGCGGTCGTTCTTTTCCAAAGCCTTACGATAGCTCACCTCGGCATTGGCAAAGTCGCCACTACGATAGAGCTTGTTGCCCTGACGCACCAACTGTCGGTCGCTCTGTGCCAGCACAGGGCTAAATGAAAAATGACAAATGATAAATGATAAACTCAATATCGTCAACCATCTGTATTTAGCCATATTATTGTTCACATATCTCATAGTCCTGTTCTTTCTTTTGTACCATGCACTTCCCGTTTTATCAGTTTTTAAGAGCCTCGTCGCCGGCTTTGCGCTTGAACAGCGACACGCGACGCATCAGCGGGTTCTTGCTCTCCAAGAGACACACCTCGATGATAAGCAGCAGCAAGGCCAGGATGCCGAAAGCCTGGAACTGCTCGTCGTAGTCGCTGTAGATGGTCGACTGGGTCTCTTTCTTGGCCAGCTTCTCCAGTTCCTGGTCCAGCAGGTCCTGGGCGTTGCTGTTGTTTTCCACATGTATATAGGCGCCGCCGCCAGCCTCGGCTATCTGCTTACACATGTCTTCGTTGAGGGCTGTCATCACCGTCTGCCCCGTGTTGTCGGTCATGTAGTCGCCGGTGCCGGGAATGGGGATAGGCGCCCCGCTGGTAGAGCCGATGCCGAGCATGTAGACGCGCATGCCCGCTTTCTTGGCTGCTTCGGCGGCCTCGGTGGCACCGCCTTCATGGTCTTCACCGTCGGTAATCACGATAATAGCCTTGCCGATGCCCTCCTCCTTGGTAAAGCTGTGAGAGGCCATGTCTACGGCGCGCGCGATGTCGGTGCCCTGGGTGGCCATCATCGACGGGTCGATGTTCGACAAGAACATCTTGGCCGACACATAGTCGCTGGTAATGGGCAGCTGCACAAAGGCATCGCCGGCAAAGACGATGAGCCCTATCTTGTCGTCGGTAAAGTGGTCGACGAGGTTCTCTACCATCATCTTGGCACGGTCGATACGGCTGGGCGTCACGTCCTCGGCGCGCATAGAGTTACTGATGTCGAGACAGATGATGGTCTCTATGCCCGTGCGCTTCTCATGACTGATCTTCGTGCCCATCTGCGGGCGCGCCAGCATCACGATGAGCAGCGCCAGAGCTGCTTCCAACAGCCAGAACTTGACACCCGGCCGCCAGCGCGACACATCGGGCATCAACTCACGCAGCAAATGCGGATCGCCAAACTTGCGCAGCCGCTTCTTCTGGTTACGGTACATCATAAACCTGATGGCTGCCAACACAGGAATCAGCAGCAAGAGGTAAAGGTATTGAGGGTCTTCAAATCTAAACATTATGGTATCCTCCTAAATACGGTTATTCGCAGCAGCAGTTCCAACAGCAGTGCCAGCACCGCCACGAGGGCGAAAGGCTGGTAGACGTCGTATTTCTTGCTGAACTGCTTGACGTTGAGCTTCGATTTCTCTAACTGGTCTATCTCCTTGTAGATTTGGTTAAGCTCCTTGGTGTTCGTAGCCCGGTAGAAATCGCCGTCGGTGGCCTTGGCAATGCCCCGCAGCGTCTCGTTGTCGATTTCCACGGGGATGTTCACATACTGAATGCCACCGGCTACCGGCATGGGGTAAGGAGCCACCTTATTGCTACCCACGCCGATGGTATACACACGGATGCCCAAGCTCTTGGCTATCTCGGCGGCAGTCATGGGCGAGATGTCGCCGCGGTTGTTACTACCGTCGGTGAGCAGGATGACCACCTTGCTCTTGGCCTTGGAGTCCTTCAGACGGCTCACGGCATTGGCCAGGCCCATGCCGATGGCGGTGCCGTCTTCTATGAGGCCGCGCTGGGCTATGTCGGTACGCACATTCTGAAGCAGGTTCAGCAGCGAGGCATGGTCGGTGGTCATCGGGCACTGTGTAAAGGCCTCGCCGGCAAAAATCGACAGACCGATATTGTCGTCAGCACGGCCGGCGATAAATTCGGCAGCCACCTGTTTGGCAGCCTCCATGCGGTTGGGCTTCAGGTCTTCGGCCAGCATCGACGTCGACACGTCCATGGCCAGCATGATGTCAATACCCTCCACGGTCTTGTTCTTCCACGAGTTGCGGGTCTGAGGGCGCGCCAGCACTACCACCACCATGACAAAGGCCAGCACGCGCAGCAGCATCTGCAGCGGCATGAGCCTCACCTTCCAGCTCTTAGGTGCAAAGCGGAAGGCGAAGGTGTCGGCCATGCGCATCGTGGGCTCGCTCTTCTTCCTGTACAGCAGATACCATATTATATAAGGTATCAGCAGCAGGAGCAACAACAGATATTCTTTATTGGCAAATTCCATCTATGTTCACTATTCAGAATTCGTAATTCACAATTCACTTTTTACTCTACACTTTTCCGTGCGGTAGCAAATTCTTCACTCTTCACTCTTCACTTTTCACTCCTACCCCAGCAGCTGGTAGAGTCCGTAGGAAACGATACCCAGCAGCACGGCGCATGCGGTGGCGACGAGTCCGATAACGACTTTCAGCACACGGCGCGTCTGTTGGGTGCGCTGGTCGGCCTCCGTCAGTTCGGGTTTCACGGTCTCCTCGGTGGGCATGTTCTCAAGCTTCGTCTGGTTGATGAAGTCGATGGCACTCACCAGGTTGGCATCGTTCTCGTTGATCATCGTCGAATACTTGGCAAACTTCACCAGGTCGGCAGTCATAAAGAGCTGCCGCAGTTCCTGCTTCATACTCTCGGCGGCCTGCGCATCGTCGGCCATCGCACGCTCCAGGCGCTCGATAATCTCCGTGCTGGTCATCTCCATGGCGCTGAAACCGTAGCGGTCTTCAATATACTTACGCAGCGTGTCCGTCAGTCGTGTGTAGTACTCTTTCGGATTCTCCGAGTTCTGCATCTTGTCGGCCTTGATCTGCTCTATCTCCTTCATAGCCTTCTGGTGGGGCAGCAGTCGCTTTACTATCTTGATATGGGCAATGATGGGCTTGTTGTCACGCAGTCGCAGGTAGAGATAATAGCCCACGGCTATCAATACCAGCATCAGCACGCTGAGCCAGAAGAGCAGGCTCCAGTCGCTCCACAGGAAGGGATTCTCTTGAACGTCCTTAGGGCCGAAGAACTTCTCCGCATGAAGAGTATCCACCTCTACGCCAAGCACTTTCAGCGCCAGGCTCTTGCTTTCATACGCCTTGCCGTCGACCTTCACCACGAAGGGAGGCAGATAGTAGAGCGTGTCGTCGAACGATGTCAGCGTGTAGACCACCGAGCGGTCAACCATACCGTTGTCCTTGCCCTTGACGCCCTGCTCGGTACTCTTGAGCACCTCTACGCCGGGAATAATCTGCTGCGTGGGCTTGAAGACGGGAAACTCCGCCTTGGCCCCTTCCTTCATCGTGGCCGTCACGGTGACGTGTACCTGCTCGCCTATGAACATCTCGATGGAGTCGATAGAGGCCACCACGTTCACCTGCGCCGCTGCACGGCTAAAGCATAAAGAAAAAACAACCAAGACGGCTAACGCCATCCTTTTGCTGTAGTCCATTGTCTTATTCTTTCCTTTGTTCACTATTCTTTTCTCTTTAGGGCAAAGGCCCGCCTTTAGTCTTTAGGGCGAAGTCCGCCTTTAGTCTTTGGGGCGAAGCCTGCTTATGCCCTCATCTTAAACAGTCCTAAGAGCTGCTTCACAAAATCCTCGTTGGTGGCAATGCTGATACTGTCTACATTGCTGCGGGTGAAGGTGTCTTTCAGTTCCTTCTGCCGGCTCTGCCAATAACGGCTGTAGGCCTGACGCAGACTCTTGGAGCCGGTGTCTATATATTGTTCGAAGCCTGTCTCGGCATCGACCACCTTCATCAGTCCCACGTCGGGCAGCTCACGGGCACGGGGGTCGTACACCTGGATAGCCACCACGTCGTGCTTGCGGTTGCAGATCTGCAGCGACTGCAGGAAGTCCTCCTGCACGTAGAAGTCGCTCAGGATAAACGCTGTGGTGCGCCGCTTCTGCACGCTGGTCATAAACTCTATGGCCTGCTTCAGGCTGGTTTTCCGCGAGTCGGGCTTGAAGTCGAGCATTTCGCGGATAATGTAGAGAATATGCTTGCGGCCCTTCTTTGGCGGGATGTACTTCTCTATTTTGTCAGAAAAGAACACCACGCCTATCTTGTCGTTGTTCTGGATGGCCGAGAAGGCGATGGTGGCCGCAATCTCGGTCACCATGTCGCGCTTCATCTGTGTCTGCGTGCCGAAGTCCAGCGAGCCGCTGACATCGACAAGCAGCATGACCGTCAGTTCGCGCTCCTCCTCAAACACCTTCACGTAGGGACGGTGGAAGCGGGCGGTAACGTTCCAGTCGATGTCGCGCACGTCGTCGCCATACTGATACTCGCGCACCTCGCTGAACGCCATTCCCCTACCCTTGAAGGCAGAATGGTATTGTCCGGCAAAGACCTGCGAGCTCAAGCCGCGCGTCTTGATCTCTATCTTGCGTACCTTCTTTAAGATTTCACTTGTTTCCATCAGGGCACTTCCACCTTATTGATAATCTTCGACACAATCTCCTCGCTGGTGATGTTCGACGCCTCTGCCTCGTAGGTCAGGCCGATGCGGTGGCGCAGCACGTCGTGAGCCACGGCCCTCACATCCTCGGGCACCACATAGCCGCGGCGCTTGATAAACGCATAGGCACGCGAGGCCTTGGCCAGATTGATACTGGCACGGGGCGAGCCGCCGAAGGCTATCATGTCTTTCAACTCTTTCAGGCCGTAGCGGTCGGGATAGCGGGTGGCAAAGACGATGTCGGCAATATACTGCTCAATCTTCTCGTCAATGTACACCTCGCGCACCACACTGCGGGCCTTCAAAATCTCTGCGCCCGTGGTGACGGGCTTCACCTCGGGCAGCCCGCCAGCGATGTTCTCGCGGATAATGCGCTTCTCCTCGTCGATGGTGGGATAGTCGATGACCACCTTCAGCATGAAACGGTCCATCTGTGCCTCGGGCAGGGGGTAGGTGCCCTCCTGCTCTATGGGGTTCTGGGTGGCCATCACAAGGAAGGGGCTGGGCAGCGAGAAAGTGTCGCTGCCGATGGTCACCTGCTTCTCCTGCATGGCTTCGAGCAGGGCACTCTGCACCTTGGCCGGTGCACGGTTGATTTCGTCGGCCAGCACGAAGTTGGCAAACACGGGGCCCTGCTTCACCTGGAAGCGCTCGTCTTTCTGCGAATAAATCATCGTTCCCGTCACGTCGGCGGGCAGCAGGTCGGGGGTAAACTGTATGCGGCTGTACTTGGCGTCGATAAGCTGCGACAGGGTCTTGATGGCCAGTGTCTTGGCCAGACCGGGGACACCCTCCAACAGGATATTGCCATCGCTCAACAGGCCGATGAGCAGAGAGTCTACCAGATGTTTCTGTCCCACGATGACGCGATCCATTCCCGTCACAAGATTGGTAACGAACGCACTTTGCTGTTCTATCCGGATGTTCAACTCGCGGATATCAATTGATTCTGCCATAATTCTTTTCTATATTTATTTGTTTAATTCATTTAATCCAAAAAAATCCGTTTAATGCGATAAATCCGTTTAATTCGTTTAATTCGTCAAATTCGTTGTCTTAGAAGAATCAGTTATTTACCGTCTTCTTTTTCTTCTTCCACTGCAGCTTCGGGATGTTGAGCTTCTGTCCGGCCTTCAGCTCGCTGTTGCTCTTGATGCCGTTGTACACCTCAATATAGCACTCCATGTCGGGTCCTAATGTGCGGCGAGCTATGCGGGCCGTGGTCTCTCCGGCTCTTACCGTCACCTGATAGTCGGTACCCACAATGCGGTAGGCACCTGTACGCACACGGGCGTCCATCTGCGCATATTTGTCAGACTCCGTAGTTGACGCACTTGCAGTCGTGGCCGACGATGCCGAGGTTGCCGAGGTTGCTGGCGGAGTTACTGGAGCCACAGGAGCCACCGGCTTTGCACTGGCATTGGGCACGGCAGGAGCATCGGGAGCCCCTTTCTGCTTCTCGTCAAGCTCTGCCGTAGCTGTCGTATCGCCCTTGAGGCTGTCTGTCTGTGCGGCGCCGGCCTTGACGACACTCACCTTGGCGCTGTCGGTCTTTGTAGTGTCGGCCGCCAGACGGTCCTCTTGCTGCGCCAGACTTTGGTCACCATTGCTCGATGAACGCCCGATGAAATATCCGGCGGCAAATGAGAGCACGCAAGCCAACACGGCAGCCAATATCCAAGGCGTTTTAGAGGGGCTGTCGTCGTCGGCTGCTTCCTCGTCTGTTTCGGGTTCTATGTCTGTATCTGGTTCGTTGTCAGTCTCTGGTTCGGCGACTGTTTCCTGTTCGCTATCAGTCTTTGGTCCGCTTTTGGTTTCCGTCTCACTGCCTGTCTCCGGCTCGCTTTGGGGGGCCGGCTCACTGTCAGTCTCCGGCACGTTACTTATTTCCGGCTCAGTATTTGTTAAGGACTCATTGACAACGGCAGGCTTGTCAACTACTTCCTGCTCGTCAGTAGTATCCAGGCCGTTTGTGTTTCCCGACACACCATTGCTTGCCGGGGCTTCCGTGGTTTCCGGTACACCAAGCAGACCAATGGAGGGGATAAATTCCTCAATAGCCGGTTCTTCTTTTTGGGGAGTCACTACTTGTGGTGTCTCGTCGACAACAGGATACTCCATCGGTATATCGGCGGGCATCTCCGACGGCGCATCGTCGGCAACTGAATATTGCCTCGGAATTTCAGCAGTTGCTGCGGCTTCTGCATCCTCCTCCTCCGTAAGTTCTTCTGCTGTGGATTCCTCGTCAGCAGAGAAACTGTCATCGCTAAAGTCTACGCCATCGTTAAGTACCACTGTTTCAAACTGTGAGAACGGTTTGTTCACCAATTCCTTCATCGAAGCATCTGGGGTGAAGGTAATCTTATCGTGGCCGTCGATGAGCACACGCTCACCGGTATTGACATTGATGCTCTCGCGGGCTTCGATGTCAATAATCTTAAACGTTCCAAGCCCCTTCACCTTCACTAAGCGGTCGGTCTCCAACGCCTCTTTCACCACGTCGAAGAGCGTCATGGCAAAGCGCTCGGCATCTTTCTTCTTCAGGCCGCTCTTGGCTGTCAGAACGGCGGCTATCTCCTGTATCGACTTACGCTCCATATCACTCCGCTCCTCCGTTCTTTAACTGGTCTTTCCACGTGGGGCTAATCCTGAAGTTCAGCGTCAGCTTCGGCGGCACGAGCATACGCTGGCCTGTGGTGGGGTTCACCATGATGCGCTCCAGCTTCTTCTTCACCTCAAAGTTGCCGAAGTTCTGGATAGCCACACTGTCGCCTTCCTGGAAACTGTCGCCCATAGCCTCTATCAGCTGGTACACCATCTTCTGTGTGTCCTGCGCCGTATAGCCCATCCGCTGAGCCAGTTCGCTGATGAATTGTTTGTTGTTCACCTATATATTTACTATTTAACTATTTACTATTTACAATTTATTTTTGACTGTTCTATATTCACTGTTCACTGGCGAAGCGCTGTGCCGTAGAGGTCAAACTCCTCGGCGTCGGTTATCTTCACGTCATAAAACTCGCCGATGGTCAGCTCACCGTCCTTGGCGGCAATGAGCACCTCTGGGTCTACCTCTGGCGAGCAGAATTCCGTACGGCCGACGTAATAGTCTCCCTCGCGGCGGTCGATGATGGTCTTGAGTGTCTGCCCTATCTTGGCGGCCTCAATCTCTGCACTGATATGCTGTTGCACCCGCATCAGGCGGTCGAGCCGCTGCTGCTTCACCTCCTCAGGTACGTCATCGGCATAATGGTCGCCCGACCACGTACCATCCTCGGCGGAATAGGCAAAGGCTCCCATACGCTCGAAGCGTGCCCACTTGGTGAAGTCCACCAGCTCGGCAAAGTCCTCGTCGGTCTCACCGGGGAAGCCTACCATCAGCGTGGTGCGCAGATGGATACCGGGCACCTCGCGGCGCAAGCGCTCCACCAGCTCGTAGGTCTCGGCCTTGGTCACATGGCGGCGCATACGGCTCAGTATGGGGTCGGAGATATGCTGCAGGGCAATATCAAGATACTTACAAACATTAGCTTTGCGGCGCATCACGTCGAGCAGCGCCCAGGGGAAATGCGTAGGATAGGCGTAGTGCAGGCGTATCCACTCCACGCCCTCGATATCGGCCATCTGTTCTATCAGTTCGGCAATCTTCTGCTCGCCGTAGAGGTCGACGCCGTAATAGGTCAGCTCTTGGGCTATGACCTGAAACTCCTTCGTGCCGCCCTTTACCAGATAGCGAACCTCGTCAAGGATTTCCTCCATCGGGCGGCTCAGGTGCTTACCCGTAATCAGCGGAATGGCGCAGTAGGCGCAGTGACGGTCGCAGCCCTCGCTGATCTTGATATAGGCATAGTGGCGGGGGGTGGTGAGGTGGCGGGGCGGGAAGGCTTCGGAGGGGCTTGGGGAGGTCTTAACGTTTGGGGAGGCTGCGGCCTCTGCAGTTTTTAAGTCTCTCAGCAATTCTTTGTAGTTGAACTTGCCATACCAGCCGTCGACCTCGGGAATCTCGGCCTCAAGGTCGGCCAGATAACGCTCTGACAGACAGCCCATCACGTAGAGCCGTTCAATACGTCCTTCAGTCTTCGCCTGAGCAAACTCCAGAATCGTATTGATACTCTCCTCCTTGGCATCGTTGATGAAGCCGCAGGTGTTCACCACCACGATTTCACCATGAGGGTCGTCGCTATCGTGCGTACACTGATAGCCGTTGGCCTCCATCAGCCCCATGAGCATCTCGCTGTCAACGAGATTCTTCGAGCATCCCAAGGATATGAAATCTATCGTAGACTTTCTTTTCATACTACTTACAGCGGGAGCAATTTCTCACCCATCACCTATCACCCATCACCTATCAC
This sequence comes from uncultured Prevotellaceae bacterium, assembly GCA_946185805.1. GTDB lineage: Bacteria > Bacteroidota > Bacteroidia > Bacteroidales > Bacteroidaceae > Prevotella. The sequence goes on along the minus strand of CAMHKU010000055.1, from coordinate 1,203 downwards.
CAATCACCCATCACCTATCACCCATTATCTTTTAAACAGCGAGTCTACAAACTCGCGCTTGTTAAACAGCTGCAGGTCTTCCATGCCTTCGCCCAGTCCGATATACTTTACGGGCACCTTCAGCTGGTCGCTGATACCGATGACCACCCCACCCTTGGCGGTGCCGTCGAGCTTGGTGATGGCCATACTCGTAATCTGGGTAACGGCCGAGAACTGCTTGGCCTGCTCAAAGGCATTCTGCCCGGTGGAGCCGTCCAACACGAGCATCACCTCGTCGGGAGCCTCGGGCAACACCTTCTTCATCACTTCCTTAATCTTCTTCAGCTCGTTCATTAAGCCCACCTTGTTGTGCAGGCGGCCGGCGGTGTCTATCAGCACCACGTCGGCACCGTTGGCCTTGGCGCTCTGCAGCGTGTCGAAGGCCACCGAGGCAGGGTCGCTGCCCATCTGCTGCTTCACCACAGGCACGCCCACGCGCTCGCCCCAGATGCAGAGCTGCTCTACGGCGGCGGCACGGAAGGTGTCGGCAGCACCTAAGTACACTTTCTTGCCGGCATTCTTAAACTGCCAGGCCAGCTTGCCAATGGTCGTGGTCTTGCCAACACCGTTGACGCCCACCACCAGAATGACGTAGGGCTTATGGTCGCCGGGCAGGTCCCAGTTGTCGTTATCTTCAGAGTTGTTCTCTGCCAGCAACGACGCTATCTCGTCGCGAAGTATGGCATTTAACTCACTGGTGCTCACGTATTTGTCGCGAGCCACGCGTTCCTCTATGCGCTTGATGATTTTCAACGTTGTTTCTACGCCGACGTCGCTGGTGATGAGCACCTCTTCCAGGTTGTCGAGCACGTCGTCGTCAACTTTCGACTTGCCGGCAACGGCGCGCGCCAGCTTGTCGAACACCGAGGTCTTGGTCTTTTCCAAGCCCTTGTCAAGCGTCTCTTTGTTCTTCTTGCCAAAAAATCCGAATATTCCCATATAGCTATATCGTTACGAAATGCAAAGATACTGCAAAAACGGCAAACTGCCAAACAGCATTATCCGTTTTTTCTCTTATTATATAAACTTTCACAGTTTTTCAAACATCAAGTAACTGCTCAGCCATGCTTCTCACCAGAAGAAATATAAAGACAAAAATCTTCAAAAATCTAACATAAATCTCTTCTGAAGGCATATTTTTGTAGATTTTGTGCCCTTGGCACA